>VXZK01000177.1 GCA_009845545.1 Candidatus Poribacteria bacterium
GTGATATGTGTACCGAGTAAGGGTGGACGTGCCGACTTTTGGTGTTATTTAACAAATGTAATTCCAAATTTAACGATAACTTCTATAGATGGAAGCCAGTGCTTCCCGTTCTACACCTACGATGAAGATGGCACGAACCGGCAAGAGAACATCACCGATTGGGCGTTGGCAGAATTCCAATCGCATTACAGCGACGACACGATCACCAAGTGGGACATCTTCCACTATAACTACGCACTCTTGCATCATCCCGTCTACCGTGAGAAATACGAGATGAACCTTAAGCGCGACCTCCCGCATATCCCGTTTACCGAAGATTTCTGGGGGTTTGCCAACGCAGGTGCAGCGTTAGCAGACCTCCACATCAACTACGAATCCGCCCCAAAATACGATGGATTGAAGGACATTGAAACACCGGGGATGAAGGTAGATTGGCGCGTTGAGAAGATGAACCTTTCCAAAGACAAGACGCAGTTGAGATACAACGATTTCCTCACACTCGACGGTATCCCCGCCGAGGTGTATGACTATAAATTAGGCAACCGTTCTGCGTTGGAGTGGGTCATAGATCAGTATCGTGTGAAGGTAGACAGACGGAGCGGGATTGTCAACGACCCGAACCGTGAGACAGAGCCTCAGTATATTGTGGATTTGGTTGGGCGTGTTATCTCTGTGAGCCTGCGGACGGTGGAGATTGTTAACGACTTACCGCTACTGTAGCATCACGGTTGTCAAAGTCTGTTTCCACGTTGCGAAAAATAAAAAACGAACCTTTTGTTGACAGATTTGACTAAACATGCGAAACGAAAATGTGAACGCCTTTGAAATAACATTGGCGGTATTCACACAACTCAAAATCTTATAGGAGAAATAAAAATGAAACAGAAATTTTTTGCAATCGGTGCCATCGCAGTCCTCGCAATTGTCGGAGTCTTTGTTTTTGAATATGCAACGTTGGCACAACGTCCAGACCGAAACGCTCAGAATCAACAACGTGGCAACCGTCAGGGGGGTGAACGTGGGAATAGAGGCGGAATGCAGGGAATGATGAACCCCATGTCTATCGTTGACAACTCTTGGATTGACTTGACGTTTGCTGTGAAAGTGGACGATGAGACACTCATAAAAGCACGGCCCGTCTATCAGACAGCTCGTGATAAATTTGCAGCAAAGATGACAGAATTACGTGCCGCCGGTAATTGGCAAGCGATGAGATCCGAAATGCAGAAACTTATCGCGACAGTCGGACCCGAATTCCAAGCGAGCCTCAAAGAGGTATTGACGGAAGAGCAGATGGCTAAGCTCAACGAATTGACGAAAAAGCGTCAGACAGAAATGCAGCGACGTGGCAATCGTCAGGGTGGTGAACGCGGTCGTCGTGGCGGGGGTAATCAGTAATCATCGTTTAGCAGCCTCGCGTCTCATTCGCGCATCTATACTCTGGGTCGGGCGTGTTTGCCTGACCCTTTTCTTTTTAAGGTGAAGCCAATGGATTTCAGTGTGCTTCACTTCGTAACGCCACAGTGTCTAAATTCTGAGGATCCTAATTCAGACAATGAACACTGCAGGTTAATCATCTACCACTGCGTTCTTCGACCCACCTGATAATGATTTCACGGTTTTCTGTATCGCCATATTGCTGAAACCAGTTCGCGAGGTGTTTACCGGTTTCAATGAGAAGCGCGTCCATCTCTTCAGATTTAGACTTCAGTGCAAGTTGATATTTTTCGATCGCTGCATGCGTCTGTTTACGTCTGATTAAAGTAAGGGCGAGGGTACATCGGACCTTGGTGAGAATATCGATTTTCATTTTCTCGAAACGATGCCGAATCAGTTGTGATTCTAACGACAATAGATTCCTGAACGCTGGCATGTTAATCGGGTCTTTCTGGAGAACGGTTTCAAAACCTGAAAGTGCTTTTTGGTGTTCACCCTCCACGAGATAGAGATACCCCAGCGTGTTGTAAATCTCAATATTTCGCTTGGATTCAGGGATCCCCTCGAATTCGGCAATAGCGGCGGCGTATTGCCGTTGTCCCATGAGCGAATTCCCGCGTCGGATTCGGAGGTTAATCTCTTCTTCCTTGGCTTGTGGGTTCTCCGGTTCTTGCGCCAAGACGCGCGACACCTCTGCAGCAGCGCGTTCGTAGTTCCCCGCACCTTGATAGACGTTTGCGAGACTCAGACGCAAATTCAGGTCGGTCGGCGCGAGTTGAAGTGCTGTCTGAAGCAGCTGGATCGCTGTGGTGTACTCTTCAGTATCGCTAAGACTTCGCGCATAGTGGTGATAAGCGGCTATGAGGTTATGGAGCGCATGCTCAGCGTTTGGGGCGATATTGTAGACGTGTTGGAATGCCGATAGTGCCTCAGCGTAGTCGCCTTTTTTCAGATATAACTCCCCCAGTAAGTTGCGGACCTGCATTTCGTTCGGATGGAGTTTCTGTAATTCGAGATAGGCGTTCACGGCTGCGTCTAATTCACCAGCTTCGGTGTGTGCGTTCGCTTTTCGGGTGAACACATCGCCTAAATTTGTACGGGCAATACCAAATGTCGGCATTAGCAACAACGCATTACGATACGCATCAATTGCCGCATCCCATTCGCCACGGTTTCGCAGGGTGACCCCGTAATTGTTATAGCATTCTGCCAGATGGTGTTTCGTCAGTGTATCGACAGGGTTAATATCAATCGCTTTCTGGTAATAATTGATGGCTGTTTCAAATTGCCCAACTTGCGCGTATCCGTTGCCCATCAGTTGATAGGTAGGTGCATCGAGCGGATCCATCCGAAGTACCCTTTCAAACGTGGTAGCGGCGGTCTCAAAGTCTTTCACCGCCAACGCTCTGAACCCCTTAGCACGGAGGAGTTGATGTAGGTTTCTCCGCGCGGCTTTGTGGTAGGGTGCAATGTGAAGTGCTTTCTCAAACGCCTGTATCGCCTTTTCTGCCTCTTTTCTCTCATAGTAGAGGATCCCGAGCGTATTGTAATCTGCTGGCGACGGTTTCTGCGTTATCCGTTTCTCAAGGAGTGCGATTGCGTCATGTGTCTTTCCAGTTTCATGATAGACTTGAATCAGTTTCTCTATCGCGGGTTGAAACTTAGCATTTAACTGTCTACAGGTCAGAAAACTCCTGATTGCGGAGGCTGTATCGCCTTTATCAAAGTGGACGGTTCCGAGCAAGTAGTGATGTCGGAGACGTTTTTGCTTTTCTGCGTAAGGTTTCGCTGCAATCTCAGATTTCAAGACTTGGATAGCGATGTCGTGTTGTGGTGTATTAAGGGGGGTATTGTAGAGTTCACGCAACGTGGTGATATCGCGTGTCGATGGGTGTTGCGCTGTTGCTGTTGGATAACTGATATCACCTGGGTGTGGGCTGTGTCCCCATAATCCGATTGCGTGTCCAAACTCGTGGAGGCAGACCGTCCGCATCTCTTTCTGTGAGAGTTCACCGATAGTGCCGTCGCCTTCCAACATGAGTATCACCTCGACGGTAAACGGCGGTGATGCATCGGCTGGATCTTGCACAACCATCTGTTTTGTATCCTTGAGGCGTGTGAGTTCTGCACTGCCGAGTCTCATGTCCTGAAAGTCGGTATGGAGACCGCTGTGTCCCCAACTGACGCGGATGTCGGCGTTCTGAGGTGTCTCAGTTTCTTCAAAGCGGATGTCCCCCTCGCTGGCGGTGTGCCATTCTTGCATGGCATATCGGATTTCGGGTAGATACGGGCTCTCTTTTAGGATAGGCGAGATGTAGACCTGGATCGGCATCTGTGTAAAACGCGTGATTCTGCCTTGAGAAAAAAGTGTAATGTGATCGAAATAGTCCGTATAAACTGATCCGTGGGCATCTTGTGCGATCGCAATCTGTGGATTTCCGGTGTAAAATAGTATGAGCGTTAGACTGAATAATATAATGTTCAAGATATTTTTAGAGCCAATTTCGACGTTAGCAAGTTTTAACAACAGCCTACGCCAGGAAGTGTATTGTGTGCTAATTTTCATCCAAATATTCCTTTAACTTCGACTCGCAAGTTTGTTTGCGAAGATACTGATTAACCCACCTAACATCACATACCCAAAGATAACCTCTAAGGTGACGAGGAAACGCGCGGCGGTATTATCGGCTACCACATCACCGAAACCGAGTGTCGTGAAAGTAACGACGCTAAAATAGAAACAGTCCCAGAAAGTTAGCGGCTTCCCGCTATACGTCCCTGTGATTTGATGAAAGTGTGGTGTGAGATCTACTAACCATAACGACATCCAGGCAGGAAACGGAAATCTGTATGCAATAGCGAATAGAAAAACAAAAAGGATGGACCAAGATGCCCAGAGTGCTAAGCTCCGTCCATAATCGGAACTCCAGCGCCATAAACGCGCCAACACCGGATTCGCTTGGTTGAAGGCACGAATGAACTGCTGGTCAGCGACGTATCGTTTGAAAAAAGGGTTCTCTACCTCGTCTACATATTGACTATCTAAATAGAATTCGGTAGGATGATGTCTCCTGCGACCGAGTTTGTCTTTAACGAATTGGAGCAATGTGTTAGGGATATACTGAACATCACGAAAGGCAGCGACAGTGACAAACTGTGCACCGGTAAAGTTAGCGGTGCCGAGGAATGTGGCGTTGTTGAATGTGGTTGTCTCAGAGAACCATGTTCCTGTACAGTCAAGTATACCTTGGAATAGGGTGCGCCGAAAATTGACTTCATTGTAGAAATAAGCCTCATGAAATACGGCGTTTTTACGGAATTCAACCCTATGAAAATCGGCGGCGTTGTTAAATCTCGCCCGCCAAAAGCTTGCACTCTTGTGAAAGATTGCGCTGTGAAAGTCAGCGCGCCTCTGGAAAATAGCCTCCCGGAACGCACAGGAACCGTGTAAGATGGTTTCATCTAAATCAAGATCTGCCTCAAAGAGGGTGCGACGGAAGTCGACATCTTTTTGGAAGACGACTGTCCGGAAATTGACAATGTTTTTAAACGTACACCCGATGCAAGAGAGGCTCTTGTTGAGAAGGATCCGGTCATTTTCGTCGCGTTCCAAGGCGACAGAAAAGATGTCAACGACCCCTTCAATAATACAATTCGTGAATGTAATAGATGTTGCATCGCTTTGTAATGCTTCAAGGAAAACTCGCGCTTTAATAGTTTCGTTGTGCTTCTCGTACATCTGGGTCTTTTACCTTGTGTTTGATAATCAGGTGGATGTTGATACCGATTGTGGTGAAAATGTGCTGGCGGCTGCCGGGGCACTACTTATCGGGTGGCACGCGATCCCGATCATCGTGATGGCGTGCGCCCGCCGAATTCTAAAAGGAGTTCGGCAAGTGGGTTTTCAAGAACAGGTTCAGCTTCCGGCTGCACAATGGCAGAACTGATACCGTCTTTAAGATGGTATACCTCAACATCATCAGGATTTAACCAACATAACTTCGGGGTCAGTGCTTCTATCTCCGCGACAGCCTCCGGTTCTTTTTTTGACAGTTGTCCTGCGGTTAATAGATTTTTAAGAACCGCTAAAAGGTACGGACTATGAGTTGTTATAACAATCTGACTATCGATATGATTCCGCATCAGCGCAATGATATGCATGAGGTGTTTTTGTGCGATCGGATGTAGGTGTGCTTCCGGTTCTTCAATCACTCGGAAGATGACTTCATTATAAAGCACGTTCATAAACATATCTTGTAGAATCCGTATGATGTTTTGCTGCCCGGTTGATGCTCTCTCTAAGAAAGCGGCATTCTCGCCAGTCGGATGTGAAAAGAGTCGCGATTCGGATATCTCACCTATAGTTTCGTATTCACTCTTTAAAATACATGAGATCTTTTTAAGGAGGAATTCTATCATCGGTTTATCAATACTATCTGATTCGGCTTCCGCTTTTTCATCAAAGATATTGTGAAAATTCTGTGTACTGAAGGTGTCAAGGAATTCCTCGTTCTTTTCCAAAAAGCGTGCGATGAGATGTAGGCTCACACGTGGGCGGGTTGCAGCACGCGTGTGGAGATCGCTTTTTATCCCGCCATAGAAGATCCGTTTAAGCGCATCAGGATAGTTAACCGCGATATTCCGATCCGCGGGGATGAAAAGGCTATCCCGGTATGTGCCGGCTAACTTCTCAGTGATGTCGCCTATCCCGATTGCCATCTTTAAAATAAAAAAGAATCGCTCGCTCGTTTTAGATTCCTGATCGCCATCCGCTGAAGATACATCTGCTTTTGTGGGTGGATCTGCAGCGGAATCGGGGTTGGAAACCCCTCCTGCCTGTTGTTTTTTCTCAAACTGTCTTAACTTCTCTTGTAAAGCGTAACAAAGCGTTTCAACTTCGTCCATAACCGTGGGCAGCTGGATCTGAAGCGTTTTTTCAGCGTCTAATGTCAACGTGATTGTGCTGTCTGTTGTCCAGTGGTAAATAATTTCAAACGGTTTTATGGCATCGTCATTATCTGTGATTAGTGCTAACTCGCTCGCATCTCCAAAAAACTCCCGAAATTTATACGAGATTTGTGCACGAAATACCGTTGACAGATCAGGTGAATCGGATTTCAGATGTTCCGGCGGGTAGGCATTAATTTGTTTGATGTATTGCCTGAAATCGCGGATTAATTCGTGAAAAAAGTAGAGCAACTTCGCGAGAACACTTTTGCCGCTGGCTGTCGCGCCAATGAAAACGACTAAGGTTTTATCCATGTCGATTTCTGCTTCTCGGATATTTATAAAGTTTTTGACAACCAGTTTAGGCATAAATTTTCCATATTAGGTGGCTGATGGTTTCTTTTTTCGTTAATCCGGGATCTGCGTCCATCCGTTGCTTCCCCGGATTGCGTCAATAGCGATTTGGTAGCGCCAACCGTCTTGAAATGTTAGATACGGGTCGTGTGGACGCGTCTCAATATCCGCGAGGAAATCTCGGACGAGCGCGACCCATTTGTTTTGGATGTCGTCCCCGATCCGCGGTAGGTTCTCTGTTAAAATTTGTGGAACAGGCAATTCTTCGGACGTATCCGCAACGTGTTTTGTAATGGGCGATAGGATATGTCCACCTCTGCCAACAAGTGTTCCGTGCGTCCCATAGAAATACCAACCACCCGTTGGCGCATGGGTCGGTACACCTGGGAGCGTACGCATTGTTGCGAGAATATTGTTTTTAGTGTTTGCTGTTTCAGAAGCTCCCAATTTGAAGAACGCCGAATAATCCCATTCCGCATCACACACTCGCCATTCAAGTTTTGATGCCTCTTCAGTCGTAATCTCTCTGCTCCGCCATACGCGAAAATCGCGAATCTCCGGCACAACGGGTGCTTTCCGAATAGTAGTTTTGGCTTCACCGACAGTCGAGATGACTTTCATACCGGTCATCCGCTCCAGCATACCGAGTCGATGTGTAAGTCCATTGTTCAATGCCCCACCGCCATGCGCCAAAGAGCTCATCCAATTCCACGGTTTCACTGTCTTTGAAGAGGTATCGCTTGTGATCCGACGGCTGTATCCGATATCGACGGCTGTTAACTCGCCGATGATGTGCTGCTGCGTCAACAGTTCTCGTACGTAAGCGACGCTTGGATCGTATAGATGTGTCGCAGCGAAGCCGTGTTTCAACCCTGTGTCTTTGATAAGATTGTAGATATGTTCGGCTTCCGCTGCAGTGAGTGCTAACGGTTTTTCGCTGATGATATGGCACCCGAGTTCTACTGCCAACTCAATGACTTCGGTACGCAGAATCGCAGGCGTGGTGAGTGCGACGATATCCGGTTTGTGTTTCAGCAGACTCTGTCGCCAATCCGTTGAAGCTTCAGGCACCCCTAACCCGGATGCAACTTTCTGAACAATATCTGGTTTTCTGGCACAGATAGCCATGACCTCAACACCGTAATGTTGAAACGCCTTTGTATGTCCTTCCGCCGACCAACCTGCGCCGACAACGACCGCTTTTAATTTTTTCATCATGCCAATATCTCACTAACAACCCGCGCTTTCTCTTCAACGCCGGTTAAGCGATGATCAAGTCCTTGGAACTTGAAGGTCAACCGTTCGTGGTCAACACCGAGTTGGTTGAGAATCGTAGCGTTTAGGTCGCGAACAGAGACGGGATCTTTGACGATATTGTAACTGAAGTCATCGGTTTCGCCGTGGACGATCCCACCTTTGACACCACCACCAGCCATCCACATCGTGAAGCATTTCGGGTGATGGTCACGCCCGTAGTTATCCTTCTTGAGCGCGCCTTGGCAGTAAACGGTGCGTCCGAATTCACCACCCCAGACAACAAGCGTATCGTCAAGCATACCGCGTTGTTTCAAGTCTTGGACGAGTGCTGTTGAGGGTTGATCAATGTCGCGCGCTTGGTTACTGATATCCTTTGGCAGGTTCCCGTGCTGGTCCCACCCGCGATGGAAGATTTGGACGAGTCGGACATCGCGCTCCATCATCCGCCGTGCGAGGATGCAGCAGTTGGCAAATGTGCCGGGTGTGTTGACATCAGGCCCGTACATTTCAAGAATATTGGCAGGTTCCTGCTTCAGGTCTGTCAGTTCTGGGACAGACGATTGCATCCGAAACGCCATCTCGTATTGTGAAATACGGGCGTGTGTTTCTGGGTCACCGACTTCTTCGTAGAGTTCCTCGTTGAGTTTGACCAGCGCATCCAACATCCGTTTCCGCCCTTTTTCACTCATGCCTTTCGGATTTGAGAGGAATAACACCGGATCGCCTTGGCTCCGGAGTAACACACCTTGATGTTCAGAAGGAAGGAATCCGGCACCCCAGAGTCGGTTATAGAGGGCTTGTGCTGATTTTCTGCCTGTCCACGTGGCATTCATCACAATAAAGGAGGGCAGATTCTCGTTTTCAGTCCCCAACCCATAACTGAGCCATGCGCCGAGACTCGGTTTGCCGGGGGTCTCATTGCCGGTACAAACATAAGTGATCGCCGGATCATGATTAATCGCTTCGGTGTGTAACGATTTGATAATCGCGATGTCTTTGACCATCGAAGCGGTATGGGGTAGCAACTCGCTAAGCCATGCGCCATCGCTGCCGTTGTCGTGCTGCTTGAACTCGAAGATAGAAGGCGCGATCGGAAACCGATTTTGGCCGGAGGTCATCGTGGTGAGACGTTGTCCCATCCGGACGGTTTCTGGTAACTCTTTATCAAACCATTCGCCCATCTTCGGTTTATAGTCATACAGGTCCATCTGTGAGGGCGCGCCCGACATGAATAGGTAGATAGCCCGCTTCGCCTTCGGCGCAAAATGCGGAAGTTCAGGCAAGCCGCCAATTCGCGTGCCTGCTTGCTGTTCAAGCGCATTTACGACGCTCCTCGGTAGCAATGAAGCGAGGGCTGCACCCCCGAGCCCCATCGCACATTTACCGAAAAATTGTCGGCGCGTCTCAAGTTTCAGATATTCTTTAATTGGGTCCATCGTGCCTCTCCTTTGCGCGGCTTACCACCCTATGCCAAGATTTCGTTGACAATCCGTGCTTTCTCTTCAACGCCAGTTAAGCGATGATCAAGTCCTTGGAACTTATAGGTTAACCGCTCGTGATCAATGCCGAGTTGATGAAGGATTGTGGCATTTATGTCACCAACAGAGACAGGGTCTTTAACGATATTGTAGCTAAAGTCGTCGGTCTCGCCGTGGACGACACCGCCCTTGATGCCGCCGCCAGCCATCCAGCGCGTAAAGCATTTCGGATGATGGTCGCGTCCATAGTTGTCCGGACTGAGCTTGCCTTGGCAATAAACGGTGCGTCCGAACTCGCCGCCCCAAACAACTAAAGTTTCATCCAGCATTCCGCGCTGTTTCAAGTCTTGAACGAGCGCAGTTGATGGCTGATCAATATCGCGAGCCTGATTCCGGATATTTTTGGGAAGGTCGCCGTGCTGATCCCACCCGCGATGGAAGACTTGGACGAGTCGGACATCGCGCTCCATCATCCGCCGTGCGAGGATACAGCAGTTGGCAAATGTGCCGGGTGTCTTGACCTCAGGTCCATACATTTCTAAGACGTGCTCTGGCTCCTTTGACAGATCCGCAAGTTCGGGTACACTCGTCTGCATACGGAACGCCATTTCATATTGGGAGATGCGGGCGTGCGTTTCGGGATCACCGATCTCCTCGTAGAGTTCCTTGTTGAGTTCCACGAGGGTATCTAACATCTGTTTCCTCGTTTTTTCGTTGACCCCCTCCGGGTTAGAAAGGAATAACACCGGATCGCCTTGACTACGCAACAGCACACCTTGGTGTTCAGAAGGAAGGAATCCGGCACCCCAGAGACGATTATAGAGTGCCTGTGCACCCTTTGGACCGCTCCAGGTCGCGTTCATCACAATGAAAGCGGGTAGGTTTCTGTTCTCACTGCCGAGGCCATAACTGAGCCATGCGCCGAGGCTCGGTTTGCCCGGATTTTCATCGCCGGTACAGAAGAAGGTGATCGCCGGATCGTGATTGATTGCTTCGGTGTGAACAGTTTTGATAATCGCGAGGTCTTTCACCATAGAACCCGTATGTGGCAGCAATTCGCTAATCCACACGCCGTCGCCACCGTTGTCGTACTTCTTGAATTCAAATATAGAGGGCGCGATCGGAAACTTATCCTGTCCCGAAGTCATTGTTGTGAGACGTTGTCCCATGCGGACAGATTCTGGGAGGTCTGTATCAAACCATTCGCCCATATTCGGTTTATAGTCGTACAGGTCGAGTTGTGAAGGGGCGCCCGACATAAAGAGGTAGACCGCACGTTTCGCCTTCGGTGCAAAGTGCGGCAGTTCTGGTAAACCTCCGAATCTCGGTTTTGCTTGCCCATCCGGCTTGTCGGGGGATACAGAGAGGTCAAGTGCATTCACAACGGCATTCGGCAACAGTGTCGCGAGTGCTGCGCCGCCAAGGCCTGAGGCGCATTTACCAAAAAATTGGCGACGCGTCTCAAGTTTCAGATATTCCTTAATTGGGTCCACTGTTTATCTCCTTTCGCGATACCCGTTCTGTCGTTGAGGTATCACGGGATTTTACCTATTTGTAGATGGTGGTTGAATGACCAATTCCACTGGTGCTGGTATATCCAGTTCCAAATCTGGAATCTGTTTCAGGAGTTTGCGGAGCGGTTCCATATCCTGAATTGGATTCTCGCTAACTTTTAAACTCGTTAAACTTTTAAGGTGTTCAATTTGACTGATGTCGTTGATCCGGTTGCGGTCAACGTGCAAAACACTTAACTGTGTGGTTCGAGCGATGGGTGAAAGATCTTGGATTTGATTCTTCCCAAGCCCTAACTCAGTCAAGTCTGTTAGTTCAGCAAGTGATGAAATATCGTTAATTTGATTTCCCCAGATCACTAATTTTGTCAACTGCGTCAACTCAGTAAGTGGGGTAATATCCGTGATCTGATTCCGCCAAGCCCAAAGCTCTGTCAACTGTGTCAAACCAGAAATTGGTTTTATGTCGTTGATTAGATTCCCACCGATATTTAACTCCCTTAGCGAAACCAATTCGGTTAGAGGGGTGATGTCACTTATCTGATTTCTCTGGAGCCGTAACTTTGTTAACTGTGTCAATCCTGTGAGAGGGATAATATCGAGAATCTGATTTGTACTAAGCCATAATACTGTCAGCTGCGCTGATCCAGTGAGCGGTTCGATGTCGCGGATCTGATTGTCCCAGAGCCATAACTTTGTCAATTGCGTCAATCCTGCAAGGGGCGTAATATCACGGATCTGATTGTCTGCGAGAGATAGTTCGGTTAACAGCGTCAAATTAGCGAGTGGCGTGATGTCGCTGATTGGATTCTTCGGGAGGCCTAGCCCTGTTAGCTGCGTCAATCCCGCAAGTGGCTTGATGTTGCTGATTTGATTTTTACTACACCATAACTCTTTGAGTTTCGTCAATTTTGCGAGGGGTGTGATGTCCTTGATTTGGTTGCGGTAGATTGATAATTTTATGAGTTTCGTTAATCCAACGAGGGGTGTGATGTCGCTGATTTGATTTCCTCCGACGGATAGTTCTGTCAAGTTTGTCAAGTCAGCGATTGGCTTGATGTCACTAATTTCGTTGTCGCGAAGTTCTAAAGTCCTTAATCCTGTTGCTTTTTCCAGTCCGGTTAGGTTTTTTATCCCTTTTTCTCTGGCATCTAAATTCTCTAATTTTCCCAACGCCGTTTGTGGAATAGGGTCCGTTGGACCTAAACCGAGTGCCTCGCGGACGGCAGCAGCTAAGTTCACATCCGATATTGTCACAGCATAGCTGGATGAATACGTGAAAGAAGTTATGAGAATAGTAAGGATCATGCAAAACCTTTTCATCATGTGAACTCAATCCTTAAGTATGGACAGACGATCTTTAGCACTGAGATGTAAATCATGTACACCTTAATCTTCAATAGGTGATGCTATATCGAGGTCCAAGTTTGGCAGTTGTTTCAGGAGATTTCGGAGTGATTCCATATCCTGAATTGGGTTCCCCTTGATATGTAAATGCGTTAAACACCTTAAGTTCACTATAGGATGAATATCGGTGATTTGGTTTTTATCCAGCGATAAATGTGTCAGTTGTGCCAATCCATCAAGAAACGTAATGTTGTCGATCTGATTTCCACTCAGCCATAGATGTGTTATTTCTTTGAGGTTAGCAAGCGGCGAGATGTCGCAAAGTTGATTGCCCCGGATGTTCAGCAACTGCATCTTCGCCAAGTTCGCAAGCGGTTTTATGTCACTGATTTGATTGTCCCAAAGTCCTAATTCTGTGGTCTGTGTTAATTCTGTGAGCGGTCTTAGGTCGCTGATCTGATTTTCACCGAGCCCTAATTTGGTGATTTGCGTCAAGTTCGCAAGTGGTTCAATGTCACTGATTTGATTGCCCCAGAACTCTACGTTTGTGAGTTGCGTCAATCCAATGATCGGTTTTATGTTGCTGATTTGGTTTTTTTCGAGTTCTAATTCTGTTAATTTTGCCAATCCGGCGAGGGGTGTAATATCGCTGATTTGATTTTCACCGATCCGCAGTTTCGTCAACTCTGTTAAACCGGATAGCGGTGTAATATCGTTGATTTGGTTTTTTCTCAGTCCCAATTCTGTTAAATGTATCAGTTTTGTGAGGAGTGTGATGTCGTTGATTTGATTTTCCGAGAGCCCTAAACCTTTCATCTCGGTTAATCCATTGAGGGGTGTGATGTCGCTGATTTGATTTCTGCTTAACCCTAACTGATCTACTTGTGTCAATGTCGTGAGCGGCGCGATGTCAGTGATTTGGTTTTTGCTAAGGTCTAAGGTTTTAAGATGTGTGAGTCCGGCGAGGGGCGTAATATCGCTAATTTCATTTCCACGAAGCCATAAATACCGCAATTTTGTTAATTGCGTGAGGGCTGTAATATCGCGAATCTGATTATCCCAGAGCCATAGGTTCGTAATTTGCGTTAATTCCGATAACGGTGTGATGTCGCTAATTTCATTTTCCCGGATGTTCAACAATCTCAGTTGTGTTAATTGAGCGAGCGGCGTAATATCACTCAGCGGATTCCCCCAGAGTCCCAGCTCTGTAATTTGTGTCAATGCCGCGAGGGGTGTAATATCGCGGATCAGATTTTTCCCGAGTCCTAAGTCTTTCAGCTGCCTTAATCCAGCGAGGGGTGTAATGTCGCTGATTTGATTGTAGCCGAGAGATAAATGTTTCAGTTGTGTGAGTCCGGCAAGCGGTGTGATGTCAGTAATATTATTACTCGACAGGTTCAAATCTCTTAACTGCGTTAATCCAGTAAGCGGTGTTAGGTTCTCAATGTGATTCGCGTAGATATCTAATTCAATGAGACCAATGGCTTTTTCCAGACCGGTTAAATCGCGTATCTGATTGTTGTTACCATCCAGATGTGTTAATCCTTGAAACTTGTTTAGCGGGATACGCGCCTTTGGATCCAAGCGAAGTGCCTTTCGGACTACCGCCGCTAAGTTGGCATCCGGGATCTTCACATACGCATTAGATGAACGGTTGAGCACAGTAATTATAGGAAGGACAAGTCGTGTGTACAAATATTTCAGGGTCTTCATCGGAGTTATCCTATGATGGGCGCGGCCCGAAGGTCGCGCCCATTAGGTGAATTATCCCTTGTTCAGGACTTCGTCCAGATTCAGGATCAGATTTGCAATCATCGTCCATGTAGCGACTTCGACTGCGTCTAAAGTTTCATCAGGGGTCGATTCGCCGACGGTAATGAGTTCTTTGGCTGCTTCTGGGTTTGCCGCCAACTCCTGATAGTGTGCTTGGAACGTTTCCAATAGCAGTGCTTCCTCTTTCGGTTTCGGGAGTCGGGCAGTGGCTGTCTCAAAGAGGTAGGCGAGGCGTGCTTCCGTTGTCTCACCGCCCTCCTTAATGGCTCGCTCTGCGAAGCTGCGCGCCGCTTCAAAGAACTGTGGATCGTTCATCAGCATTAACGCCTGCATCGGTGTGTTCGTACGTTCACGCCGGATTGTGCAGGCTTCACGTGACGGTGCATCCAAGATGTTCATCTGTGGCGGTGGTGCAGTACGCTTCCAGAATGTATAGAGACTCCGGCGATATATCTTATCGGCACCGGTATCTTTAACAAACGTGTCGGTATTAGATCCTGTGAACCCGACGGCTTTCCAAAGGCCATCCGGTTGCGGCGGTTTGACGCTCGGACCCCCAACTTTGGTATACAGCAGCCCACTGAGCGCAAGCGCATTATCGCGCACGGTTTCGGCATCAAGTCGGTACCTTGGTGCGCGCGAGAGCAGGGCGTTATCTGCATCACGTTCCAATTTTTCAGGCGTGACCTTTGCACTCTGCCGGTATGTCGCTGACGTAAGCATGAGTTTGAGCATGGCTTGAATATCCCAACCGGAGGCAATAAATTCGGTTGCCAGCCAATCAAGGAGTTCTGGATGCACGGGTGGGGTGCCTTGTGTCCCGAAGTCCTCCGCGGTTACTACAATTCCGGCCCCGAAGAGGTCTTGCCAAAAGCGGTTGATCGCGACACGGGCAGTAAGCGGATGCTCTGGCGAGAGCAACCACTTCGCAAAGCCGAGGCGATTCGGAGGCGTATCTTCTAACATCGCCGGGAGTACTGCTGGTGTTTGTGGGTAAACCTGTTCGCCGGGGTGCTGGTATTCGCCACGCGCCAAAACGTAGGCACCTCGCGGTTCAGTTCGCTCCTGCATCACAAGCGTCGTCGTTAGCGAGCCGTCCAGTGTATTCCGCTTTTGTCGGGTCTCTGCTAAGTCAGCGACAACCGCTTTCAAATCCGCGAATGCCCGGTGTGCATTTTCGTTGATGCTCTTGTCAAGCGTGATGTTAGCCCGATAGTAATCCCGGATCTGACCCTTCTGTGCGGTTTCACGCTCACCGCGAGGTGTGCCAGCAATATCTACGATGTTAGCGGGTAGCATCGGCGGCGCACTTTCCATACGGAAGTAGAAACCAGAGGGACCTGAGTAGTTGACAATTTTTAGGAGTAACGTATTGTTACCGGGTTTGAGTTCCACCTGCACCTGTTCTTGGTCAGCGGCAGCATCTCGCTGGACGTTTTTGGAAAGGAGTTCAGTGCCGTTCATCCAGACCTTCAGGGCATCGTTGCTCCCGATATGCAGCAGTGCTTTCTGTTGCGTAACGGAGGAGATGTTTCGGAAGAGATAGGTGGCACTGTTTTCACCGACGATGTCGTTATGCACCTGTTCGTCAACCCAGTGGCTCTGCTGTTCCCATTTGATGGTTTTGCCGTCCACCTTAAACGTGTCGCCTGTATTGACCCCTTTCGTTTCGGGTTCATAAACCTGATAGAAGGCAAGGTTCCCGTGTTCCGCTGTAAAGGGGCCCGCAGCGTGCCAGTTCCCTAATCCGATCTTGGAACCGATGGGGTAAACAGTTGCGGCATCTGTGAGCGCGAGTCGGAATCGCCCTAATTGCTTCTGACGCAGATCGAACTCATGCTTAAGCCGGATTTTCAATCGGTTTCCGCCTTCCATCCCAAACGGTGCAGCGACAAGAAAGATCGCTTGTCGATTCTCATTTCTTCTATCGAGTGCCCATCCGGTTTCCGGTTTATCGTCAATCGCGTTTGCGATGACACCGTCGAGATTGTCTTCACCCATGACCTGTTCATGGTCTGCCCAGGCTTGTACAATTTGGACAGGTGTCCACGGATCGGTTACTTTGGCATCTTCGGTTTCATTTTTTGCATTTGTTTCAGCATCAGATGTGTTTTCTGCTTGTGCTTCAGTATCGGCATCGGCATCAGGTGTGCTTTCCACTTGTGCCTCAGCATCGGTATCAGTTTCAGGCGTGTTCTCCACTTGTGCTTCAGTATCGGCATCAACAGCAGGTGTGCTTCCGGCTTCTGCCTCGGGAGTTTCACCTTCCGTTTGCGTCTCAGGATCAGCATCGCCATCGCTACTTTCCGCTACCGGGGATTCATCACTCTCTGCTGCAGGGGGTGCGATAAAGATGGCAAAATCGGTCAAGACGACGTTACCATTACTACTTCTGCCGATACCACCTCTCGGCAAGGATTCATGCTTGATACCTTCCAGGCGCACAGCACTCCATTTACCGGGTGGCAAGTCTACAATGACCTCGTAGGTCTCCTGTTCCGGATTGGTGCCGCTGGCTAATATGGAGTTATCCTCTAAAATTTCGAGTGTCGCTCCGCCTTTTGAGTAAAGCGATGTCGGTTTCAGCGTTGTCCAGCGCGGCATCCTATTTTCCCAGGCGATTTGGGTCGCATCGAGTTCGGGGATAGGGGCTTTGGTTTGCGCATCCAACTCGGTGATCTGCGCATCAAAAGCAGCGAGTTCCGCTTTCTGCTCTGGTGTCGGCAACTTTACAACAGGCGGCGAATCCTTACGGTTACCGTCCATTGCATTTTCGGTGATATTGTTGAAATAGGCGTAGAGTTGATAGAATTCCTTCTGTGTAATCGGATCGTACTTATGGTCGTGGCACTGCGCGCACCCAACGGTTAATCCCATCCAGACGGTCGAGGTGGTGTTCGCTCTGTCAATAGCGTATCGGACATAGTATTCCGCATCAATTGAACCCCCCTCACTCGTTGTGACATGGCATCGGTTAAAACCGGTGGCGACGCGTTGATCAAGCGTCGGTTCCGGTAAAAGGTCACCCGCTAACTGCTCCGTCGTAAACTGATCGAACGGCATGTTTTTGTTGAACGCATTGATAACCCAATCGCGGTAGGGCCACATTTCGCGGTAGTTATCTAAATGGAGACCATGCGTATCGCCGTAACGTGCGACATCTAACCAGAAGCGCCCAAGATGCTCGCCGTATTCCGGTTTCGCCATAAAGGCATCAATCAGTGTTTCGTAAGCGTCTGGTGAATCGTCTGCGAGGAATTGATGAATCTCTTCGCGCGTCGGCGGTAAGCCGGTAAGATCGAAACTTAAGCGTCGGATGAGTGTCCGTTTATCCGCTTCACTGGCAGGGGTTAGACCCTCTTTTTCAAGCCGTGAGAGGATAAATGCGTCAATCGGATTTCGCACCCAGTCTTTGTTCTTGACAGTCGGCGGTGTTGGGTGGACAGGTGTGGTAAATGCCCAATGTTCTTCCCACTTCGCACCTTCACGAATCCACTGCGTAACGGCTTCAATCTGTTCCGGTGTCAGTGTCTTGTTGAAGTCGGTTGGTGGCATACGGTAGGTGTCGTCCTCGGATACGATGCGGAGATGCAGTTCGCTCTCTTCGGGTTTACCGGGTACGATGACGGGGTATCCGCTCGGTTCAGAGAACGCGCCCGCTTTCGTATCAAGTCGGAGGTTAGCCTGTCGAGTCTTCGCATCCGGTCCGTGGCAGGCGAAGCAATTGTCCGCAAGAATGGGGCGGATGTCAAGATTGTAATTTAGGGTGGCTTGTGGTGTTTCGTGATGGTCCGCAGGTGCCGAGGGGCCCCCGAACACGGCGAGGCAGAAACACACCAACGTAGCTAATAGTGGAATCGTATTATTAGCGATCTTCACTGGAATTCTCTCCCTTTTCAGCGTTGTAGGCAGCATGGAATAAAAACACACGCTGCAGCTTACTATAGCAGGTTTGGCAATTGTGACGTTTCGTTAGGCGAAAAGTTTAGCAGCGTCGCTATATTTTACGTTACAGTTGGGCTCTTGTCAAATATTTTCTACTTGATTGGACATTCAGTTTTTGTTGATACGCTATACGCGGTGTGATATAATTCTAACAGTTACCAATCATCAAGGGGCAACAAGATGGCTTTTAGTGATTTTAAGAGGATCCCTGACGTGCAAAAAAGGTTTGGCATCCGACACATCGAAAATGACTTCATAAAGATTGAGGAAGACGTGTTACCTTCGGAACAATTTCTGCAAGAGTTGGAATTTAGCAGACAGTATATTCCTATTTTCGCTTCTGAGGGCGCGCGTTGTGAAGCCGTTATCTACCCTATTTTGCGAGAAGTATATAAGGCGTACGCTGCTAACTACGCGCTATGGATAAAGGAACCTCTTGCCTACGATGAAACGCTGAGCGGCACGCCCGATTACTTTGTCTCAACAAGATCCGAATTGGGCATACTCATTGTAGGCACCCCGTTGATAATACTCGTTGAGGCAAAGAAGAACGACTTTGAGCAAGGTTGGGGTCAATGCCTAGCGGAATTGGTAGCGGCACAAAAAATAAACGCGAACGCGGATATGCCCGTGTACGGTATAGTCAGCGACGGCACGTTGTGGCAGATTGGGCACCTTATCAACGAAACCTTCACCCAAAATCGAACGAGCTTTAGCGTGGATAATTTGCCTGTCCTATTTGGGGCTATTGATTCTGTCTTTAAAGCGGCAAGCGAGTTTTCCGAGAAAATATCCGCTGAGTAAAATACCGCTATAATTCTGTCTATTGCCCACCAATCTTCTCAAAAATGATCACATGCTGCCACGGTAGCCGGTCAAGCGTCTCCACCCATACAAGCGGATGTGGTGTCGCTTCCTTAATTACCTGCAATTCACTCATCTTGTGCAAGCGTTTGATCGGCACATTGTCATCTTCCAAGCGGTATTCCACAAAAGCAACCCTACCCCCTGTTTTCAGACCCCGGCAGATATTCTGCATCATCTCATACGGATGCGAAAATTCGTGGTAGACATCTACCATAATCACCAAATCGACTGAGTTCGGTGGCAGTTTTGGATCGGTAATCGTGCCTAATATCCCTTTGATGTTGGTAATCCCTTCTTCCGCCATTTTCTCGGCAAGGATGTCAAGCATCTCCTGCTGAATTTCAACACCGTAGACGATTCCTGTTTCGCCGATTTTCGGTGAAATACGCCGAGCAATGTAACCCGTACCGACCCCTATATCCGCTACAACATCTCCCTCTTTGAGTTTCAACATTTCAATGAGACGATTCGGCATTTCTTCTCGTTCACGCTCTGGACGTTCTAACCATCCTGCGGCGAGATGTCCCATTACGTGCGAGATTTCGCGTCCCATGTAGATTTTGCCGATTCCGTCTCGGCTGGGGGTTCGTTGTTCGTAGCGCGTACTTGCTGGACGCGTTGACTCGTCACTTGGCACGGTTGCTGTGTAATTCAACAGGAGCAAGGTCCCTACAACGCCTCCGAAAATCGCGAACCAATGGCGTGTACTTCCTGCTTTTTGATGGTTTCTCAACATCGGGTTACCACCTTCCAAGATAGAGTCCTCGGTTTTCCATCGGCATCGGTACCCGCTTGCCTTGCTGCCGTTGTGAATCAACGATTGCGAAGACCATCTCCGTGCTTCGGTGCGCGAGATGAATATTACCGCATGTCTCCGTATCGGTGTCGATCGCATCAACGATGTCTTCAATACAGCCGACGGTGCCGCTTTTCCGTTCATAAGGGGGGAATTGCGCTTCCAAAATCTCGTTAAACTGCCCTTGTCGTTTGCGGAGATGAAAACCGAGCCCGTTGTTGAGAGCACGAATTGTGCCTTCGCTACAATTCACCTCAAATTCATAAGCCGTGCCGGGAATGCTGATACCGTTAATACCGTTCTCAAAACGGATAAATCCCATTACGATACCCGGATCAGATTCCGTGCGGTTGTCCGCAAAGTCAGCATCATCAACGGCAACGTTGCCTTGCACATATTCTATCGGGGAATCGCTTGCTAAGAAGAGAAGCATATCCGCTGCGTGCGTGTATCCCCAGAGGGCGGACCCACCGCTATAGGCGATAACAGAGCGTCTCTCGCCGAGTTCGCCGCTTTCGAGGATTTCACGCATTTTAATGTATCCCGGCGTGTAACGCCGCTGCGTGCCGAGGTTGAATTTGATATTGTGTTTCTCGCAGACTTCCACCATTGCGTCCGCCTCTTCCATAGAAGCACACAGCGGTTTATCACAATAGATGCCCTTGACACCATTTTCCGCGGCAAATTTCGTAATTTCGGCATGGTTCCCAGGGCGCGTGGCGATACTGACAATATCCGGTTGCTCTGCGACAATCATCTCGCGATAATCTAAGTAGTACTTCGGGATATCCCATTTATCACAGACATATTGTGCTTTCTTTTCGACGACATCTGCGGCGGCAACAAGCTCTGTGCGCTCGAAAGCGGTATACCCCGCGGCGTGTGAATAGGGTAACGCACCGTGCGGTGTCGCACGGACTTCTTCATCAATCGTGCCACCCATTCTTCCACAGCCAACAATACAGACACGGTATTGTGTTCCCATTGGATTCCTCCATTGCGTTTCGCTGTTGAGATCAGAAGATTGTTCTTGTAGTGAAAGGTTTCCGCTAAACTGTCAACTTCACAACATCTTGTTTGACGATCTCTTTTGTATGTCCATAAGATGCAGTTTGCACGAGTTCCTGTACTTCGGGTGTTAACCGGTTGACGATTTCCTCCGGTAAACTTTGCTTGCCATCGTATTGCGGACGATAGCGGAGAATAAGGAAACGTCTGTCACGATCCGTCGGTTTCCACCGTAAGACACCGTGCGTCAAGAGTTCAGAGATGACGAGAAAGTCCCCTGCCTTAGGTGTGAGATTGGTGAAAACATCATCGGGTTCGGGATCGATGCCGTCGGGTCCTGGGGTGAGGAGGTCTTCAGGTCTCTCAAATTTGCTCTTATGTGAGCCAGGGATAACAATAAGTCCGCCATCACCGGGCTGCACGTCAGTCAAGTAAAAGAACGCCACGAAATCGTTACAATAGATCTGGCTATTCTGTACCTCATAGCGAGTTAACCAGTGTCGCCCTTCACGTGCACAGTGCAAGCCTGCTGGGTTTGTTCCCATCGGTTGCCTGTCTGGGTTATGCTGTTCAAGGGTGAGGGTGCCAGTAACAAACCGCGGTTTATCGAAGGTAAACTCTTTGACAAGGGGCCAGATAGCCGGATGCACCGTCATCGCCTCAAGCGAACGGTCAAAAGCGAATCCGTGTTCATATCTACCGCTTTTACCGGGTTCTAAGTCGCGAGGACGCGTCGTGAATTCTTCGGGGCGTTCGTTGAGGGGCATGTGAATATACCGATCCACCGCCTCCTGTGCTGCTTTTAGGACATCCCCTGTGACTGCACCCTTGATGTGCAAATAACCTGTAACGTCAAACAGATAGCGTTGTTCTGGGGTCATTTCTCACTCCTTTTCGGTTAGCTGGACATGTTCACTCTTGACAATATCTTTGATATGCGTGTAAGATGCGGATTGCGCAAGTTCAATGGTTTCAGGGGAAAGTCGTTCCATCACCTCAGGCGGAAACGGGTCCCGAGCGCCTTTGGTGTCTTGAAAAAACTGTGTTTTGTAACGCAAGATGATAAACCGCCGATACCGGTCCTTCGGTTTCCAGATGAGAACCCCGTGCGTCAGCAGTTCAGAAAGGACAATCGCATCGCCAGCGCGTGCTGTCACATTAACTAACGCGGGATGGAGTTCATCGGGTGGATCCTCCGGATCCGGGAAGAAGATGCCCTCCGGACGTTCAAAGTTTGCTTTGTGGGAACCCGGTAGCACCACTAAACCGCCATCGCCCGGATGGACATCGGCGAAATAGAAGAAGACGACGAAGTCGTTGCAGTGAATCTGTCCATCCTTGACGGCATAGCGTCGCGTCTGCCAGCCACAATCTTCACGCGCACAGTGCAGCTTGCCGATAACTTGATCGTGTTCGGGCTGCTTGGCAACGAGGCTGCCTCGGTTAAAACGGGGTTTATTGTCGGTGAGTTCCTTCACAATTGTCCATGTTTTCGGATGAAGTGTGAGGACTTCAAGCGATTTGTCGAACGAAAAGCCGTTGGAATAGCCGCCACCGCCATAACTAATACCGGGCGGGAGTTCGTCCTGCGGTGTTTGGACGCATCGCTCGACTGCATCCTGTGCGTTCTTCAATTCTTCATCGCTGAGGACGTTTTTGAGGTGGATGTACCCCGTTAAATCAAAAAGGTATCGTTGTTTGGGTGTCATATATGCTGCCTTTCGGAAAGCGGTGTGCGCTGAAACACGAAGTCGTTGTGCTACAGATCTCTAAATATAACCTGTCGAACCATCCGGACGGATAGGACATGTGCGCTGCCAGTGGATGTATTCGTTATCCGTGATTGCTTCTTCGTTCACGTCTACACCTAATCCAGGTCGGTCACGCAATGCCAGATAGCCGTCTTTCGGTAGATAAGGTTCATCTACCCAGGCATTCCATTCCGTCTCAGTCGGTAGGAGGTACTCAAGGATTTTGAAATTTGGAGTAGCAGCGGCAAAATGGACATTGACAGCCGTTGCGAGGGGGCCCATGGGATTATGCGGGGCGATACTCACGTAGTGCGCTTCGGCGATCGCTGCGATTTTGCGCATCTCTAATAATCCACCACAGACACAGATGTCGGGTTGGATAATATCGGCACCTTGCCCAGCAATGATGTCTAAGAACTCAAAACGTGTGTAAAGGGATTCCCCTGTTGCGAGTGGTACTTGCATCTGTGAACGGAGGCGCGTCCACGCGGGAATGTGTTCGGGTCGGAGCGGTTCTTCGTAGAAATATGGATCGTAGGGTGCGAGCGCATTGGCGAGTTGGAGTGCGCGAATCGGCTCAAATATTTTGGCGTGTGGATCGAAGGCGATCTCCCAGTCGGACGGCGTATTCTCCCGGATCTGCTCAAAATAGGTGGCGGCTGCATCGCAGACGCGTCCCCATCGATTCGCGTCCGGATCGAGTTGGTAAGGACCGGTTTTGAAAGCGGTAAACCCCCAATCTTCATGGAGTTTGTGTGCTTGATCAGCGGCTTCAATCCCGTCTCTGCCACCGATGCCACGGTAGACGCGGATACGGTCCCGTGCATGTCCGCCGAGGAGCATGTAGACGGGTAAACCTGCCGCCTTGCCACTGATGTCCCAGAGCGCGTGATCGACAGCAGAGATGACGGCGAGTCCGGCACCGCCTGCTGGAAAACGGAACTGCTGATGCAGTTTCAGCATGATATACTCAATCCGTCTGGGGTCGTCGCCTTGAATCATCTCAAAGATATAATCAGCGATCGGTTCAACAGAGAGGTCGGGACCTGTGGAGTAAGCCTCGCCCCATCCGTAGAGCCCTTCGTCTGTTTCGACTTTGATGAGGCCGCGGGGTCGATTGCCGAAGCGTGCCATAAAGGTTTTAATAGCGGTGATCTTCACGTTTTTAGCCTTTCTGAAGTGGTGCCGAGCATCACCTGCCTATGACTCTTGCAGGTTTTGTGTGAACGCCTCCAGACTTTGGAGCCGTGGGACTGGGCGGAGTAACTCCCTCAGGCGTTCCAGATCGTCAATAGTTTCAAGTTTCGGCTTTAAAGCCTGAACTGCTTCGGGTTAAAACTGATCGCTCAACAAGGTCAAAATTGAGTTGATGGTGCCTTGCTTTTGTCCGCGTTCAAGTCCGCGTTCTTCTCCTTCTTTCATATATTCTTAAAAAAAGGAGATTCTTGCATGATACCCCCGGTTTGGCGGCATTGTCGTAGCGTTGTCTCATACAGATAGTATACCGCAGTGTACCAAGTCCTGTCAACTGTCTTTAACGTTTACCATGGATGTGTACGAAACGGTGATGCGGGTAGCCCTTCCTTATTCACGAAATTGGGTTCTGCGCTCTGGTGCCACCCGAATCGGACAGCGACCGGATTCTCGATAGTTTCGCTGGAGACGACAACCGTATTGCCGTCAATTGTTGCTTGTGCTTCGACGAATTGCTTATCTTCACCGGCGATTTCAAACCATGTGAGCGGTTTTTCATCTTGCGAGGTTAAACCGCTACCGACGTGATCAAACGTGAGTCGGATAGTGTTTCCTTCGACCGCCATTGAGTTGTAGAGGGGCCCGGAATATGTCACATCATCTCTGCCGTAGTCCTTCGCGAGTGCCCACAGAGCCAGTCGTCTACCGACATCTTGTTTGTTTCGCGGATGGATGTCTCTGAGGTTTCCGATATCAGTTGTCACCGCCATACCGGTATTTGGGAGTGCCAACGTTGCTGCTTGTGCTTCCCAAATTTGGGGTAGGAACAGTGGGTTCGCATTGCGTCCGCCGTAATTGAAAGGAGCGAGTTGTACGAAATAGAACGGGAAATCGCCTTGCCCCCAGACCTCGCGCCAGCCATTGATGAGTGCCTTCATCTTTTCGTGATAGAGCATCCCCTCTCGAAGGTTGGATTCGCCTTGATACCATAAAGCACCGCGCATCGCATAAGGGACAATAGGATGTACCATACTGTTGTAAAGTGCCGTTGGTCTCTGTTGGTGCGCTAATGGATGCGTATTGTTAGGCATCTGTGTAAGTTGTGCTCCGGTTTCCAATGCTTTCCGTGTTTCGGCGATCCACGCTTCAATTTGGTTCATTTTTTCTGGGAGTTGCGCGCGGTAGTTCGCTTGCACATCTTGAACCTCTTTGAATATGGAGGCAAGCGCAGGCACAGCGGCGAAACCGACAGGGGGTGTCCACGGTTCAATACGGGTGCCGCCCCACGAGGTATTGATCAGCCCGATCGGTACATCAAGATTTTTATAGAGTTTCCGTCCGAAATAGTAGGCGACAGCCGAGAAATTTGCGACTGTCTCAGGCGTAGTTTCATGCCAATCTGCCGCGACATCTTGTTGAAGCAATCCTGATGCTACTCTCGGTACATAGAATAACCGAATCTTCGGATACATTCCTGCGGCGATTTCCGCCTCGTTATCTTTTGAGGCACTCACGGACCATTGCATATTTGACTGTCCTGAGCAGACCCAGACTTCACCGAAAAGCACGTCTGTCAGTTCAAGGGTGTTACTGCCCTTGACTCGGAGTGTGTAGGGACCGCCAGCTGCCATAGCGGGGAGTTTGATTTGCCAATTGCCTTCCGCGTCGGCAATCACGGTAGTTGTTGAAACCGGTTCGACCCCTTCGGCTTCAGTGCTGAGCGTTATAGTGACTTCTTCACCTGCGGATGCCCACCCCCAAATCGGGACTTGTGTATTACGTTGCAGTACCATGTTGCTGCCGATGACCCGTGGCAATGTAACTTCGGAATACACGGGGGTTTGTGTCGAGAATAGTAGATAAACGATGAGAAATAGGATGAGTCGTTTCATATTTTGCTCCTTTTTTGATGGAAACCATCAACAGTCAGCCTTTGGCTTTCGACAGTCGGAGGGAGAGTTTCTATTTAAACGCGCGCTCTTTCAGATTGCTGAAAGCTGACTACTGGCTGCTATTCAGTCGTTCGGCGAGGTAGCTGTTGCGTTGCATGACCTGATTGTTGCGGATGCAGATGCCGAGTGCCTTTTTGGTGCCGACAATCACGACGCGCTCCTTTGCGCGCGTGATGCCGGTGTAAAGAAGATTCCGTTGCAGCATGAGATAGTGTTGTGTGTGCAAGGGGATAACAACAGCAGGATACTCGCTGCCCTGTGCTTTGTGGATCGTCGTGGCGTACGCCAAGACGAGTTCCCCGAGGTCTGCCGTGTCGTAAGCGACCTGTTTATCAGGGTACTGGATGTGGACTTTTTTGTCAAGGCGTTCGATGGCGACAACTCTTCCAATATCGCCGTTAAACACGTCATAGTCGTAGTTATTTCGGACCTGCATGACTTTATCGCCGACGCGGAAGCCGCCTACCGTTGCGGATGGGTCGCCGAAACGCGGTGTTTGTTTATAAGGGCGTGCGCCGAAGCGCGCCTTTTCTAACGGATGCGTTGCTGGGGCAGTATATTCGGCGTTCAAGACTTCTTGGAGCCGTTTGTTGAGATTTTCAGTGCCGAGTGTGCCGCGTCGCATCGGACATAGGAGTTGGATGTCGTCTATGGGATGGTAATCGTAGTGTTGTGGTAAGCGATCGGCAATGAGGGAGCAGATTAATTCGGTAATTGCCTCGGGGTCTTCCTCCTCTATGAAGAAAAAGTTCCGATCTGTATTGCCAGTGAGTTCAGGGTAGTCGCCTTTGTTGATGCGGTGTGCGTTTGTGACGATCATACTCTGCTGCGCTTGGCGGAATATTTCGGTCAACTCAATAACAGGTATCTTTCGCGAATCAATAAGTGCCTTGAGGACATTGCCCGCGCCAACGGAGGGTAACTGATCGGTATCACCGATAAGGATGACCGTGGTACTCGGACGAATTGCCTGCATCAACCGATTCATGAGGACGAGGTCTACCATAGATGTTTCGTCAACGATGACAATATCAGTATCTAAAGGGTTCTGCCGATTGCGTTTAAAACTGTTAATTTGCGGCGAGAATTCGAGGAGTCGATGGATGGTTTTGGCTTCACCGCCGGTTGTCTCGCTGAGTCGTTTTGCGGCGCGCCCGGTAGGTGCTGTTAAGGTGATGCGTCTACCTTGTGCTTCAAAGAGGCGGATCATGCCGACAACCGTTGTGGTTTTACCGGTGCCGGGTCCGCCGGTGAGAATCATTGTGCGCGCTGTCATCGCTGTCAGGATCGCCTTGCGTTGCTGCGGTGCGAAATGGATGTCCATCTCGTTCTCTAATTGCGTGAGGAGTAGTGTCGTGTTAGGGGGCAACAGAGCGGGACTTTGCTCTTGACTCGCTAAGCGTCTCGAAAACTGGTTTGCGACTCCGAGTTCAGCGTAGAAAAAAGGTGCGAGATAGATAGCGGAGTGGTTATCGGTTATTGGCTGTCGGCTTTCAGAAAGAGATGCCTGATGTGCATTGGGGACCTCGTTCTGATCGTTGGCTGCTGGCTGCTGATTGCTAATATCATAGTCGTCCGGTGTTTCGTCTATACCAACTTGTTCGTCAGTATTCAATAGGTCTGTGAAACCTGGATTGATAATTTCCTCTTTTTCAACGAGCGCGTGAATACCTTGTTCGATCGCTGCCAACTCTTGCTCAAGCATCGTCTGACACGCCTTAACAAGTTCGGAACAGTGTTGAAAGACGTGTCCATCATCTGCTTTTTGGCTGAGGACGTATTTGATCCCGGCTTCTACGCGTTGGGGTGCGTCCTTATCCATGCCGAGTTTCTGGGCGATTGTGTCGGCGGTTACAAATCCGATGCCGTAAATATCATCGGCGAGTTGGTAGGGGTTTTCTGTGACGACTGGGATTGCGTCGTTTCCGTAGGTTTTATAAATCTTTGCGGCGTGTGTTGTGCTTACATCGTGCGATTGTAGGAAGATCATGACGTTTTTAATTTCGCGTTGTGCTTCCCACGCTTCTTTGATAATTTCGACACGTTTCCGCCCGATACCTGGAACGCTCGTCAATTTGTCGGGTTCGTGCTCAATGATGTCCATGGTATCCATACCGAATTTACGGACGATGAGTGCCGCCATCTTCGGACCGATGCCTTTGATGAGACCTGAACCGAGGTATTTTCTCAACCCGACGACATTTGCGGGTAAGATAGTTTCATACTTTTTAATTTCGAATTGTCTGCCGTATCTGGCGTTATCTACCCATTCGCCTTGGAGGAGGAGGCTCTCACCCGGGTTAATAGATGCCAAATTGCCGACGATGGTGAGGAGTTCAGCGTGGTCGCGCGCGGAGAACCGCCCAACAGTATAACCGGTGTCAGGACTCTCATAGACGATACGTTCAAGTATACCCTGTAGCGTTTCCATTTTTTAAACGATTGAATCTGAGCACTGCTCCATTTCATTACGCAGTGGTTTTCGATTAAGTCCAAATTCTTTTTAAACCTAAAGCAGGTTTACTTTACTGGAAACCGTTGTGAAACATAGTGGAACAGCGTCCAGATTCCAATTACTAAAATTACTCAAATAGATGGGCGACTGGACAGGAAAACCCTGGTACGACCTCCTCACCGGTGAGTGTATCCTCATGTGTAAGTATCTCAATGTCTGTCTCGGCGCGATATATCGTTACTGTTTTGGCGACAGGTTCAAGCACCCAGACGAGGCGGGTCCCTGCATCCAAATACGCAAGTGCTTTTTCGACAATACGAGACTGTACATCTGACGGAGAAACAACCTCAATTGCCAAATCGGGGGGTATGGAAAACCCTTTTGTTTTGTCACCCGTCAATTGGGCAGTTGCGACAAACGCCACATCCGGTTTTGCCGTACGTTCCCCAACTTGAAATGTCGTCTCTGCTGTATATAAACGACCTAATTTCTGTTGATAAACATGTTCATACAAATAATGGATGACGTTGACACTAATTTCACCATGTTCTCTCGATGGCGGTGCCATTGGTACTAATTCTCCCTTAACGTATTCATACCCTTCTACATCATGCTCCAGAAACTCCTCTAACGTCATTTTGACACTTTCGGGCGGACGTATGCCTTGCTCGACTTCGTGGATTTCTTGTTGGGTCATGCTCGTAATCCTCCGTATAGAATGTCACGGGTGTGTTAAAGTCTAAGCACGCTTGAATCAGAAAGACAAGGAGTCTACCATCTATTTTACGCACAATCTTCAACCGGTCCCTACCCGATTTCCGTCATCAACTTGCGGAAAGCACTGAGCTGCGGCGGGATGATGTGCGTTGTATCGGTTTTATTCTCAAGTGCCTCGATGGTTTTGAACCCGTTGCCAGTGATAGCAAGAACTGTCGGCTCATTGGGTTGGATGTGCCCGTTCTCTATCAATTTTTTCGCAGCGGCGAGCGTAACGCCACCAGCGGTTTCGGTGAAAATTCCCTCTGTGGCGGCAAGGAGTTTGATGGCTTCTACGATTTCAATATCAGTGGCGTGTTCGCCGACACCGCCGGAGTTACGGACTGTATCCACTGCATAGATGCCGTCTGCCGGATTGCCAATAGCGAGCGATTTAGCGATTGTGTTCGGCAGAACAGGCTTCACAAAATCGCCACCCTCCTTATAAGTGTTGACGATCGGGCCGCAGCCTTCCGCTTGGGCGACGTGGATTTTGGTGTTCGGTTTGTCTATTAGTTCCAAAAGGTGGAATTCTTTGAGTGCCTTGCCAATCTTTGTGATGAGGGAACCCCCGGCAGCGGGAGCGACGATATGTGCGGGTGCTTCCCAACCGAGTTGTTCAATCAGTTCAAAGCAGAGCGTTTTTGAGCCTTCGGCATAGAAAGGACGGATGTTTATGTTAACAAATGCCCAAGGATAGACACCGCCAACTTCACTGCAAAGCCGGTTGACTTCGTCATAAGTGCCCGTAATGCCCACAACTGTGGGAGCATAAACCAGGGACGCGACGACTTTACCGATTTCAAGGTCGGCGGGGATGAAGATGAAGCAGTTCAGTTTAGCGATGGCAGCGTGCGCTGCAACAGCGTTAGCGAGGTTGCCAGTAGAAGCACAAGAAACCGTGTCAAAATCGAATTCCTTTGCCTTACTCAGCGCAATCGCAACGACACGGTCCTTGAAAGAGAGTGTCGGGTGACAGACAGAGTCGTCTTTAATATAGAGTGCCTTGACCCCGAGCGCGTCTCCGAGATTTTTCGCTCGGATGAGCGGTGTGAACCCGGTACTATGTCCGTCGGTCGGTTCACCATCTATCGGGAGAAGATCGGCGTAACGCCATAAGTTTTCGGGACCCTTTTCTATTGAACGTCTTGAGATAGATTTTTTTATCTCTTCATAGTTATAGTCTACTTCGAGGGGGCCAAAACAGAATTCGCAAACGTGAAGCGGTTCCTTCGGATATTTATTACCACATTCGCGGCATCTGAGGCCTAATACTTTTTCCATTTTATGTTCCTTAAAAGTTCAGATTGTCAACTTAAGGTTAAATTCGTTCTTGCCAGCTTGTAGTGTCAGACGTATAAAGAGAGCGTGTTTCCCTATCCACCTAACATCGTCCGTGTTAGATTCGGTGAGTTGTAACCCTTCGTGATCCCCCCATACAGTTATCCCGTAAGGCATCGCTCTTATCGATTCTACGACGATAGTGATACGTAATTCTGTGCGATGCCGAATCGGTGAAAAACCTGTTAGCACAGGTTTACTCGTATCCGATTGCACTATCCGTTCGCTGGTATAGTTTTTAATCTCAACGGGTTCCATATCACCTTCAATGAAGGTAAATTCACAGGCTGCGTCACAATAGAACATTTTTAACGTAGATTTCGGGCTCGCAGCTTCGTTTTGTGTGCCTATGTTTTTCGCGACAACAGCCGTTGGTTCAGTTTTCTCACAATGCGACATGTAATCGTCAACCATTTGAGCAAGCAGTATCGGTTTTGTGTCTTCAACGCTAACAACGTGTGCGAAGTAGGCATCCAGACGTTCCAACCCCTCTGCCCCAAGCTGCACAACGGTAAGCGGATCAATATGTTCAATATAACCGAGCCACGGATTCCATGTTATGTTTTCTATATAGGTATTGTAATGCTGCTGTGCTGTTCCATTTAAAAGTGCGGCACGGAGGTTGTCCGTATCCTCTCCGAGATGTCCAGCGGTCTGATATGGGATACCGACGATGTTTTTAAATTGCTGTGCGAGACTTTCATTAGAGGTTTCTTGTGTTACAATAGCATCGCTGAACGTTGAAGTCTCAAGCGGATAAAAGCATCCAAAACCGCCCCGATCCATTTCGGGTTCGGATGTGTCAGGTGCTGTATCATGCGTATGTTGTTGGCTCCAGTGATACCCCCAGAGTGCTTGGAACCCTGTCTGTTCAAGTGCACGCAGAAAAACATCGTTCTTAAAGACTGCGCCTGCTACACTCAATTCCGCCCAGGGCAGTGCACGCTTGATTCTTTCCGACTCCTTCGCTATATATTCTGGCAGTTTCTCGCGCATCGTGACGACATGTGATGCCATGGCTTCTGTGCTACTGCCCGGATTTGCTTCTCGTTGTGCCTCCCAATTTGAATCCCACATCGGTTTGATATCAAGCATTAGCAACGGACGGTCTCCAGCCTGAGTATGCCATGTTGTCAGCGACTTCGCGACGGCTGGCACCGACTTGGTGTCTATCGCCCATGTAATCGGGATACCGTGTTTGTGCGCGATTTCCGCTAACAGTCGCATGCCCTCAAGTAGTTGTGTCCTATCCTCCCCGGCTATTGCTGTGCTTACCAACCCATAATTCAACATGTTTTTAATGGTTATCAGTTATCAGTTGTCGGTTTTCAGTAATACGTAATGCGCGGTATCCGTATTATTTATTCTAAAAAGACGGTAACACCCATATCTGCGTATTTCTGGCGTGTACTGGGATTTCCGTTCCTGAAACAGACAGCGGTTGTCGTTCCTTCCAGGGCTTTGGCAACGTATTCAACACACGCGTCTACAGTCTGAAGGGCGTGATTTGGGTGTCCCTCCATGCTAAATGTCAAATCAGCGGGACCGAAAGAGAGGCAATCGACACCGGGTTTGGCAAGGTATCGCGCGTGTGTGACGGCTTCTATGGATTCGATTTGCATCCACAGCATTCCGTTGGCGTTCCACCATGCGGCGTACTCGAGTCGTTCTTTGCCTGCGGAATTCACGCGAGGGGCACCGCCCCAACTCCGAATGCCCTGCTGCGGGTAGTAGAAAGCGGCGACTGCTTCGTCTACTGTTTCGTCTAATTCAACTTGCGGCACCTCAATACCAGAGGGACCCAAGTCAAGGTAGTTTCCAATGAGATAGGCGTTTCGGGTGTGTTTAATCCGAAAATTGACTGGAATCTCCAGTTCATTTGCCATATTGCAAAAGGCAACGAGCCGGTCTTCGTTGTACGGAGAGTGTTGGCTATCGACGGCGACAAAATCGTAGCCGCCTTCTTCGACTCTGGCGACGAGCGCGTCGCGGGATGTCGCCATCGAGACGTTAGCACCGTAGACATGTTCTCCGTTGTGAATCCGCTGTTTTAAATTTGCTGCTGACATTATCGATCCTCGCTCTTGTTATGTGCGGTACGCGCGTAATTTCAGTACCTGTAAAATATAAATAGCATCGCGAGATGCTATTCTGAAACCGAGGTAGACATTGCGATCACGACTGAACCTCTATAATTATACCCTAAAAATTGTTTTCTGTCAACGGATATGTAGTTTGTAGACAGAGCTATTCAATTTTAAGAAATTATTAGATTTTGGGTCTTTTTTCCAGGGTTCGCTGCGAAATGCTGCGAATTTTTCTGCGGGTTGTTTTAAAACGTAACGTACATAAAGTGTTAACACC
>VXZK01000236.1 GCA_009845545.1 Candidatus Poribacteria bacterium
AAAGAAGGTGAACACCGTTCCAACCCAAGACCTCAAAATTCGACCCTTCACGATTTTCCTCGTCTGCGTGTTAGTGCCTGCTAACTGTTGGTGGGTATCTGTCTCAATCATGCGTGGTGGCGGGAGTCCGACACAGGTTTCACTCTTCTACAATGCCGTTATCACCATTCTAATCTTATTAGGCATCGGGCTGTTTTTGCGTCGGTTGCACCATGCCCTCATCCTCAACCGCGCTGAATTGTTGGTCATCTACACGTGCATCTCAGTGGGGGCGGGACTCGCTGGTGTCGATAGATTCCTCGTGCTGATGCCGCTGATTGGGCATGCACACTGGTTCGCGACCCCGGAGAACGATTGGGCAAATCTGTTTCACTTACACATCCCACAATGGTTAACTATTAGCGAGAGGCGCGTACTCGATGGATATTACAGCGGGTTCTCAAGCATGTATGAACCACGCTACTTAACCGCTTGGCTACCAATAATCGTCTGGTGGGTGCTTTTCATTGTGGCGATCCACCTCGTGATGCTCTGTCTGAGTCTACTCTTTCGGCGACAGTGGGTGGAATCGGAGCGGCTGAGTTATCCGATCATCCAGTTACCGTTTGAGATGACGACCCGGAGTCGGCAATTTTTCCGATCACCGTGGATGTGGCTCGGACTCTCAATCGGTGTTGTCATCGACATCATCAACGGATTAAACTTCCTGTTTCCTGCTGTCCCAAGCCTTGGTGGAAAGTTGTATGACCTACGACAGATTTTTACAGAACGTCCGTGGAACGGGATCGGCTGGAGTCCGATTGGTGTTTTCCCTTTCGGTGTCGGGCTTTCGTTCTTTATACCTCTTGACCTCTCCTTCTCATGCTGGGCGTTCTGGTTGATTTGGCGAGCAGAACGGTTATTAGGTGTCATCGCAGGGTGGCGCGGGCTGCCACGCTTCCCTTATGAAGCGGAGCAATCACACGGTGCGTATTTGGGGCTTTGCGTTGTTGCTATCTGGATGGGTAGACGTTACCTGAAAGGGGTCGCTCGCCAACTCATATCTCCAAAGGCAGACGAACCTGTTTCATATCGACTCATCGTCATTGGGCTGCTCGGTGGGGCAGCATTCATCGTCGGTTTCTGTCTGAAGATGGGTATGAGTTTTTGGGTCATCGTCGTCTACTTTGTGATCTGGTATGCGATTGCGATTGCGATTACGCGCTTGCGTGCAGAGCTCGGTTCGCCAGTACACGACTTACACTTTATCGGCCCCGATGAGATGTTACCACGCCTGTTAGGTATCCGCCGATTAGGTGCGACGAACTTGACCGGGTTCGCCTACCTCTACTGTCTGAATCGGGCACACCGCTCACACGCGATGCCACATCAACTGGAAGGCTTCAAACTGGCTGAAGGTGCGAATATCCCAGTACGACGGTTTGCTTTTATTATGATGCTGGCTTCCGCTTTAGGTGCACTCGGTTCGTTCTGGGCGTACCTGCACATGTACCACGTAGAAGGCGGTGTCGCAGGATTTGGACGCGAATCGTTCAATCGGTTAGAGACGTGGCTCACCTATACTGCACCGCCAGATGTCCCAGCAATCAGCTTCGCGACATTCGGATTCGGATTGACGCTGCTCCTCGCAGCGATGCGGATGCGCTTCCTTTGGTGGAATCTGCACCCTGTCGGCTACGCTATTTCTGGGAGCTGGGCGATCAATCCAATGGTAGGTTCGATCTTCGTCGGATGGTTGTTGAAGTGGCTCGTCCTGAAATACGGTGGTATCCAATTGCATCGGAAAGCCGTCCCGTTTTTCCTCGGTATCGTACTTGGCGAGTTCGTGATTGGATCGTTTTGGAGCCTTTTATCTATTGCCCTCGACCAACCGATGTATCGTTTCCTCTTTTAACATTGCTATTTTTCGTGTTTATGGTATAATTTTAAAAACACCACAGAGTACGGTAGAAAACAATTGGAACTTAAAGAGAAAGCAGCACTCATCTCAGAAACATTAGAAGATTTACTCGGCGTACCGACCCGCGACGGTGCAGGCGATGTACTCGAATGCCTTATCTTAACGATCCTATCGCAGAATACGACAGATGTTAACCGTGATAAAGGATACGCGAAACTCAAAGAACGTCTGCCGACGTGGGAAAGTGTTTTGCAGGCGGATGTCACGGCGATAGAGGCGGCAATAAAAATCGCCGGATTGGGAAACCAGAAGAGCCATACCATCAAAAACTTTCTGACATGGCTAAAAGCCGAACACGGCGAACTCTCTCTGGAGTTCATTCACGACATGGAAACGGAGGCGGCACTGGCACTTTTGTGTCAGCACAAAGGCATCGGGATCAAAACCGCTTCTGTTACACTCTCTTTCGCGTGCGGTCGGGAGGTATTTCCGGTTGATACACATATATTACGGATTTCCAAACGTCTCGGACTGATTCCGTCGAATTGTAGCGCGGAGAAAGCGCATCAGGTGTTACCACCAATCATACCAGCGGGAAAAGCGTATCCGTTCCACATGAATTTAATCTATTTCGGCAGACGCATTTGTGATGCTCGAAAACCTTTGTGTGAACGGTGCCCATTGACAGAACACTGCCTCTACTTTAGGGATAACTTTCAGGGTTAAGTATCGTAATCGGGGTTACAAACCCCTCCTACAATTATTTATGAGATGGGTTGTAGATATATCGGAGAGAGAAAATGTTTAACTGGAAAAGTTGGTCATGGAAACATCTGTTTGTAGCGCTGTTGGTGTTGCACCTCCTTCCACTATGGATTTTTGCCTATTTTCCCTCTCAAGATGGTGCCAGTCATGTGTATAACGGTCTGGTACTCAAGGAGTATGCCAAACACGAAAACTATAAGTTGCGGGATGTCTGGCAGCTGAACATCACTATCTTTCCGAACTGGTTGTCCCATATTATGCTGATGGTACTCCTCTATGTATTTCCGCCTGTCATTGCCGAAAAAGTTTTTCTCTCAATCGCTATAGGTATGGTCCCGATCGCTTTCTTCTATTTCCTCAACGCTGTCCACAAAGATCGAGAAGGAAAGTTTGTGTACGCTTGGCTCGGTTTTCCTTTCGCCTACAATTACCTCCTCTACATGGGATTTTATAACTTCCAATTAAGCATCTCGTTTTTCTTCTTCAGTTTCGGTTTTTGGTGGAAACATAAAGACGATATGCAGGCAAAACACCTTCCATGGCTTTATGTGCTGCTACTGCTGACCTATCTGTCGCATATCGCCTCTTATGGGCTTATCGTCTTAGGAATTTCTATAGCAGGCGGCTGTATATGGGGTGGTAGAGCCTTAGCGGCAGCGTGGCGTGAACGGCATGCTGAATGGTTCCGAGAGTTTATCATACGTCTCAAACCGCTTTTCGGCTTTTTTCTCTATATGGTGCCGGTCTACTTTGTGCTAATGGAGTACTACCTCCAAAGTCTCAAACAGCACCAAGAGGGTAGCCACCGCGGTATGAAGTGGATTTGGGATTACTTTTTGGGCGTTAAATCCATCGTCTATTTCACCGACTGGCATATTCCCGTTAATTATTTTCTTCTCATCATATTAGGTATCGGCATTGTTATTTCTATCTGTTATCGCGTGTACCGTAAGGAATGGGTAAAACAGACAGATGTTTTCTTGTTAATTGCGATCGTTTTTACCTATATGTTCGTTAGAGCCCCGTGGGGTTATGGCCCGGGCGGTTGGATTAACGATAGGATCCATCTCTATATTCTATTGATGGTGGCACCTTGGTTGGCACTGGATATGGGGAAAATCGCTCGTGGCGTTATTGCAGCGTGTCTCATCGTTTTCAGTTTGCTCCATTTCGGCAGAACGGCTTATGACCATGGACGTATTGCCCCAGAGATTGCTGAGCTTGTGTCCGGTGCACATCTGATAGAGCCGCACACGTCGTTTAGACATCGCAGCCCAGATTGGCATAAATCGGATGCCTTGGGAAGAGTTGCATACGTCACACCGTTTGTACATTCTGTCGCCTTTTATGGTGTATACGCCGATGATGTGGCACATCTCCTGAACTATGAAGCCAATTATAATTATTTCCCAGTCAATCGTAACAATTATAAGAGCGTGGACTTAAATTATATCAGCGATGATTATATGGTCGCTTGGTTTTACCCAGCATCCGAGAAGTTTGCAGACCTTACGCCGAATTACGACATCATCCATGAGACGAAAAACCTCAAATTATTCAAAAGAAAACGCGCTCCAGCACCGATGCTTGAGCTCTGGGATCAGACAGAATCCGGGAACCTGATTATCCGTTTTGACATGCAACCGGACAACGGTGAAACGGCACCGAACCATCACCCCATTGGACCGAGGACGATGTACGAAAGTGGTAAATTTGGGTGGGATACCGAGTGGAACCACAAGGATTCGAGAGCTGATGCCCGGCGAATATCACCGCGTCAAGCCTATCAAGGTCCGAAGGGTCCCGGTCCGTTGGGGCGAGACGCTGTCTGGGGCATAGAAGATGCTGCTTTCAAACTTGACCTACCTAACGGAACCTATCGCATAACCAACACCTTCCAGTCAGCAGAAAGCGCGACGCACGAAGTCAATCTGCTGGCGAACGGAAAACCGGTTGTGAAGAAACTCACTGTTCCTCCCGGCAATGAAAAAGTTGAAGAAATTGATACAGTTGAGGTAACGAACGGTTATCTTATCCAAGTAATTTTCACACCGAAATTGCGAATCAGGACAACTGATAAACACAACCATTGGATATGGAACGGCTTTACAATTGAACAAATAACGGCTGAAACAGAATAACCTGCCATTCACAAATTTGATTGTAGATTACTGCCAATCTCAAAGGAGGCACTATAAAAAATGATTAAACCACATGGAGCCGAAACCTTAAACCCGCTTTATGTTTCGGACGATGCAGAACGCGCTGAACTGACGAAGGAGGCGGAGCAACTTCCGTCTGTCTTGCTCTCTTCTGGTGCCGCTGCATCAGCCGTTATGCTTGCATCAGGGTACTTCACACCCCTCACGGGATATATGAACATTGACGAAGCAGTAAGTGTCGCAACTGACATGAAACTACCAAACGGGCTCTTCTGGCCCGTTCCTGTAATGAATATTGTCCCGTCCGAACAACTCACAGATGCCGTAAAAAACGCTGACAGTATCGCGCTTCGCGATCCGAACGTTGAAGGCAACCCGCCACTCGCGATTATGAAGGTTTCGGCGATTGAGACCCTCTCGGCAGATCAGAAACAAACACTCATCAAAAAAACTTTCGGAACCACCGACCCCGAACATCCGGGTGTCCCGGCTTTCGCCGATGTCGGAGACAACGTGCTTTCAGGTTCAATCCAAGTGCTGAACTACTCCTATTTCCGCGAAGATTTCCCGGACACCTTCCGCACAGCCGTCGAGATTCGTGAAGACATCGCTG
>VXZK01000103.1 GCA_009845545.1 Candidatus Poribacteria bacterium
AGTGTGCATTTACCGCTCAACCCAACCTACAAATTTATTTCCAAGCTCACGTTATATTACACTTACTGTGTATTATACAATATACTTGACTTTTGGTCAATAATAAAGTGAACCACAAATTCACGCTTTCGATTTTCATACAGAGGCTACGTAATGGCGAAAAAGAAACGCACCGCTCAACAAAGAGAAGTCCAAGACTACCGACACGACACCGCAACCCGAAAAAACAACCCACCTGCAGGCATCGCCGCACAGGGGAAAATCAAAGAGACACCGAAACAGGAATACGCATACAACCCGCACCTACCCCCCAACCTCCGATTCGACCCAAACGGAGACGCAGACAAACTCCCCGAACTGCTCCAAAAAGCACAACAGCAAGCACTCACCGCCGAGGAAGCGAAAACCATCGCCGATGCGCTCCGACACTACGATGGACCCTGGTTGGAATGGGCAAGCAAACAGGAAGCGAAATCCTTCACCGTCGATCCGGTTGCGTTGCATATCCATGAGCGCGTCAGTGCCAAAGCCATCTTGAAGGTTGCAGAACGCCAAAACGTCCAGCGTGAACTCTTCGCCGATCCACAACAGGATTACAGCAAGGCAGTCGATTTTTACCAGCACGACGTAGATTGGGCAAACCGGCTCATCCTCGGCGATAGCCTCACCGTGATGAGTTCCCTTGCACATCGAGAAGACCTCGCTGGTAAGGTGCAGATGATCTATATAGATCCACCCTACGGTATCAAGTTCGCTTCCAACTTCCAACCCACCGTCTTTCAGCGTGATGTAAGCGATAGACAACGAGATTTAACTCGTGAACGGGAACAAATTAAAGCCTACCGCGATACATGGACACTCGGTGTCCACTCCTATCTCGCTTATCTCAGAGATCGTCTGATAGTTGCCAAAGACTTGTTGACAGACAGTGGAAGTATCTTTGTGCAGATTGGTGATGAGAACCTGCATCGGGTGCGGTGCGTAATGGATGAGGTGTTTGGAAGAGAGAATTTTATTGTAAGTATCATTGTTACAAAAACTGGTAGCATTTTTGGAGATTTGCTTGAATCGATTAACGACTACATAATTTGGTTTGCAAAAGACAAAACTCAGGTGCAAAGTAAAAAATTGTTTGTAGAACGGGAATATACACCTGCGAATAATGACGGATTTAACCATTATTATGATGATAATGGAGATGTCGTTGATGCAAGGAAACAACCTCCGAAAAATAAAAATCTGCTTTTTAGAGGTGATCCTATGCTCAGTAGTGGTCACCGAGAAACTACTTCTTGTGCTATTGAACTTGATGGAAAAATTTATAATTCTGGATATGCCCACCATTGGAAAGTGAATGTAGATGGTATAAAGCGCCTCCATAAAAGTGGGCGTATTTTAACAACTGGAAAACGACTTTCCTATAGAAGGTTTTTTGGGGATTTCCCAGTGAAGCATTTTTCAAATATGTGGAGTGACCTTGGCGGTGCATCAGGTTTGATTTACACTGTGCAAACTAATATAAAGATTGTTGAACGTTGTCTCCTTATGACCACAACCCCGGGGGATATCGTCCTTGACCCCACTTGTGGTAGTGGCACTACCGCCTATACTGCAGAAAAATGGGGTAGACGCTGGATTACGATTGATACCAGCCGTATTGCTATAGCCTTAGCAAGACAGCGTATCCTAACAGGGAGCTTTGACTACTACACACTTAAGGACATATCAAAGGGTATCACGGATGGGTTCGTCAACAAAACGGCACCTCACATCACACTTAGAAACATTGCCCAAAATATCGCGCTTGATCCCATTTTCGCAAAACACGAACCGATTCTGAAAGAAAAGTTAAACGTACTCAACCTCGCCTTAGCCGAAGTTTCACCGGAAATTCGCACCAAACTCCTCGCCAAACTTGGCGAAAAAGAAAGGCGCGAGGGCAAAAGAGCTGTCACGGATGCAGATCTGCGCCGCTGGCAACTTCCTGAAAGGATATGGCAGGAATGGGAAGTGCCTTCTGATACCGATCCCGACTGGCCCGAAGCATTACAAAAGGCACTAACCGATTACCGTAAAGCATGGCGCGTAAAGATGGATGAGGTGAACGCTTGTATCGCCGCATCCTCTGAAGGCGAAGAGTTAGTGGATCAACCCGAAGTGGACAGGGAACGGACACGCGTCAGTGGTCCCTTCACAGTCGAAGCCGTGCAACCCGCAGAAGAATCCCTTGATGTAGAGTCACCCATCGGCGGAGAACCCGATGAGCCTCTGGACACATACCATGCCGAAACAGACAGACACGACGCTGTCAATGCCGAGGCATATATTGACCAGATGATCCGCTTACTCCGAAATGATGGTGTCCGGTTTCCCAGCAACCAAACGCTAAAATTCGCCACACTTGACCCACTTGAAGGCGATATCCTCCATGCCGAGGGGAGTTGGGAAGATGACGATACAGAACGCCTCATCGCAGTCGTATTCGGTCCACAACACGGACCCGTAACAGCGATGCAAGTCGAGGATTGCCTACGCATCGCATCCCGTCGCGGGTACGATGAATTGGTTTTTGCAGGTTTCAGTTTCGATGGCGCGGCACAAGCCATCATCCAAGAAGATCCGAACCCAAGAGTCCGTACCCATATCGCACACATCAACCCAGATGTTGCAATGGGAGACCTACTCAAGGAAACACCTTCAACACAACTGTTTACCGTGTTCGGAATGCCACGCACGGAACTTGAAGAAACAGCCAACGGAGAATACATCGTCAAGATGGAGGGTGTAGACATCTACAATCCCGTAGACAACACAGTGAATTCCGCAGGTGCGGACAAAGTCGCCGCATGGTTCGTCGATTCCGATTACGACGGTCGCACCTTCTGCATCACCCAAGCCTTCTTTCCCGACAAGAAAGCCTGGGACAAAATCGCCCGCGCCCTTAAAGGTGTTATTGACGAAGACCAGTTTGAAAAGTTCAGCGGCACAGCATCCTTTCCGTTCCCTACTGGCGAACACGCCTGCGTTGCCGTCAAAGTCATAGACCCACGCGGCAACGAAGTGATGTCGGTGCATAATTTGAAGGATCGGTATTAAAAGTAGTAGGCACACGCCGTGTGCCGTAACTGTTAGCCACATCTAAACAAGGTAGGTGCGGTTTTGCGGCGTACCCGCCCAAATGCGACCTGCATTCCCAACCGCACCGGTGCTACTCCGAACATTTTTCTTACCCATCCGGACAGTATATGTAAAAAATTTGACATCGTGTTTTAGATTGTGATATACTTAATAAGACTTACGCATGCTGCTCTTTTGTAGCACAAACTTCCCAGTTTGTGACACCAAAACGCTCGGTTTTCTGAGAAATCTCATCTAACAGAATAGACTGCAGTCAAAATTGCGTAAGTCCTGCTTAAGATGTTCGCTGAAGCGTGAAAATATTATTTATCCAATTGTCAGGTAGGAAACATCATGGACGAAGAACGCCAAAATCCACGTGATACCTTAGACTATGATGAGTCAGAAAAACTTTACGAGATGTATCTTAAGGAAGAGGAAGACATCTCTAAGCGCGAGTTGTCAAATGTTGAGAATCTTGACAAAGCGATTCTTTCGTTATCAAGTGCAGGTTTAGGGTTATCATTGGTTTTCATAAAAAACGTCGTTAAACTTACAGAAGCCAATGATATATGGATACTACACGTTTCTTGGCTGATGTTTGTTCTCGCGATTACATCCACGTTACTTTCATATCTTTTCGGTCAACGCGCGTTGAACAGACAACGTGAATTCAGTGAAAGGTACTTTTTCGACGGTGACGAGGATGCAGGACAGCAGAAATCCCTTGCATCACAGATGACGCGTTTTTTGAGTTATGTTTCTGTCTTTACCTATATTGCTGCTGTTGCTTGTACAGCCTTCTTCATTGGGGCAAATTTAGAAAATATCCCTGCCAGTGGATAACTCAATGGGCAGTGCTGTTAATTTTGCTTACTATAAATATTGGAGGAATTATTGTTATGAAAAATAAGAAACCCTTTCCTATTCGAGAAGCTGCTGGCCCTCGAAGACTGCCTCGCAAACCGCCAGCGAAACCAGTGCCCCCTTCTCCTCCAGCCAAACCTGCGGGGAATAAGCCTGCACAACCTTCTCCACCACCAAAAAAACCTGCTGGCAAATAGGTGGGACTTACACAAGAGCGCCCTTCACAAAGGGCGCGTTGTTTTTGCTGGTATTTTCTCCAGGAACCTCATCCACAGATCTATGAACTTTGAGACTACAAAGATTGCTTACAATGTGGCTATTTGTATTTAGCCCAGCGGGGCGATATGTCTATAGTGACGCGATACCCACCATTTCTTAGCCCCAGCGGGGCGATATGTTTATACGGATGTCATCAAAAAAGTGAGCAAGATGAAAACATTTACAGCCTGCCTCCTATTGGCAACATTATTCATAATGGGACTTCCGCTATTGTTGGCACAGCAGAACCAAAGCACGCAAAAACAAAATCCGGAAATTGAAGCACTCAAAAACCGAATCTCAGTTCTCGAAAGCAAACTCCAGACTGTGGAAAATGTTGAGAAAATGGAATTAGCGGCCAAACTCGCTGAGGCACAAGCGAAACTCCGTAATGCAGAGTTCGGTAAATTTGAGAGGGAATTGAGAGATGCTAACAATGAATGGTTAAGAACATGGAGCCTTTGGTTTGCAGGTATAATTGGCTTTTTGGTGTTAATTGTAGGAGGTGCCTTTTGGTTTTGGCTGAGATCTAGAGCAGATGAATTAATAGCCAATAGCGTTGAAAAAAGCCTTAACAGATTTAAGGAAGCCGTTGCTCAAGTAGACACATTGAAAAATGAACTTAAAGAAGCCGTAGGACAGGTAACCATACTGCAAGATCAAGTAAGAATATTAGAAAAAGAACATGTAGCTTCTGTGTTAGAGGGTTCTGTACATTTGACCGATAGCCGAGGACAATTATACTCTGAAACAATCAAAGCACTCCCAGACGGCGGTCTCTTGGATCTAATCGCTGATAAAACACGTGGTCTAGACTTTAGATATAAGGCAGCAGAAGTTCTCGCTGTCAGGAAAAATCCAAAATTGGTTTCTCCTGTCCTGGAATTATTGAATTCGCTCGTTGATTCAACAATTAATCGGGACGATAGTTACGACGCAGAACGCCGCCTGCGCGGTCTTGTAAATTTTCTTGGACAGTTACACACACAGGAAACTTATGAAGGACTAAAGAAAATCCTTAACCGTTTGCTAACAGAAAATCCGAAACATAAAGACTTGTTCCTAACTTGGACAGTGTTTTCACTTGCTTACGTCAGTATCGGGTTGAATAAGAGAGATTCAGTTTCTATCATATAGTAAAGCACGAAAATAAGTTGACACTCCACGATAACGTTACCCACTCGTA
>VXZK01000057.1:0-22495 GCA_009845545.1 Candidatus Poribacteria bacterium
TTGAGAGTGCTCAATTTTTTAATGATAAGTTTTACTATAATGTCATCAGAAACATCTTATAACTTATAACTTATAACTAAAATTAACTAAAATGAAATATGACATCCTGCTGAAAGGTGGCACTGTCATTGATGCCGCTCAGGGTTTGAATGCCGTGCGAGATGTTGCAATTGCTGGCGGGGTTATCGCAGCGATTGAACCCGACATTCCCGATACCGCAGCGACACAGACCGTCTCTGTTCAAGATAGATATGTAACACCGGGCCTTGTTGATATTCACACACACGTCTATTACGGTGTAACGACATGGGGCATCAGCGCCGACACAATCTGCCCGATGGCAGGGACTACCACCGTTGTAGATGCGGGTAGCCCGAGTTGGGTAACATTCCCCGGTTTTCGAGAATTCATTGCCGAACCCGCGCAGACAAATATCCTCACCTACATCCATATTTCCGGTATCGGACTCGTCTACGGACCTGTGGGCGAAATGTTCGATATGGCGTACGCCGATCCCGGACGCGTTGCGGAAACGTTACAACAGCATCGCGACATTACCGTCGGGGTGAAGGTGCGTCAAGGGAAAGGGCAGGTCGGTGATAACGGCGTTGAACCGTTGAAACTTGCGATCCAAGCCGCTGAGCGCGCCGGAACGTCCGTCATGTGCCATATCGGTGCAGGCGTACCGCTCCCCGATATATTGAAATTACTGCGTCCCGGTGATGTGATTACACACTGCTTCCAAGGCAACGGTGATAATATCATTGATGAAAAAGGGAGGGTCATCCCGGAGGCATGGCAGGCGCGCGAAGACGGTATTATCTTTGATGTTGGCCACGGTGCTGGAAGCTTCCATTACGAAATTGCCCAACGCGCTATGGAGCAGGGTTTCATCTCCGATGTTATCAGTACCGATCTACATACTGGCAACATCAACGGGCCCGTCTATGATCTCCCGACAACGCTCTCGAAATTGATGCACTTGGGTCTGTCGCTTGAAGATGTGATTGACAAGGCAACCTTCAGTGCTGCGAAGGCTATCGAACGTGAGGCGCAGCTGGGGAACCTGAAAGTTGGCACCGTCGCGGATGTCGCGGTTTTTGAAGTCCTTGAGGGCGAATTTGAATACTTTGACGCACACGGAAAAAAGTTTATCGGGCATCAAAAGTTGAAGGCAGCACTAACGATACGCGAGGGGAAAATTTAAACCGATCGTTTTTTGTCGGGACCAGTAGGTGTGGTTTGGAACTGCACGATAGGTGTTAATTGAGTCAAAGTCAATCTGTTGAGACCAGATGATTTTCAAGGCACGTAGGTTGGGTTGAACGGCGTTGAGAAGTGGCATGTTGATACGCCAAACACACCTGAAAACTAATATCCCGCTATATCTATTCGTGAACGGAGTGAAACCCAACTTTACACTGTCAGGGTTTCGGAAACTTCACAGTCAAAGCGTTGGGTTTCATTCCGTTTCTGGTGGTGGTTACGTATCAGGAGAAAGTCGTGTTTTTCTCTGATTTGGCCGGCTTTGGTGGCATCCATTCAACCCAACCTACGATGTTCCGATGCGGTTTTTTCTAAAATTGACACCTATGGTGCGGTTTGGAACCGGGGTCCCCACCCGTTACTGGGAAGGGGCACCGGATTTAAAAAAGAAGATTCAAAAGTTAAGACACTCCGATAATTTATTTAAAACTAAAAGACCCTGATACAGATATATGGTGAAAGTGAAAAAATAGATATGGCGAATATAATAAGCAGAAAACTAAGTGGCTGTTATCGACGCGTGTTGACTTTTTTATTAGCGATTATAGCCGTCAGCCTGATTGGTATTGCTGTGGTCTACCGTCAAGTTGGCGGCCCCGAAGGCGCACGCTATTGGATGGCAGAACGAGCACTGAACAGTGTCGAAAAACACCTGAAGTCCGAAGATCAAAGACCTGACGGCATCCCAGAGGAACAGATTGTCGAAAACTTTCAGCGCGTCCGTGAAGCGACGCGAAGACGGCAGGTTAATATGACATCGCTCCATGAGGTGCTAAAATCGTATCAGACCGCGTTTAATGAAAAAAAACCGTCAACCCCAGAGATTCAGGAGTTCCTCCAAAAACTTAGCAGCACAATTCTGGTAGGTACTTCAGGTAAACAGTAGTTGCTACTTTACCAACGCGGGTCCCTGATGATTCAGCCCGCTGCCACCTTAGTAGAAAAACCGGCTATTATCTCTCGAATCTGGTTTGTAGAAACATCGTCGCTTAAACGCGTATGAATAATATGTGTCAGTGCGCTTTTGTACCGCGCCCGTGCATCTCCCCATGCATCGAGCAGCATCCTGTTTTCGGTTGCTTCGGGGTGTGCAGTCGCTCGCAAAAGTTGATGGAGCACCGAGAGGTAAAACAATAGGTGATGGCCGTCAACACGTGCTGCGACCTCTGCAGGTGGACAAGTTTCACGGTGTGTGCTTACCCATTCGGCGTAAGTGTTGACAAGTTCTCTGTCTAAGAGAGACACAAAGTTCACATTTCCTGATGGCGAGACAAGAAAGGCACCGATACTATTGAACAACTGCACAAGGCGCATCTCTTGCCAATTCCAACCGATACTCGCGAAGTCAATAAAGAACGCCGATGCTTCATCTCGGATGACGATATTTCGGGCGTTGTTGTCCAGGTTCCCGAGTGTCGTCGGCGCGTTCTGGAGGCGGTGGGCGAAGGCATACCACGCGTTTGCGAGTGTCTCTGTTTGAGCAGATGACATCAGACTGCTGCTGAGATGAGAGAGATAACCTACGACTTTTTTGCCCTGTTCCAGTAAATCTCGCAAGGTTGTGTGTGCATCAAAACGGAAGGTGTATGGCGCGAACTGTGCCGCATGGGTCGTGAAACAGGTCTCAATCTTGCATAATTCTCGGAGTATAGTGTTCAAAAGTGGTGTCAGGTGTTGTATGGATTTCTCTTCGTTTTGCGCGAACGCGTCAAGGGTGCGTTCGCCACACCACTCTATGAGTAAGGCGTGCTGGTCGTCTGATTTCCAAATGAGTCGCGGGACTTGACAACCGTTTTCGTGTAAGCGTGAAAGCACGGCGGCTTCAATTTGGAGCGGTGTATAGCCTGCGTCAACGACGGATGTCGTAATATCGTGCTGTTTCAGGAGATAGCTTTCGGTACCGCGTTTCAGGCGGCAGACGTTGTGTCTTTGCCGCATCCCGTGCTGGATGCGTTCAAGTTTGATAGCATCAGCATCCGTTTTCAAGTGCGCAGCGATGGGTTTAATCAGATGTTCCACCTTTTTCGCCTCCCTTTAAATTATACCACAGGTACTCATAAGTGGCAACCGATAACTGATAACCGACTCTCTCCTGATTTTCCTTGACATTCCCCTAAAACGTGTGTTATAAAACTTAAACTTGAAATTCAACCGTTTCTGTGGTAAAATATTTGTATCAATTCCGATGAATAGGTGTTCATCGGGCGTTTAAGCTTCAATCTTAAATACAACACACCTCTCGATTTGCACAGCGGGTTCTCTCAAGCTGAGAGTCTGATGCGAATATGAAGGAGGTGGACGCGGAAACCCTGCAGAGGCAGTGTTGCTTCTGCGAACACAGGAGGTTTTTTTGGCAGTTACAATGAAAGAGCTCCTTGAATGTGGAGTTCACTTTGGACATCAGACCCGGCGCTGGAATCCGAAGATGGCAGAGTACATCTTCGCTGAGCGGAACGGGATTTATATTATTGATTTGCAAAAGACGTTACGGATGCTTGAAACCGCGGCAGAGTTCGTGCAAGACATCGCCACAAAGGGCGGCGGGGTACTATTTGTCGGCACAAAACGGCAATCCCAAGAAGCCGTGCGAGGCGAGGCGGCTCGATGTGAGATGTACCACGTGAATAATCGCTGGCTTGGCGGTATGCTTACTAATTTTCAGACCATCCGTCGGAGTGTCAACCGTTTGGACAAATTGGATGCCGATGAAACGAATGGGGTCTTTGAGCAGATGCCGAAAAAAGAGGTGATACGCCTGCGGCGCGAAAAAGGCAAACTCGACAATAACCTCAGCGGGATTCGAGAGATGAAGAGACTCCCTGAAGCTGTTATTGTGACAGATACACGTAAGGAGCATACAGCGATTGCCGAGGCGAATAAATTAGGCATCCCTATTATCGCAATTGTCGATACGAACTGCGACCCGGACCCCATTGATCTGCCGGTACCGGGAAATGACGATGCGATCCGTTCGATCCGGCTTATCTGTTCTGTTTTGGCGGAGGCGGTCATTCAAGGACGCGGCGGCGCGTCGGAAGGCGCACAAGTCTCAGACGAGGCAGCGCAATCCGAAACCGTTGCACCCGTTGATGCTGTCCTTCAAGCCGAACGACATGAGGAAGAGAGTGCCGCGATTCTTGAAGAGGCACAACTGTCCGCAGAGCCTGAAGCGATTGGTGACAGTGAGCAACGCCAAACGCGTGCCCCTCGCCAGCGACAAAGACGTAGACCCCCACGGCGGCAATCCTAATAAGAGACTTTCGCGCGCGATTGCGGCTTCATTAGCAATCGCGCCGTAAATATTTACCAGAAGAATGGCAGGCAGCAGTCAACACTCAGCAGTCAGCAAGCAGATTTTAGGCTAACCGAAAATCTTTTTACTGACGGCTGATGGAAACCGATGGCTAACGGCTATTTCGACTGAAGTGTAAAATGAAAGGAGAATGGATGGCAATTACAGCAAAGATGGTTAGCGAGCTCCGTTCGCGTACAGGCGCGGGGATTATGGAATGTAAAAAAGCGCTAACCGAAACGAATGGAGATATTGACGTAGCAATTCAGAAGTTACGAGAGCAAGGTTTGAAAGCTTCCGAACTCAAAGGCAGCAGGGCAGCTGAAGAGGGGTTGATTGTTTCTTATATCCACCCGGGGAGCCGTGTCGGGACATTAGTCGAACTGAATTGTGAAACCGATTTCGTCGCGCGGACGGAGCAATTCCAAGAGTTGGCAAAAGAGATCGCGATGCAGGTGGCAGCGGCTAAACCGAAATATGTTAAACCTGAAGATGTACCCGCCGAAGACCTTGAAGCTGAAAAATCGATCCTACACGCACAAGCCGAACAAGAAGGAAAACCCGCACATATCGCTGAACGGATCGTTGAGGGACGGCTCTCTAAATTTTACTCGGAGACCTGCCTCCTACAGCAACCCTATATTCGCGATACAGATAAGACCATTGAGACCCTCGTCAAGGACGCTATCGCCCAATTGGGTGAGAATATCGTCGTCAAACGTTTTGTCCTTTATGTACTTGGACAATAAAGATAGGATGGCAGCCAGCAGTCCGTTAAGGCTTTGTGGCGATTATAGTGAACTTTACCGCCACAGCACGCCTCTCTAACTCTCACTGCGCGGCAAACTGATAACTGAAAGCAGGCGTAGCCTGCGAACTGACAACTACTCTGGGGAAAAATCAGATGCAACAGATACTTCAAGAGACTGAATCCCGGATGAAGAAAACCATTGAAGTAACAGCGACGAAATTGTCGCATGTGCAAACCGGGCGTGCGACACCAGCGCTTTTGGATCAGGTGACTGTTACCTACTACGGTACCAAAAGTCCGCTGAGTCAGGTCGGGACGATTACGACCCCGGAACCGCGCTTGCTTGTTATTCAACCCTGGGATAAGACACTCATTACAGAGATTGAGAAAGCGATTGCACATTCGGATTTGGGGCTCTCGACGAGCAACGACGGGAACGTAGTCCGAATACTGGTCCCCGAACTCACAACAGAGCGGCGGACTGAACTCACGAAGGTCGTACGTAAACTTGCTGAAGAGGGGAAAGTCGCTATTCGGAATATCCGCCGGGATGCCAATGATGCCGTCAAGAAACTTGATGGCGACACAGGGGGCGGCGGTAAAAGTAGAGGGCGCGGCGGCGATAAGAAACGCGGAAAAGCCAGCGGTGATCCGGTGCAGCAGCTCACAGATACATATATCGGCCAAATTGACGAATTAACGGAGGCGAAAGAAACGGAATTATTGGAGACTTAAATGATCGTCAACTTTCAGAGGAAATAGTTATCAGGTATCAATGTTAGAAAGTGTGCGAAAGTTTCAAAGTGTGCGAAAGTTGTAGGAGGGGTTTTCAACCCCGATACCCTTACTTCACAACTTTAGAACATTTTACGGACTTTTTTAACTGACCACTGACAACCGACAACTAACTACTGAAAACTGACAACTATTTAAACGGGATACAGAACCTATGTTTTGGCGGAGAGCGCTGAGTGTGGTTGTGCTCGTGCCGTTAGTCCTTCTCATTATCTATCAGGGGGATTGGCTCTACTTGGCACTTGTATTGGGTGCCATGTTGATGATGCAAGTTGAGTACTGTCGACTCGCACAACACTTCACTGAAAAATTGAATCCGGTGATGACAGTATTCCTGACGGGCGTGTTCTGCTTGTTAGCATATTTCTTGCCTAACTTGACAAAGTCTCTGCCTGTTTCGGCAGTAATATTTAGTTTCTTTACTTTCGTATTCATCTATGTTTTTGCTGAAAGTATCTTTAGGGCGAAAGTTGACGGTGAATTAATTGCTGTCACGCTCAAATTAACCGGTATCCTAACAATCGGTTGGGTATTAGGATACCATCTCATTTTGCTGCGGAACGCGGAACCGGGCGGTAGACAACTGATCTTCTTGTTATGCGGTACCGTCTGGTGTAGCGACACCGGCGCGTATCTCGTCGGGAGAGCCTTCGGTAAACATAAACTCGGTACCCCCGTCAGTCCTCGCAAAACAGTCGAAGGGACCATCGGTGGATGGGTTGTCGGCACTTTAATCGGCTTTGGACTGGGGATCGTTCTCCTGAAAGACACTTTCTCTTGGCTGGACGCTGCTGTTATTGGGGTGTTGTTGAGTGTACTCGGACAACTTGGGGACCTCAGTGCATCACTGATGAAACGGACGGCTGGGGTCAAGGATTCGGGAGACATAATTCCGGGACACGGCGGCTTTATTGATAGATGTGACAGCCTCATTTTTAGCACGCCCGCCCTCTATTACTATTGGGAATTGACAAGACACTTTTAGAGTTCTCAGTTTTCAGTGAGGCGGTTTTGACCTAACAATTCACAAGGTCTTGAGGTACGTCAAGTTAAGTTGGAGTAGATTCTTAAAAGTGGCTCTTAACTTACTAACTTATAACTTATAACTGACAACTAATGAAGCATATCGCTATACTCGGTAGCACGGGTTCTATTGGGAAGAACGCCCTCAGCGTTGTTGAAACGCATGCCGCTGAATTTAAAGTCGTCGGGCTCGCAGCGAAACGCGACGTTGATACCCTTGAGCACCAGATTCGGCGGTATCGTCCAGCGTTGGTGGCGGTAAATGAACCGACTGCCGCAGGAAGACTCCGAGCGCGCATTCGGGACATCAATGGGACACAAGTGCTTGCTGGTAGCGAAGGGCTTCAAGCTGTAGCGACAATGCCGCAAGCCTCTCAAGTCTTAGACGGCATGGGCGGTAGCGCAGGTTTATTACCGACCTTGGCGGCGATCAACGCCGGCAAAGACATTGCTTTTGTGAATAAAGAAGTAATGGTCATGGCGGGAGCACTTGTTAACGCAGCGGTTAAGGCAAATGGCGTTAACTTGATACCGATAGATGGCGAAATGAGTGCTATCTTCCAATGTTTGGAGGGCACACGCGACCCGCAGGCAGATATCCATCGACTCCTGATTACTGCTTCGGGTGGACCGTTCCGAGAGATCCCGAAAGCAGAACTCTATTCTGTAACACCAGAACAAGCACTCCAGCACCCGAATTGGAAGATGGGACAGAAAATTACGATTGACTCCGCAACGATGATGAACAAAGGGCTCGAGGTCATCGAAGCGAAATGGTTGTTTAATATAGAACTCTCAAAAATTGATATTGTTGTCCACCCGGAGAGTATCGTTCATTCGATGGTAGAATGGGCAGACGGCTCCACGCTTGCACAATTAGGGCCCACAGATATGCGTATTATGATTCAATACGCTTTAACTTATCCGCGTAGACTCTCCGCACCGGTACCACGCCTGGATCTACAGGAGGCCCGTACACTACACTTTGAACCTGTTGATTTTGAAAAGTTTCCGTGTCTCTCGCTGGCGTACACCGCTGCAGATGTTGGCGGCACGCTCCCTGTGGTACTAAGCAGCGCGGATGAAGTGGTTGTGGAGGCGTTTCTTAACACGGACATCGGGTTTATGGATATACCCGCGATCCTCGGACATGTTATGGATAAGCACGCAGTCGTTGGAGAGCCAACACTCACCGATATCCTTGAGGCAGATCGGTGGGCAAAATCAACAGCACGTTCAGTCATAAAAAATCACACAAAAACAACCATCAGCCATTAGCCATCAATTAAACGATAACCTCTTAACTGGGGGAAACCGCACTGACGGCTGATAGCCATTAAAAAAAGGGTAATAGACATGGAATTCTTGATTGATCTAATAAACTCCTTCCTTCCGCACTTCAGGACGGTGTTTCTTGCGATTGTTTCTCTCGGTTTCCTTATTTTTATTCATGAACTCGGCCACTTTTATGCCGCGAAACGGTGCGGTATCAAGGTGAACACTTTTTCCATCGGTTTCGGCCCCAAAATCATCGGGATTCAGCGAGGTGAGACGGAATATAAAATCTCCGTATTCCCATTTGGTGGCTATGTCCAGATGGAAGGTGAGAACCCAAGCGAGCAGACCGGTGCCGTTGGCGAATTTGCGAGTGCATCGCTCGGCAACCGCGCTTTTGTTGTTGCCGCGGGGCCCGCTATTAATCTTTTGTTTGGTGTTTTGGTCTATGGGGCTGTCTTCGCAACTGGACTTGACAGCGGGTCTGCGAATCTCATCAGTAGTTTTACCGGCAGGCCGGTCGGTGAACCGGAGGCGGTTCAAGTCGGGTGGGTCGCTGACGATGGGCCTGGTGCTGCCGGAGGCATTATGCCCGGCGACATACTTGTTTCAATCAATGGGGATTCAATCCGTCATTGGTCTACCTTCCAAACCCGAATTCTCACAAGTGCGAATAAGACGTTAGAACTCGTTGTCGCGCGCGATGGTGTGCGCCAAACCCTCTCTGTCACACCGGATGCGATCCCGAGTGTTAGAGGTGATATCGGCGTAATTCGGGTGAGTAGTGGACACACAACAATCGTGAGCCATATTGAAGCGGGCAGTCTCGCTGCACAAGCCGGCCTTCAAGTCGGGGATATTGTTGAGAGCATCAACGGCGAGAGACTCTATAGTGTCCCGTACTTTGGTTCCGGGGTGTGGCAACCGTCAGCGGACTGGATTGATGAGAAATATAGGGCACTCTATAATAACATTAACGCCCAGCGAGAAGCATTAACGCTTGGCATTCGCCGAGGTGATGAAGTCTTCACGCTTCAACTGCCCGTGGAGTGGCAGGTGATAGCAGCTGTTCAAGAGGGGAGCATCGCTGAAGAGGCAGGGATTCAGAATGGCGATATGCTGCTTACGCTTAACGGAGCGTCGATAAATAAGACAACACTCTACTCGCAACTCATGGCAGCGGGGGACCAACTGGTTCAAATCGGCTTGATGCGGGAAGGGGACCTGAAACAGGTAACCCTTTCAAGTGAAACGCAAAGTTCAGAGGCAGCCCCAGAAGAAGTCATGCTCGGATTGATGTGGCAGTCTACCCTCAGCGGGATGCAACTGGATCCCGAAACAGCACCTTTGCCAGAATACAACCTTTTGACTGGGTTCGGGAAAGGTGTTGAAGCGACATGGCTAACTTTTACCGCTATCGGTAGAACGCTGCAACAGTTGATAGGGGGTGAGGTATCACCAAAACTCCTCTCCGGCCCCGTCGGTATTACCCACATGACGGGCAAATTCAGCCGGCTCGGTTTGAGCAGCCTCATCTTTTTTGTAGGATTTATCAGTATCAATCTCGCGATTGTCAATCTATTACCGATTCCGATTGCCGATGGCGGGCAGCTGCTATTTTTTGCCGTTGAGAAGATTCGTGGCAAGCCGATGCCGCGGAAGGCACAAGAGATCGTTCAACAAGTCAGCGTTGTCCTTCTGATTGCCTTCTTCCTGTACGTCACTTGGTTCGATGGTGTGTCCCTGATTTACGATCTGCGGAATTAGTAAAATGGATACCGACAACTTCAGAAAAGAATATATAGAACTTATTGCAAGTGTGAGGGAATATATGGAAGAGCAACTTCGACTCGGTTTCATGGAAGCAGAATTGAGCGAACCTGAACAGCAGTCGCCTTATGCAGATTTCGACCTGCCTGCATTGGCAACAGATGCCGGGAATTGCACCAAATGTCCGTTACACGAGACACGGAATAGCGTCGTTTTTGGGGTCGGGAATACGAACGCTGACCTTATGTTCATCGGTGAAGCACCCGGGGCTGACGAGGATAGGCAGGGCGAGCCTTTTGTTGGTCGAGCCGGTCAATTGTTGACGCAAATCATTGAGTCAGGGATGAAGCGTAAACGCGCGGATGTCTATATCGCCAATGTACTTAAATGCCGTCCGCCCGGCAATAGAGACCCTGAAGCGGACGAGGTCGCAACCTGTAGTCCATATTTAATGCGCCAAATAGAACTGATTCAACCGAAGGTGATTGTGGCACTTGGGAGTTTTGCGGCACGGATGTTGCTTGATACGAAGATAGGCATTACAAAGCTTCGCGGTGAGTTCCATGAGTGCAATGTCGCCGGGCTGCAGGTCCTTCCACATAAAAAGCCGCCGGTTATTATGCCGACCTATCATCCCGCATACCTTCTCAGAAACCCAAGTGCCAAACGCGATGTCTGGGAAGACATAAAAAAGGTACTCGCATTTTTGGCACAGGGATAGAAGTGAGAATAGTTGTTGGTTTCCATCAGGAAAAAAATGTCTGACCTCATCAGAAACTTCTTGACTCATTGCTGAGAGCCGGCAACCAATTGGACCTGTAAAATAAACTGGAAAGTAATTATCGCTATCAGCTTGATCGGAAACCCGTTTTGGACAGGGGTCCCCACCCGTTACTGGAAAGGGGGACAAAACGGAGCGAAAACCCAATATTTAAAAATATGCGCTATGCAAATGTTGCTTTTCCGTTATCAGTAGATCAGGTATTTACCTACGGCGTACCGCCGCAGCTGGACACGGTTTTGCAACCCGGAGTCCGTGTATTAGCTCCGTTTCGCAGAACGAAGCAGGAGGGGGTTGTTGTTGAACGCGTTAATGAAACCGACCTCGCTCCGGATCTCATCAAGAATGTCTCCGAATGCCTTGATGAAACCCCGATGTTCTCGCCGGATATGCTCGCCCTTACGAAATGGATGGCGGATTACTACGTCTGTTCGTGGGGGGTCGCGCTTTATCGTGCGGTGCCAGCCGCCGTGCGGACCCAGAAACGGGAACTGGTCCGACTCCTGCCCGAATTTTCAGGATCACTCGGAAGCGTCCAAAAAGAGATCGTCGCACTTTTGGAAGCAGCGGGTGAACTCACTTTCAATCAGCTTGCCAGGCGAACGGGTTTGAGCTCTCAAGATGTCCGTTCAAAAGTTAGGAGACTCCGCGAAAAAGGCGTTGTTGAGACCAATGTTACGCATAAACCGAAAGCCACCACGCAGGAAACGACCGTCGCGCAATTAGCTTTACCGGATGTTGATATTGAGGCGGAAATTGTTCAACTCAAGAACGACACGGGCGGCTCCGAAGCAGCGTCCCCGCAGCCTCCCATTAATCGCCGCCATGCCGCTGATACCAAGCGTGCGGAGGTTCTGCAACTCCTTCTTGACGAAGGTGTGCCGTTAGCGACAGCAGATTTAGTGAAGCGGGTAAATGCCAGTGCTTCGCTGTTAAGTCCCCTTGAAAGACGCGGGTTTATACAGATCACACGGGCGCAAACGGTGCGGAATCCACTGAGTTCTGAATCTATCGCACCGACGCAACCGCTCCGCTTGAATTCCGCGCAATCCACAGCGTTCGCTGAAATTCAAAAAGCACTGACGGAAGCACGCCATCACGGTGATAATGTTCGCGGGACTTCCGCAGCACCAGACACCGTAGGCGGGGTTTCTAACCGCGATGCTGAACACCCCCTGACGTTTTTACTACACGGCGTAACCGGGAGCGGGAAAACTGAGGTCTACATGCAGGCGATGGCATCCGTTCTTGAGAGCGGAAAATCGGTGATTGTACTGGTTCCCGAAATTTCGCTCACGCCTCAGACTGCCTCTCGATTTGTGGGGCGATTCGGCGCGCGCGTCGCGTTGCTACATAGTCGGTTGAGTGATGGCGAACGTTATGACCAGTGGCATCGCATTCAAAAAGGCGAAGCCGATATTGTCATCGGACCGCGTTCTGCTATCTTTGCTCCCGTCCAAAAGCTGGGGATGCTGATTATAGATGAGGAGCATTCGGATTCCTATAAATCGGATACCGCACCGCGCTACCATGCGCGGGAAGTTGCACAGAAACGGGGTGCACTCGCAAACTGCCCCGTTCTGCTCGGAAGCGCGACCCCGTCCCTTGAAAGTTTTCATCGGACCCGAAACGGCAGTTATCGGCTCCTAAACCTGCCCGACCGTGTTTTTGATAGAAAAATGCCCGATGTTCACATCGTTGATATGCGAAACGAATTCAAAAAGGGCAACCGTACGATCTTCTCGAGGCTGCTCCAAAGTACTATTGAGGAACGGCTGGTTCGGCGAGAGCAAATTATTCTGTTTCTTAACCGGCGCGGATATGCCACTTATGTCTTTTGCCGCACCTGTGGCTATGTCGAACGCTGCGACAACTGCTCTATCTCGCTGACCTATCACCGTGAAACGCAGCGGCTTGTCTGCCACCATTGCGGCAGTAAACGTCCGACACAACAAGTATGTCCGCAGTGTAGTAGTGATGCGATTCGTTTTTTTCGGGGCGGAACAGAGGCGGTTGAGCAAGAGGCACGCAAATTGTATCCCAACGCACGTGTAAAACGGTTCGATGCGGATTCAACTGCCCGAAAAGACGCGCATCGGCAGATTTTAACGGAATTTGGACAACAGAAAATCGATATTCTGATAGGTACACAGATGGTATCAAAGGGATTGGATTTCCCGCATGTTACACTTGTGGGGGTTATCGCGGCGGATACTGCCCTGAATCTTCCGGATTTTCGAGCGAGCGAACAGACGTTTAGTCTACTCACACAGGTCGCAGGACGCTCCGGACGCGCGGACCTTGAAGGGATGGTCGTCATCCAAACCTATATGCCCGAGCACTACTCTATAGAGGCCGCACAGAAACATGATTATCTCGACTTCTATGCACAGGAGGTCGTCGCGCGGGACGCGTTAAGGTATCCCCCCTTCGCGCATGTCGCAACCCTCTTACTCCGAGGGAAAGACGAACAAGCGGTCGTTGAGGCCGCCCATGCTGCGCGAGATCAACTCGAAATTTGGCAGACGGATCAAGACCACGCTTCACAGGTGCCAAGAGTCGCGGAAACATCGGTGGAGATCCTCGGACCCGCACCGGCACCTCTCTCGAAAATTGAAGGGAAATTTCGGTGGCATCTCTTGCTCCGAAGTACCTACCCTGAAAAAATAGGGAAACTCTTTAAACGTTTTACTGAAGAACCGCCAACCATCATTAAATCGAAGGCTATTGAATTTGTGATAGATATTGACCCTACGAATACACTCTAAAAATAGTTGTCAGTTGTCAGTACGGATTTTTTTCAAAAAATCCTTTCAGTCATCAGTTACAGGAGATGTTGGCATTATCAAAAACCTCTTGTAACTCTCACTGTGAGGCAAACTGATGACCGATAACTGATAACTAAAACCGTAGTCCGTAATGAAATTATGCCTTAAATGGCATAATTTGTCTTAACTTTACATTTGGAGGACGGTTCTATGGAAAGGTATTTGAAGTAACAACCCACTCAATTTAACCGCAAGGAAAGTAAAAAAAAATGGGTAACCGGATATTTGATAAACTTGCTGATACAGAATTGCTTGCACAGAGCCCGATTCTGGTTTTCGCTGCGGACCCACTCGCATCCGCAGGGATTAAAGGGCTCGGACAGGTGCAGCACCCCAAACCTCACTACCGCACACATGCAGAGTTTCTGCAACTGCAACGCGACCTTGTTGCTGATGGACAATTAGATGGACTTCTGATGACACCCGCTGATGCAGAAACGCTTGCACTTGAAGAGAACCTTTTGGAAAACTCGCCGATTACGCCAATCGTCCGGATGAACTCGGAAACCGCTATCTGGAATCCACGGTTTGGTGTCTATACTTCTAGTCCGTCAATGCCGTTTCAGACGGTATTTCCAGAAGATATGCAACGCTATTGTGAAGCACTCATCGGTCCCGCCCTTGAATGTCGCGTGAACCTTGGGCTGTACTCCATTACACTCAACAACGATCCGATCGCTGATGAGCGGATGTTGCAGGCGTATGTACAGTTCGCGCATGTTGTTGGCGAAATCGAAGGGTTTGACCACCTCTTAGAGGTCTTTTTACCGAACGTTAAACTCCCCGGAATGGATGACGAGAAACGGGGTATGTATGTCGCCGATTCTATCGTTCGGACGATGAGTTACCTCCGAAAACACCAACGTCCACGCTTTATTAAAACCGCCTATACGACCGCTGATGTCTGGACAGAGCTGTGCCAATTCGATACGACGCTGGTGATCGGTGCCTTGGGCGGCCCGCGTCAAAATGCACGCAGCACATTTACCCTTGCGCACAATGTTGTCAGCAACGGGGGGCGCGCGATCCTGTTCGGACGGACTATTTTTGGTGAAGATGATCCGATCGGCTTTGTGCAATGCCTGCGGCGTGTCCTTGACGGTGAGGAAGACGCGCAGAACGCACACGCATCGTATCAGAAGTTGTTGAGAGGCGCTCGCCCGAATTAGTGGGCTTTCAGCAGGCAGCAGGCAGCAATCAGAAAGTTAGGAAGTGTGCGAAAGTTAGAAAGTAAGGCACAACTTCGCAACTTCTCAACTTTCAACTTCTGATAACTGATGATTGAAAACTAATTGCTTTGATAACCAATAATTGATGACTGATGACTGATAAATCGCGTATCCTCCTGCTTCTACCCACACGCACATACCGAGCCACCGACTTCTTGGAAGCTGCCTTAAAACTTGATGTAGAGGTCGTTGTCGCCTCAGAAGAAGCAGCAACGACGGCAGACCTCTCGCCGCGCCATACCCTCGTGCTTGATTTCAGCACGCCAACCGTTGCGACACAGGCGATCCTCGAATTTGATGACACATATCCGCTGGCAGCAATCGTCGGTGTTGATGACGATACAACCCTGCTTGCCACGACTGCATCAAAGGCTTTAGGACTTCCACACAACCCTGTCGCTTCAGCGAAAGCCACGCGCAATAAATATCTCCTACGCGACACATTGGCAGCAAATGGGGTCTCAGTGCCTGCTTATCAACGCTTTTCTATCTATGATGATCCCATTGAAATAGTAGACGTTGGGTCACCCAACCCAGAAGGCACGGAGACACAAGTCAGTTTTCCGTGTGTTATCAAACCACTTTCGCTCTCCGCAAGCCGTGGTGTCATCCGGGCAGATACGCCTGCGGAATTTATTGAAGCCTTTCATCGGACAACGAAACTTCTACATGCTTTGCAGGCAGCCGCCGACGTAGGAGGGGTTTCTAACCCCGATGCCTTGACACACGTTTCACAATATCTACTCGTTGAGGACTATATTCCGGGGATAGAGGTGGCACTGGAGGGTATCCTCTTAGCGGGCGAACTTAAGACACTCGCACTCTTTGATAAACCGGATCCGCTTGAGGGACCTTTTTTTGAGGAGACGCTCTATATCACGCCGTCCCGTTTATCGGTGGATATCCAAGATGCATTACATAACGCGACAGCAGAAGCAGCCGATGCTTTAGGATTACGACACGGACCCGTCCACGCTGAATTGCGTTATAACAACAACGGGGCGCATCTCATCGAAATTGCCGCGCGGACGATTGGTGGCCTCTGTGCAAGGACCCTACGGTTTGGAACCGGAATGTCGTTGGAGGAACTCGTTATCCGACATGCGATTGGGCAACCCGTGGAAGCGTTACAACGCGAGCAACAGGCAGCGGGTGTGATGATGATTCCAGTGCCAGAGGCTGGTATTCTCGGGGAAGTCCGCGGCAAAGCAGCTGCACATCACGTCGATGGAATTGTAGAGGTCAATATCACAATCCCGATCGGCGGAGAAGTCGTGCCGTTACCAGAGGGGGCGCGGTATCTCGGCTTTATCTTTGCGCGTGCCGAAACACCCGCAGCCGTAGAAGCGGCGTTACGTGAAGCACATCAACAATTGGAGTTTGTAATTTTGCCGTGTAGGAAAGGTTTGTAACCCCGATGCCTTTGGAAATAACACCATGTTCACGAAAATATATCCTATTATATTTATTCTTCTAAGCGGATTGCTGTCGGCAGCACGAGCGGAAACAGATAAACCCCTATTTACGGAAGTGACGGCTGCACTCGGTTTGCCACAGATGGAGGCATCTTGGTCACCCGGCACGCATGCCCTACCAGAGGTGATAGGGAGTGGTGTCGCCCTCTTTGATTACAATAATGATGGCGCGCTGGATGTCCTGCACATCCGATTTCCGCCACCCGGCAAAGCGGACGCACCTGCACCCAATCAGCTTTTTCAACAACAATTCGATGGCACGTATGTTGACGTTACGGCAGCCACTGGCATCGGACACGAAGGCTACGGACAAGGCGTGGCGATCGGCGATGTGGACAACGACGGCGATGTGGATGTCTATGTAACGAACTACGGGGTCTCCGATGTCTTCTATCGAAACAATGGGGACGCTACATTCGCACTAAAAGAGGTAGGGCTTTCAAATGAGGCGTGGGGAACCTCCGCGACTTTTGGTGATTATGACAGGGATGGAGACCTCGACCTCTATGTAGCAAACTACGTTCAGTTTGATCCGGAAATGGTGTGTCGCGGGAAACACAGTGCGATAGATTATTGTAATCCCAAAGTTTTTGAGCCAGCAACGGACCGGTTGTTCCAAAACAACGGCGATGGCTCCTTCACAGATGTAACCGAACCGGCAGGCATCGCCGCAGTGTCCGGCAGAGGGCTCGGTGTTGTGTGTCTGGATCTCACCGGTGACGGGTGGGCGGATTTTTTTGTCGCCAACGATGGCGAAGCGAATCATCTCTGGGTAAATCAGACCGACGGTACTTTTGCTGAGGAAGCCATATTGCACGGACTTGCATTTAACGCTTACGGACAACCCGAAGGCAGCATGGGCATCGCTGTTGGCGATATCAACGGCGATACGTTTCCAGACCTGTTCGCGACACATTTGTCTGGCGAGACAAATACGCTCTATATCGCCTCTAACCACTCCGTATTCACCGACATGACGGAAATAGCAGGTTTCGCCGGACGCGATCTACGTTGGACAGGTTTTGGATGTGGTTTCCTTGATTTCGACAACGATGCTGATCTCGACATTGCACTCGTTAACGGAAGGGTGAAGCGCGGAGATATCTTGGATGGCGCAGCCGTTGGCGCATTCTGGAATTTTTATGCCGAACCGAATCTCCTCTTCCGGAATAGCAATCAGCAATCAGCTATCGTAGGGGCGAGGTTGTCTCGTCCGCATGGGTTGGGCAACACAACCCCTATGACCGCTGAAGGTCTCCGACGGTTTCCTACAGCCCATTTCACTGATGTGAGTGCACATGCGCCTGACTTTACAGAACGGGTTGAGGTGAGCCGCGGAATGGCTTTCGGTGATATTGACAGGGATGGCGATATTGATATGGTGGTGAGCAGCCTTGATAACCGGCTTCGCGTTTTCCGAAACGACGCACCGCCACCACAGCATCACTATCTTTTCGTGCAAGCAATTACGCGCAATCGCGACGCACTCGGGGCACAAGTGACACTCCGCACCGAATCACGTACATTGACAGGCTACGTGCTGCCGGGATCGAGTTATCTCAGTAGCAGTGAACCGATCGTCCATTTCGGGTTGGGAACGATTGATGCAGTTCAGGCGATTGAGGTGCGTTGGCCCGATGGAAGTCGTGAGAAATTCCCTGGAGCATCCGCAAACCAGCGTGTGACGGTTTATCAGGGGAAGGGGATGTCTCTTTGAAGAAGTTTATTGTCTTTTTTCTCTTTATTCTCATCCATGTTCACGGGTTCGCTAGTGATGATATTGATATTCCACAGCCTGCAGACCTCGACTTAGTTGAGGAAAAACTATTATTGGATGCAGTTGAGACTGCCCAGGCAGCCGTTCGGAATTCTCCTGAGGATGCAGATGTCTGGGGACACTTGGGGCACGTCTATCTCATCCACGGCTGGGAGGCACCAGCGGTACCGTGTTATCGCCGAGCGAGTCTCCTCGCGCCTGACGCATTCAAGTGGTTCTACTTTTTGGGACGTTTGATGAAGGAGCGTCAACCGGAGGAAGCCGTCAAATCCCTCACTCGCGCGCTGACCTTGAACGCCGAGTACGCGCCCGCACACCTCTATCTCGCTGCCGCACTCCGAACTTTAGGGAGACTTGATGAAGCACGACAGCATTTGGAACACGCCAAACGCCTTCAGCCGAACAACCCGTTTTCTGAACTCTGGCTCGGCGAAATCGCACTGGCGCAGCAACAGTTGAAACTTGCCCGAACGCATTTAGAAAGTGCACTGCGCTTGAATCCGCAACAAAGCGAGGCACACGCGCTAATAGCACAAGTTATGATCGCGCTCGGAGATAAACAGGCGGCAAAACAACACGCACAAGCCGCGCGATACGCCAGTCAATACGGTGAGTTATCCGACCCCCTCTGGTGGGACGTGCTGAAAGCAGGGGTCACAGCATCACTGTATGCCGAGCGCGGTAGGCGTTATATGTCGGAAGGCGATTATGTGAGGGCTGTCGCGGAATTTGCACCGATTATCTCAGATGAGCAAAAAGATGTAAAAGTCTGGTTTGATTACGGGATCGCACTGCTCCATACAGGAAGGTATAAAGATGCCGTTGCCGCCTTAGACCGGCTGCTGGCACTACTGCACAACGATGCGGATGTCCAAAAGGAGAAAAAACCCGATGAGATTGCATATTTGAAGGCACGCGTCTACAACCATCTTGGGCAAACCTATTATGCAACCGGACGCGCCGATGCGGCGATTCTCGCATGTCAGAAGGCGATTGAGTTTTCGGAGAGTCTCGTCCGAAAATCACACGGTACTGAATATTTTGAATTTTTTGCTAATGTCCATGCGAACCTTGCGATGGTATATGAGAGCATGGGACAGTTAGAACAAGCGATACACCAGTATCAGAAAGCACTTGAACTGATGCCAACAAAACTTTCACTGCATCAGGGGCTCGCGGGTGCCTATTGGAAAAGACGACTCTATACAGCAGCTGAGCCGCACTACAGGGTCGTTACCGCAAATGATGCAACCAACCTCCAAGCCGTTTATAGACTCGGCTTAATATTTCTCATCCAAGAACTTTACACAGAAGCGGCTTCGCAATTCAAAAAGGCTATTGAACTTGATGCAACATACGTTCGTGCTTATGGTGGCTTAGGCGTTGCTTATCAGGAACTTGGGAAGTTACCAGAAGCGATTGATGCGTTTGAAACGGTGCTACGGTTGGAACCGGGAAACAGGAATGCGATAGAAATGCTTCGGCAGCTCCACGAAAGAAAATAGGCGCGCGCTCATGAAGTTAGAAAATAGAATCCAGTAGGGGTTGGGTCACCCAACCCGTGCGGACGAGGCAACCTCGCCCCTACTATTTTTTTCGTAATTGTCATCCAAGCGCGCTTGGGAGTTTTGTCAGGTGGTAGGGTTATTGCCTAAAATGGTGCGTTGCTTTAATATGCCCCCAAGTTGTACCGAGTTTGCCTGCGGGGTCAACTGCCAAATACTGCTGAAACCCTTTATCCATCAACTCTTGAATATCTTCCTGTTCCAGTGCTGAGTGGAAAATAGCGACTTCATCCATGAGACCCGGGAAAAAGTTGCCAGCTGGATCCCAAACACCACACCCACCGATATTGACGTTAAAGGCAGATGTTCCGTGATTTGCCCAACCGCCCTTTTTCTCAACGTATTCACCATCAATATAGGTATGGACGTATTCCGTCGTAGCGACACACCCGACATGGTGCCATTCACCGTTACCATGTTTGTGTTCCCAAGGTTTCTGTGTCCCACCCGCGGTAGGTGTCCAGAGATTGATCGCTTGTGCCGTAATAAATCCGAACTCAGGTGAATCGTTCTGTCCGACAAGTCCAGTCCGGTTTACCGGTGTATCTGTGGTTTGGACCCATGTAATAATGGTGAATTCTTCGAGGTTGTCAAGCAGTTTCTGACCGGTTGAAACACAACTCGCTTTTCCATCAAATTCAAGTGCTGAGCCAAATTTGCCTTTGACCCACTTAGGAGATTTCACCAATTCTCCATCGTTACCCTGCCCAGAAATGTCGCCAGCGACATCGCCTTTGCCTTCGTCAAACAACCATATACCGACCGCGGTCTCAAGATCAATCTCGGCAGTGCTGATGTGAACAGCCATGAGACTGAAACACACTACGCCGAGGAGAAATAGAAATTTTTTCATGATGTTCCCTCCAATATTTACCGTAAACGTTTTTAAAAACGCTACGGCGTTAGGTTCATTTTATATTTAACGCATCATAAAATAAATAACATAAAATTGCAACAAAAAACCTGATTTAGACAACAATTTTCCGCATACAAACACAGAACGACGCGTCTAAATCAGGTATAAGAATTCACACCTACGCAGGCGTAGGACAATTTTCGAGATCTAATAACTATCTTTCAGGTGTCCCCAGATCGTCGGAAGTTTGTTGGCAGGTTCAACAGCGAGTGCTTGCGCATTCAGAAGTTTAGCGTCACCGATTGCAGAATGATCACAGCCCGCACCGTCGCCGCCATTACCCATGATAATTTCGAGTTCTTTCGCGTTGGTAGGAATATCAAATTCCACGTGGACAGCATCAACGTTCTTGCCGCCATCGGTGCCTTGAAGGACTTCAGATTTGAAAACCTGTTTTCCATCAACGCTGAAGGTGAACTCACCGCTGCCGCCGTGGCCACATTCTGCCGGGTCTTTTTCATCGGACATACCGACGTAACCCTCAAATTTGAGGTACTTGTCGCCGCTTAAATCGTAAACAACTGTAGCAACAGAGTGGCTACCAATCCCACGTTCAAAGTAGATACCGCCGATGACAATATGGTTACGGGTGCCAGCACCTTCACCGATAGTGGCGTTGTCCGCATCAATCGGACCACCCCACCCCGTCCATTCTGCTTCAGGGTTCTTTGGAGAAAGTCCGCACTTATTCGGTTTCGGTTGGCTACCGCCGATAAAGGAGAGATAGGTGACACCGTTCCGATCGTCTTCTTCAACAACTTCGTCATAGTCGTTCTGAGTCGCGTCCGCTTCTTTACCGACCTCTTTGACCGGCTTCGCACCATCGCCATCAAGATTCGTGCAATCGTCTTTGGCGGCATAAACGCTGAAAGTTAATCCAATCACCAGCAGGACGATTAACGTACAGATATTCGCAAATTTCAATTTTATTGACCTCCGTCTGTTTTTAGATTTATGCAAGAACTCTTATCTTAGATGAGATTCTCTGCAATTAAAAGACACAGAGTGTTGTGTCTCGGTTACACCGTTGTGGGATGGAGGATAACCTCATCCACTCGGTGGTATTTGTAGCGTTCCTCAGCGGTGAATAGGATGTCCAATTCGCGCTGCGCATTCTGCCGAGAGTCCGACGCGTGCACAATGTTGTGCGTTATGTTGATTGAGAGATCGCCTCGGATGCTTCCCGGTTGAGATTCTTGTGGATCAGTTTCCCCATTAAGGATACGGACCAGTTCTATAGCGTTCCGTCCTTCAATAGCTAAGGCAACAATAGGTGCCGATGTCATGAATTCGATGAGTACATCGTAAAAAGATTTTCCGTGATGGACGGCGTAGAGTGCCTCTGCCGTGGTGTGCGGAAGCTGCAACAGTTTCATCGCAACAATTTTGAGTCCTTTGTGTTCATAGCGAGTAATAACTTCACCGATAAGTCCACGTTGGACACCATCCGGTTTGATTAAAACCAGTGTCTGCTCTGTTTCCATGGTCCCTCCCTATAACCTTGGTGCGCGCCTCCATAGCACGCTTCACAATACAAGCATTCAAGGCTTGACATCAAGTTTTTTTAAGTATACCATATTTCCAGCGGATTTGCCAATTATTTTTCCTTCGTAGCATAGGCTGTTAGCCTGTGGCTTCCTGTAGCATAGGCTGTTAGCCTGTGGCTCCCTGTAGCATAGGCTGTTAGCCTGTGGCTCCCTGTAGCATAGGCTGTTAGCCTGTGGCTCCCTGTAGCATAGGCTGTTAGCCTGT
>VXZK01000057.1:22595-32084 GCA_009845545.1 Candidatus Poribacteria bacterium
CCTGTAGCATAGGCTGTTAGCCTGTGGCTCCCTGTAGCATAGGCTGTTAGCCTGTGGCTCCGTGATATGTAAGTAATTACAGACGCTACTATAATAAATCTAACGGAGATGACTATGTACAATAAACTTGGCGAGGCAGTACTCAAAACAGAAGAACGGATGGAAGTCGGTGTCATTACCGCACCCGATGAACACCATGCCGAAGAGGTGAAACAGTTCCTTGGGCACAAAGGCGGAAACTGGGAGTGGCATATTGAGCGGTGCGTCACCGAAGTGCTTGATGCATTGGAGACCCGTTTCTATGTCGGTAAACTTGATGGAAACGTGATTACCAACATCATGACCGTCGAACATGAAGGTGTCGGCATTTTAGGGCATGTTTTCACGCGCCCCAACCAACGCAGGAAAGGTGCATGTAAAGGCGTGATGGGCTACCAGATGAAGGATTTTCGACAACGCACCGGTCGCGCACTCTACCTCGGCACTGGATACAACAGTCATCCGTATTATATCTATCACAGTTTCGGATTTGAGAGTGTCTATCCTGAATCCGGTTTCATGAAGTATTACGTGGACGAAGACTTTGAAGAACGCTACTTCGCGCCCGCGCCTACGCAACCGAAACCTGTCGAATGGCACGACTGGCCGAAGGTCACCGCACTCTCAGGCATAGTAGGATGGGATGCATTGCGGAGCCTTAAATGGGGTGTTTACGGTCCGACGAATATGGAAGGCGGTTTCTTGGGTTTCAAACACGACTTAGAGACAGAGGATGTCTACGAAGATACCAAACTGCTAACTTCATCGGATGGCGCGATCGTCGGGTGGGCGACTGTAACCCGTGACGATCGCTGGCACCCGGCAACTGCAGTGCTGGATCTCTTTTTCCATCCAAATTTCGCAGACGATGTGCCGACCTTACTTTCAGCAGTCAGATTCCCCGAATTGAAAGTTCAATGTTATGTTGACAGCAGTGCTAAGAAGAAGGCATCGGTCTTAGAAGCATCAGGGTTCACCTGCGAAGGGCAACTCAAGAACCAATTTGCTTATGGCGGACAGCATTACGATGTTTTAGTCTTTGCACGTCAGTGATAAATGTGTTTTCCAGTTTTTTTCCGCGGCGTGCGTCCTCTTGTGGAAGTTGCTTTAACAAGGATCAAGTTCAATAATTCCAGTTGAGAAGGAAATGTTAAGCTCAAAATGCTTTAGGAAATTTAAACCCAATAATCCTTTTATCCCGGAGTTTCCAGGGAGATCGTGACATAAAACATCAACATCTTCAATGGTTTCTCCGGCCACAGTTAGTTTCCGGACCGTAATGAGTTTTGTAGCAGCAGTGCCGCTTGCAGTGAGAAGTTGCATCTGTCGATTTGAGTTCGCGGGATCGTAACCTAAAGCAACAGCAATTTCTGTCGGAATAATGGTAATTGTGGCTCCTGTATCTAAGGCAACAATCACGTCTCGGAAGATATCTGCATTGACATCAGAGATTGTAATAGGGAGAACAATTAACGGAAGTGTCGGTTCAAAGGAAATACGCGCCATTAGAATAGATACCCTACATCCTTTCGTATCTCACCTGTATACCGGATCGCCGCACTGCCTTTATAGCGCATTGATGCTTCGTGGATATCAGCTTCCGATCTACTATGAACAGCAACAACACCAGATAATAATTCTGTGTTTTCGCTGTGTTCGCAATCAACGATGAACAACCATTCATCCGGATACTTCTCTTCCATCTCTTTAAGGGTGAGACGTTCGTTTATCATTTTTAGCACTCCTTTTCTTTTCCAAGCAATAATGAACTGATTCATATTCAGTATAACACAGTGACTCTGTTTTCCCAAAGGATTTCAAAACGTTTGACGAGAGGAAATAGGAAGGCGTTTTGAGAAACTCCTTTTCAGCTTTTCGTGGAATCCATACCTCTGTATAAAGATCTTGCAACAGAGAAAGCAGGTTGATCCCCAAGAGTCCCACAAGCGGACTGTTATTGCTAATAACTGGTTGTATCGGCATTCTTTAAAATCCGCTATTGGGAAGCTCTTCTTCATCAAGAGTAAGGAGAGAGAGACCGTAATCCCCCCTTAGATACCAGAACTCTTCGCGTGGGACCCCCGCAAGGCGCGCTGCGAGTCCGCTGCTGAGTTCGTCGTTTCCGTAGTATTTCATTCCCAACGCGATCCGCGCATCTTTATCCATTTCAAACGGAGACCCGCTCCGCGAGGTCAGCAGCTCGACAATCTCTTTCGGTAAACGAACTCCTATTTTCCGTTCAAAAGCAGCAATGCTCCCGTAGTTATTGTGAAACGCAGCGGCGACATCTACATCTTGTAGGAGTGCAGCTGTCAGGTCAGTCTTCGCCTCTTCCCAACCTTTTGCAAGCAACCATGCTTCACCCCGTATATAATAAGATTCGGGAACCTTTGGTCTACGTGTTAAGGCTTCTGTATAATCCGCAATTGCGCTATCTAACTCGGCTTTGGCGCGATAGGCGTTACCCCGATGTGTGTATGTCTCCACAAGTTCTGAGTTGAGTTGTATGGCTTTGTCATAATCCGCAATTGCCTTGTCCACTTCGTTTTTAGCGTAGTAAGCCTGTCCCCGATTGAGATATGCTTCGGCAAATTCTGGATCCAGTGCTATTGCAGCGTTATAGTCTTCAATAGCCTTGTCTATGTCCTCTTTGCAATAGTAGGTTATGCCTCGCTGCTGATATGCCATGACATTTTCCGGATCCAGTTCTATTGCTTTGCTAAAGTCTGCAATGGCATGATCGTACTCACCGTTTTTGAGACGAGCAATGCCACGGGGGTTATGGATCGACGCGGCACCTCCGCTTTTCGCGTCAACAAAATCGCTGTTGTAGTAGGTATCTGCAGAACCTTGAATCAGTTCAAGCATAACTTTTCTCCTTTATAGGACAAGTTTCCCCAAGGTAATGATAACATACAATATGCCCTGACTTCAACGGAATGTAGGACCGATCTTTGAATCGCGATGCTTTACTGAAACAGCAAACGCCATCGGTTTTCATGTACTGGTTTCAGCAACCTGTTCTATCAATTCGCTCGGATGGATTGACAGATATTCTCTGACTTCCAGATTCATCAGCACGACTTAGACCTATACTAATGCGGTTTCAAGTGCCTCCACCGCCTCTATAGCATCCTCAAGTTCTTTTCTATAGATGTTCGCAAAGGTTGCATGACTGAGTTCGTTTAGGATAAATTTTCGCACCCGCTCAATCGCGTCAATAATTCTTAAATCCAAAAGGGGGAGTCCTGCTTCGTCTGTTTCCATTTTTATTGGGCCCCAGAAGTCTTCGCTTTTTAGGTCTCTCGGATTTTCGCGGTACTTAATAGCAAGATCCTTTTTCTCACAATACTGCTTGATTGCTGCTTCAAAAGCGGTGCGAACATAGATTGCACAGGCTTTGTAGTCGTTGGTATCAAGATGTTCTCTCGCCTTTTCAAGATAAGCCTTATCTTCCACGTAGATCGGCACTTCATACGCATCGGTTTGTGAGAAATAGAATTCAACAGCTTTCCACTTCCCACCACGCGATGTACGTTGTTTAACAATCTCATACCACACCTTATCGTAAGTCGTCAAAAAGATTTGATGGTCTGAGAAATACTCGTCTAAGATGTCAAGCACCGGGAGGCGGTTTGACATATCCAAGCCGATGAGCACATCATCCAGGGCAAGAATCTTTAGAGTACTATCGGGTTGAATCAGAATTGATGAAAGATAGATTGCAATTGCGATTGCTGACAACTTCGCCTCGTTAAGAAAAATATGATGCGAAGGTAGCTCTGCATCAAAGAATTCAACCTTTAAGAGAATCTCTTGATTATCAAGCGTTTTCTTATCTCGGTTATACGTAATCCCCTGAAAATTTAAGTCAAGCAAAACATCATATCCAAACTTGTTGAGAATCTCAGACACCTTTGGACGTAGGTCCGTTAATCTATTGGCTAATTCCCTATTAAAATTCACTACCCGTCCTTCAAGATTCTCAATTTGGTTTCTCGCACTTCTGCGGGGAAACGGAGGCTGGATATCATTCCAATCCTCGGCAAGGGTTCGATCCCTCAGAGGATTAACGGTGTTCGCCAAAAGTGTCTTAACCAACAAATTGAACAGATTCACGGACTCGCTCTCGCGATGGAGATAGTGCGTTTCCAGTAGGGATTTGTAGTCGAGAAATCCATTTGACTTCGAGGCTTCGGTGATCAACTCGTCATTTGTCTCTCCTGTAACACGCTGTGACCATTCATAGGTATCTTTCTTTGACCAGCGGTCCGCGCGGAGAGAAAGTTTGATATGACCTGGGTCTTGAATAAAAATATTTTGGTAGTTTTCAAACGCGGGGCTTTTGTTGTCCCCGTTGTTCTCGTCTACACCAGATTCAAGGAAATACTTAAGCGCGAGATACAGCGATGATTTTCCACTTCCATTCTCGCCGTAAACCAATAGATTCTTTCCTGATTTGCTTAGATTTATTTTATAGGTTTTGGGAAAGGCTCTGAAGTTTTTAATCTCAATGTCAGTAATTCTCACAGTTTACCCTCAATGATACGGACCGGTTTTACACTATCTAAAAAGAAAAGATTACGCCGGATCGGATGTGTTTTTTCATAGAGAAGCTCAAAGATGTCTCGGAACACGGACATTTTATCACCCTCAATATCTTCAATTAGCGGCAACTGTTCGTCCAACAGCGGTTGGATGAAGTGTTTATTTCCTTTATGGAGATCCTCAGGCAGATACGCCTCATAAACCAAACCGTCAATGATTCGCTCAAAATACCCGAGCATCACAGCATCGCGAGCATGTGCCAAATCCTCGCTGTTTGTCGTTGGCTGTTGCTGGAGATAGATCAGATAATTAACGATTTTGGCAATGAGTGCTTTGTGGACTGGCGTGATGTCGGGAATCGGAATCTGTTGGATATACCCACTCCGCGCCCGAAGCCAATCAATGGTTAATTGCTTTGATATTTGGGAATAAAACCACTCCACAGTGCGAGAATTGAGGAGACCGCAGAGCCACGTTTCCTCAGTTGGAATAAGGTAGGCAGTCTTGCCGTAATAATAACCTGCAGTATCAACAGCGAAAGTTTGGTGGTTATAGGTATCTGGACAGACAAGTTTCGGTTGCGCAAAACGTTCCATATCACTAAGAGATACCGGCAGCTCATACCACTTCTGTTTGCCTTTTCGTTTGCTCAGGGTTTTTTGATATTTTTCCAAGTGTTTTAGGATTGCCGGATAGTCGCTTATCGCAATACCACGGTGCGTAAAGATGAGCCACTGGTGCGGCGTATCAACATGCCATCGTCTTAGGTCTTGTCCGTGTAAAAATGGCTTCAATATATCGGCAGATGAAGGGTGTGCCGCAACGAGTTTATCCCGCGTCGCTTTGTCTATAACGAAGGCATCAGCGGGTGCTATGTCAATGCCGAAAGCGGGTTTTGATTTGACATACTCACCTAACGGCGTACGAGCGTTGCGAAGTTGGGCGCGTAAATTGACTACACTCGGTGATTCAATCAGATTTCCTTCGGCATCCAACACTTTTTGCGTCTTCGGATAGCGATCTCGCCGACGTTGTGTCAGCAGAAGCGCGAAGTCCTCCGGCAATTTAACACGGTGTCGCTGCTCATAAGTCTCAACATCTTTGTAGGAATTATGAAACGCGGCAATGATGTCCACACCCATTTTTTTTGCAGTTGTCAGATCAGTTTTGGCTTTGTCCCATTGTCTGAGGCGTAGCCACGCCTCCGCGCGATTGTAAAATGGTTGAGCAAGTTTTGAATTCAATTTTATTGCTTTACTATAATCTTCAATTGCCCTGTCAAAATCGCCTTTGAGTAGGTAAATATTGCCGCGATTGTTATACGGATGAGCGTGTTTTGGTTTAAGTTTTATTGCCTTGCTATAGTCTTTAATGGCAAGATCAATTTCGCTTGTTTCGTGGTAAGCAAGACCGCGATTGTAATATGCCTCGAAAAAATCAGGATTCAGTTGAATCGCCTCGTTATAGTCTTTAATAGCAAGGTCAACCTCACCTTTATTTCGATAGGCAGCACCTCGATTGCTATAAGGATCAGCATATTTGGGGTCAAATCGTAGTGCTTTGCTACAGTCTTTAATGGCTTGATCGTACTCACCTTTATCGCGATAGACAGCACCCCGGTTATTATAGGCTTTGGCATAGTCACATTTGAGTTTAATTGCTGTGTTAAAATCTTTTATAGCAAGGTCAAGCTCGCCTTTTTCGCCATAGGTAATACCGCGATTGTTATAGAAAATGGGATCATTTTGATCTAATGCTATTGCTTTGTTATGGTCTTTGATTGCCCGATCAATCTCGTTTTTTTTATGATAAGCGTTACCACGATGACTATAGGCACGAGCAAGTCGCGGATCCAATTTTATTGCTTCGTCGTAGTCTTTTATAGCAAGGTCAATCTTGCCATTTTCGCCATAAACAGTCCCTCGATTGTAATAGGCTTTGACATAATCGTTTTTGAGTTGTATTGCCTTACCATAATCTTCAAGAGCTTTGTTAACCTCGCGGTTTCTATCATAGGCGATACCGCGATTATTGTAGGCAAAAGCATGGTACGGATTGAGTTCAATCGCCTGTGAATAAATTTCTATAGCCTCTCTCGTTTTCCCTAGAAGTAACAGAACGTTTCCACGTTGACATGCCAACTCTGCCAGTATTTCTGGTTCGGATATATCAGATGATGTCTTAGCCTTGGACTTCATTTTGTTAACAGTTTTTCGGATACCATCTACTACATTTTGCCAGCCTTCACTTTCATCGTTCCATTGGGTAAGAGGTTTACCTTTGTGTGGAAGAACTTCAAAACCGCTGACTTGATGATTTAGCCAATCACAACCCTCAAGGATGATTGGAATAACCCTTATCTCTGCATTTAGTGCCGCTGCTAATTCCTTATTGCAATTTTTAGAGTCAAGACTATGAGCAGAGGTGAGATAGAGAAGGAGGTTGGAATCCGCGAGATTGCTGAAGATAGTATCACGCCACTTGTCACCTGGCAGAATTTCGTTGTCATGCCAGATGCTTGTTATGCCTTCACGTTTCAGAAGCGTAAGACGTGTTATCAATTCGTCCTTTGCTGCCGTATCTGTGTGTGAATATGTGATAAATATCTTTAGTGGGTTGCTCATTGGTTTTTCTCCACAGTCACAATTCATTTTCGACGAACCCCCGCCACTGTCTGAATCGCGGATTTCACGGATGACGCGGATTGATTTTGCTTATGTTTATCTGCTGCCTTCAGCAATTTGCTCTATCAATTCGCTCGGATGAATGGATAGGTACCCTCTCACTTCCAGATTCATCCGATCAATTTCGGCAAGAAATCCACCCGCGGAGAGGCGATGGTTTTGTGGATTAGTTTCAACCTCTCGGAGTTTTTCAATCTGTTTTTGAAAGGGCCTGATGCGTCTTAGGGTTGCTTCAAGTTCCTGAGCGTTCTGAACCATTACAAATTCCACTCTTTCGCTCCAGCGGGACGGTATGTCTATAGCACAAGAATGCCCTTAAATCTCCCACTCCATCGGAAACAACTCTGTGTCACCAAATTTTGCACTAACTGCTTCAACCAAATAGTGTAACTGATCTTCATTTAAGAATTGGTAGTCCCCGACATGTCCCTCGGCAACCTCCAGAATCTCCACAATTGTCAAATATCTCATAAGTTACCGAGGGTTTTCCATGCACGATCATAGTCTCGTAGTATTTCATCTATAGCTGTGGTGTTGTTTATTCCGATGTCGCTGGCAGTTTTCATATCCGATTTCGCTTTTTCCTCTTCTCCGAGGTATAACCACGCCCTGCTGCGACGGTAATAGGCATCGGCATTATAGGGATCGATTTCTATCGCTTTGGTATAATCTTCAACGGCATGCTTATAATCCTCTTTCATACGGTAGACCAGTCCGCGATTGTAATATGCTTCAACATAATCGGGTTTGAGTGCTATCGCTTTATTAAATCCTTGATAGCCGTGTCAAACTCGCCTTTCCTACCATAAGTAACACCACGATTGTAGTATGGCACGGCATCATCAGGCTTGAACTCTATTGCTTTGGTATAATCTTGGATAGCTAAGTTCACTTCGCCTTTGAGGCTATACGCATTGCCGCGATAGTGATATACCTCAGCATAATCGGGGTCGAGTTCTATTGCTTTTGTAAATTCTTCAATGGCTTGGTTAAAATTACCTTTGTTGAAATATGCCACACCGCGATAATTATAAGCACAGCTATCATTAGGTTTAAGTTGTATTGTTGTGGTAAAATCGGCGATTGCTTGGTCAATGTCACCTTTAGTAAGGTAAGCACCACCGCGATTGTAATATGCCTCAGCATAGTCAGGATTTTGTCTTATTACCGCGTCATAGTCTTCAATTGCACGGTCAGGTTCGCCGTTTAGATTATAAGCAAGTCCACGATTGTTGTAGGCTAAAACATGATCTGGATTCAGTTCTATTGCTATGTTATAATCTTTGATTGCCCGATCAAAATCAAGCATGTTCCCATAAACAAGTCCACGATTGTTATATGCGCCGGCATCGCGCGAGTTTAATTCAATTGCCTTTGTGAAATCTTTGATAGCTTTCGCATGTTCATCCTTACTGCCGTAAGCAGCCCCACGATTAGTATAAATAGTCGAATGACGTGAATCATCAGGAGTTTCCGAAGCTAGGACCAGTTTAATGGCCTTGTTATAGTCTTCAATTGCCTTTTCATGGTTACCTTTGCAGTAGTAAGTAATTCCACGATTACAGTAGGATCCTATATATCCAGGATCTTGTTCTATCGCTTTATTAAAGTAGGAGATAGCAAGATCGTAATGTCCATTTTCGGCATGATTAATGCCTTGGTCATTGTATACCTCAACACTATCCTGCTTGTGAGATAGTGTTTTATTAGCATAAATAAAATTGGAGTCGTAAGAGGCATTAACAAGTTCTTGATTTAGTCCTTGCATAACTTTTTCTCCTGCACAATTCGTATTCCTTGATAGTAATGATAACACAACCAACTCCACATATCAACCGAAATTTCCTATTTCCTCTTCAAACTCCGTGCCTTCCGGAGGCGAGATCCCACCAAATTAACAACCGCTTCGGACACGCCATCCTGTTCACCTTGCGTGAGATCAAGGGCATCAAAGATGATTGTGTCAAGGGCGCGGCGGTCATCCGAGGGATCAAGCATTTTCCATGCAGTTGACCTGAATATCGCTGCATCCTCAAATGCAAAGGTTTTTGGATCTAAACACAGCAGTTCTGATACTTCGCTGATATTTCTCAAAAGTTGTCCTAAATCACTAATTATCAAGGTTCTTTAGGGTTAAGTGTATGAAAATGCGTTATGAAGTCGGTAAGTATGTGCCTTTCTCCTGTGAGTTGAAGTTGTATTTGATGAAATGTGCGTC
>VXZK01000284.1 GCA_009845545.1 Candidatus Poribacteria bacterium
ACCGGGGGGATGCAAGTGTCTCTTTATTTTTAGGATTCACTATAATATATTATGGCTCATATCAAACTTGAAAACGTCGTGAAACGTTTCGGCGATGTCGTGGCTGTCAAAGATTTTACCCTTGAGGTTGAGGACAAAGAGTTCGTTGTTTTTCTCGGTCCCTCCGGTTGCGGTAAAACAACAACGCTCCGACTCATCGCTGGCTTGGAGAATCCTGAAGAAGGTGACATCTTCATTGATGGGCAGCGGGTCAATGATCTTTCGCCTGCTGACCGGGACATCGCTTTTGTCTTCCAATTCTACGCGCTCTACCCGCATCTGAACGTCTACGATAACATCGCTTTTCCACTCAAAGCGGTGAAGGTTTCAAAAACAGAGATTGACACCCAAGTCAAGCGGGTCGCGGGCATCCTACAAATATCCGACATGTTAAATAGGAAACCGAGCGTACTCAGCGGCGGTGAGATGCAACGCGTCGCGCTCGGACGCGCAATGGTCCGCCAACCGAAGGTTTATCTGCTTGATGAACCTATGGCGAATTTAGACGCAAAGATTCGCGTTGACACGCGCGCCGAAATTAAACGACTCCAGCATGAAATCGGCGCGACGACGATCTTTGTGACGCATGACCAAGTTGAAGCCATGTCCCTTGCAGACAGAATCGCTGTGATCCACCAAGGCATCCTACAACAGATCGGGACACCGCATGAGATTTACAATAAACCTCAGAGCCTTTTCGTTGCGGGGTTTATGGGGATGCCTACCATGAACCTCCTTGACGCGGAACTCACGCTCAAGGACGGAGAATCCGTGCTACATCTCAGCCACACAGATGTCCACTTGCGCCTCTCTCCTAAACGGCAGACAACCGTGACTTCAGACGCGCAAGAGAACGGTTTGGTGTTTGGGATTCGTCCTGAGCATATCACAGCGGCGAGTCAACCGGGTGAACATAATATTTCTGCGCATGTACATCTCATTGAACCCCTTGGGGCGGTGAATATCCTTGACATCCGTCTCGGTACCCATTCGGAGACACAGGACCCTATTTTGCTTCGCGTGCGAACACACCCAACATTTCAAGTCGCAGTAGGCGATAGGGTCTGGTTAGGTTTTGATGAAACGGAAATGCATCTCTTCGACCGGCAAACAGAACAAGCCCTCTGGTAAGGCTATTTATAGTTGAACTCAGAATTGATCCTGCATCTTTGTAGCACAAACTGTTAGTCTGTGGCATTTTTTCTGTAGCATAGGAAACCGTTGGTTCCGTGTGCCTTATTAAAAAACTAATCTTCATCAGAAATTGTCCAAACTTTAGTACAACTTAACGGATGAGAAAAAAATGGAGGATAAAATACATGGAAGGCGACACGAGAAAAATAGAATGTCGTTTAGCAGCTTTCGACTTAGACGGAACACTACTCAGTAGTGATCACACGTTGTCACCGAAAAATCGCGAGGCACTTCAGGCACTCACGGTGCAGGATATACTCGTGGTATTAGTATCGGGCAGGATGCACCGTGCTATCCAACCGATTAGCGATCAGCTCGGACTCGAAAACCCTATTATCTCGTATAACGGGGGGATGGTACGCCACGCCACAACCGCCGAGGTATATCACCACACGCCTGTGCCAGCAGATTACGCCATGATGGTTGTCAATGACTGCATCGAGCAGGGATTGCATCTTAATTTCTGTCTGAACGATGAACTTTACGTCGCTGAACGCAACGCATGGAGCGACCTTTATGAAGCACGGACAGCGGTTCCAGCTACGCCTGTCGGAGACCTACGCCAGTTAGCCGGCGAAACGCCAACGAAGCTGCTGATTATACATACGCCTGAAAAATTGCAACCGCTCTTAAGGCGTTTTCAAACCAGTTATGCGGAGAAGCTTTATGTTACGCAGACCCAAGCAGAATATATTGAATTTATGAATCCGGAGGTTACTAAAGGGCGCGCACTAACAGCACTCGCCAACCGGTTCAACATCCCGATGGATACGGTTGTTGCTTTTGGCGATAGTTATAACGATGAGAGTTTACTCAAAACAGCAGGGTTCGGGATAGCCATGGCAAACGCTGTACCACCGATTCGGGCTTGTGCCGACTTCATCACGACGACAAATGACGATAACGGGGTCGCAAAAGCGATTTGGGAATTGATTCTCTGACGCAGAAAACCCTGATTGCCCGTGGACATGATTTCAAGGCGCATAAATCTCTTGCTCACCGATTATTGTCTCATGTTCGTTTCGTGGAACTTCGTATACGGAAAATCCGCCACAAGGATGTAGGAATTCCCCTCCTGTTTCAAGTCCATCTTAACGGAGTTCGCTGAAAATTCAAAATACTTTGCCAGCACCTCCGCTAATTCATGATGTAACCTTGTCATAACCCGGTCGTCAACATCGAACCTGTCTTGGGTGATGACGAGTTTCAGGCGCTGTTTGGCGATACTACTTGATTTCGGTTTGCGCCCGAATAATTGTCTTATGCTGATATTCATCAGAAAACTCCTTATCTCTTTCTCGTGAACCAGTTTACAATGTTATTGAGTAAGCCTTTCTGCTCAAAATTATGAATCGGGATGCGCTGGCCAGTCAGCCGCCGGGCAATACGCATATACGCCTGAGCACCCGGTGAACCGTCTTCATAGACAAGCGGAATGCCTCGGTTTGTAGAATTGATAACTCCGCTGTCTTCCGGAACAACGCCGATCAGCTCAATATTGAGGATATCCAATACGTCGTCTTGATCCATCATGCTGCCATTTCCGACCAGTTGTGGAGAGAAGCGATTTATGACCAGATTGATCGGCTCAATCCTTGCGTTTTGCAGCAGTCCGATAATGCGGTCAGCATCCCGAATGGCAGAGACGTCTGGTGTTGTAACAACGATGGCTTCGTCCGCCCCTGCTGAGGCGTTGCTGAAACCACGTTCAATGCCGGCAGGTGAGTCAATCAGGACGAAATCGTGTGTCGTCCGCAACTTATCACAAATTGCTTTCATCTGTTCTGGCTGAATATCGTCTTTGTTATTTTTCTGCGACGCTGCGAGCAGCATCAGCCCGTCAACGCGACGATCTCTAACGAGTGCTTTACTGAGTTCACACTGCTTTTCAATGACATCCATTGAGGTATAAACAATCCTGCTCTCAAGCCCCATGACGATATCGAGATTCCGAAGCCCGACATCTGCATCAACGACTGCAACAGTCTTATCAAGGAGCGCGAGGGCTGTCCCTAAATTGGCGGTAGAGGTCGTTTTTCCGACACCTCCTTTTCCTGATGTTACTACGATGACTCTTCCCATAACCGGAACCTCCTATGCTAAAATTTAACAAATTTTTCAACAATAATTACATTTTCTGCACCGATACGGGCGATTTCTGGATAACCTCGGGGTGCCTGACTCACCGATGAACGGTTCACATAGTTGCCTATCTGAAGTTGTAACGGTGCAAAATCCATCGCGATAATCACAGCGGATAACCTACCATTCATGCCAGCGTAAGCACTCCCACGCAGGGTACCGAGGACAACAATATCCCCGCCCGCTCTCACTTCACCCCCTGAGTTGACATCGCCGTAAATAATGAGACTCCCTTGTGGAAATTCCTCAGTTTGTCCTGAACGAATTGTGTGCGGTACAATCCGGGAGGGTTCATTGTCCCGAGAAGGGCGGGGATCCGTCGTTTGCGATATGACATGCGTCGTTGGTGCAGCAGCAATCGGTGGTGCAGCCGGTTCATCAGCGACTTCAACACCCCGCACTGTGAGATCGTAGGTTTCTTGGAGTTTTGAGCTGAGGAGTTCAATCTCCGCCTCTTTCAAGGTTGGAGACTTAAGATCAATCTGCACCGATGCCCCGGCTAAAGAGCGATTCATACGCGATATTTCCTGCTGAATCGCAGCTTCAACTTCTGTTATGGATAGGTGGGGCCTGACGATCAGATGTAAGCCGTCCCTATACGCTCTGAGTGCCACAGTAGAATTTGACATTTTGCTATTCATTCTCAACTTCAAGATACTGAGGAATTTCCTCGGTGGCTGAATTTCGGTTCGTGTTAAACTCTTTCCAACTGTGCTAAAACGTAAGGACCTTCAGGAATCACAGCAATTTGGGCATCTGCCCCGTAGCGAGTTAACAATTCGTCGATGCCTGCCTGTGCACTTTTCAACGGATGCACGAAGAGCTTTGCCCGTTGATGGTAAGGGATTCCGTCGGTATAGAAATAAATATCTGCCTTCCGGGCAACCTTCGCTAATTCTTCAAGTTGCCACTGATCAATAACAAAGTTTGCCGGGTTGTAAAGTCCTTGTACAAACGCGTTTAAATCATCAGTCTTGAAAATTAGGTCGGTAAACGGTTTGCTGCCGATCCCTTCGCTGCACGCTGCGACCAGCAAAATACTACCGCCCTGTCTCACTATTTCAACAGCCGTCAGCAAGCCTTTGATCGCTTGGTAAAATGTTGTATCCAGAGGATAACCCGCACTTGAGACGACAACTGCATCCGCGGGAGCCGGTAGCGTAACCTTTGCCTGTTTTTCTACGAATTCGGCACCCACACGATGGGATTCAACCATATCGCCCGCGAACACGCCGGTAATTTGACGGTGCTGGTCAATCGCAACGTTCAGGTTGAAATCAACACCAGCCATCAGCGCGATTTTAGTTGCTTCTATGTGAAACGGGTTTCCCTCTAAAATACCGACTGCTGACTTCGGATGTTCCATGAGTTCGGGCCCGTGCATCACCTTCATTGTCTCAACAGAGGCAACCCCAGGGCAGATTGCCTTCCTGCCGCCAGAATATCCAGCCATCAGGTGCGGTTCAATCAACCCGGTCGTGATCTTCAGGTCCGATTCGAGGTAGGTTTTATCAATATGAACGGGTGTGCCGTTTTGCGTCTTGCCTAAATATGTGTGGTGCTCAGGCTTCTGCGAAAAATGGTTGACAATACGGTATCTATCCATAATGTCGCGTCCAACCATCTGTTCCAGTTCGTCACCTTCATTAGGACGGTGGATACCGGTCGCGATGAGGATAGTAATCTTTTCGCGTGGGATACCGGCGCGTTCGAGCGTTTCCAACATCGGCGGAAGGATTACCTTATTTGGCACCGGGCGGGTCACATCAGAGATGACAATACATGCCGACTCGCGACCCTTAGCAAGCTCAGCCAAAGGTGGTGCCGCAATCGGTCGCGCAATCGCCTCTCGAACCGCGCCATCTTCATCCGACAGCGGAACACTTTCCGAAATTTCAAGAACGCCGGCTACGTTCTTATCAGGAATCTCGATCGGTAAGGTGCCGGTTCCATATCTCATTTCCACTCTCATGTCGAGCTCATCCCTTCAGCTTAACTCCATAAAATATAAAAATT
>VXZK01000066.1 GCA_009845545.1 Candidatus Poribacteria bacterium
TTTTATTTTTTGTCAAGTTTTAAACTTTTTGCAAGTCCAAAACGACTAATTCCGTAATATAATAACGTCAAAAAAGGAACAAGATGACGGATCAATCTGCAAAAAACACTCAGGTTTCATGGCAGACAACGCAAGGGTTTTCAGTTTTCCTGCTTTATATATTGCGCCCAGATATTGAAAGTGTAATCATCTTAATCTGCCTCACCGTTATGTTGGTCTGTATGGGTATCAGTCCGTTGTTTATTGAGAATAAGCCTGTCTCTGTGTTGATTGCTGCCATGCTCATGACTGCTTTAGGGGGCGGTGTCGGTGGATTGACAATTGGAACACTATTGGAAAGACTGTTCGCTGAAACCCATACAGAGATAGGAGGCAGCTGGGTAGCAAGTGTCGCTTTGATCTGCACAAGTCTCGCTATTTTAGCATGGGTTCTCATCGTTCTCCGAATATCACCAGTAACCCGTCCGCCGCTTGTCGCTGCAATTCTCTTTGCTATCGCAGGCGTGTACGCTTTAATCTACGGTATCCTAACATTAGAGACATATTTTTTCGGAATAACTCGGATAACGTCAGCATGGGGAGAAGGGATCGCATATATTTTAAATGGTAGCGCGATCGTTGGATGGACGCACCTTGTTATGCCGAAAATGTTCATTACTAAGCACAGGGCATTTGTGGTATGTTCAATGATTGTTGGTGTGGCAACTGTTGTGATTGGAATTATCGGTATTCTTGATGCCATCTTTTAGAAGACATCCGGCTTAAATCGCGGTGGAAGGGAACATGTTTAAGCAAACTGCAAAAAAACTTGTAGCACGCCTAAATATTTCATGGGAAACAAGGGTGGGTAATGGACAAGTCTGCCTCATGCTAATGTTTCAGATATTCCTTTGGATCCCCGTCGTAAGTTCAGCCTTGACAGGAACGCTGCTGATAGTCTATGGGGTCCTATGGATTATACACGGTATCAGTCCGTTGCTTATTGAAGAGCGAACCGCGTCGGTGTCTATCAGTTCTGGAGTCATCATCACCTCTGGATGCAGTATCATAGGGTTAGGTGTCGCTATGATGCTTCTATTGACGACAGAATCGGTATTATATACATTGGATTCGGAATAACGCTGATTACGATGCTGATGTCTCATTAGTGGCAAGCAACTATGTCTGCTTATTATGGTGAAGTATGTAGACATCTGCTAATAGGCGTGCATTGTTTAGTGGGCGGATATGTTCCGCCCCTACAATTACATTTGTGCCAACCCTGCCCGCTCGCGAAAACGGTTGAACGTTTTCAGAATCCCTTGCTCCATCGTGTAAGCAGGCGTGAAACCCATCTCATCGGCGATGGCTGTTGCGTCATAATCCCATGAGATTCCGAATACCCCCGGTTCCAATGTAATCTGTGCGTCCGGTATCAACGTCTTAAGATACGCTACGCCTTCTTTAACGGGGCGGATACCACCCTTCACATTAAAAACGCGTGTCTGTGTCGTCGGACAGGTACACGCGAGTACAATTGAACTGGAAACGTCCTCTACGTACTGCCAATCCACTGCATCGTCACCGAATGGACAGACATGTGGTTCACCCAATGCGACCGCTTCAATCATCTGCGTCGTGAATGAACTCATCCCCCGCGTCCGCCCGACACCGTAGACAGCCGTAAACCGAAGCCCGATCGAGTCAACACCATAAGCATCAAAATAGTGCGTCGCATATTTTTCATTAAGGGATTTGCACGCACCGTAGATAAACTTCGGGTAGTGTGGGGCATCATTGAGAATCTGTTGGTGATTGTAATCCTCTGGTGCACCGAAGACTGCGACGCTGCTTGCCCAAACAACGCGTTTGAGATTGAAAATACGCGCCGCTTCCAATATATTGATTGTGCCTTCGCAGACCACCTTTAACGCCTGCGGCGGGTTCGCATTACACGCCGGTACCTGCCATGAAGCAAGATGGATAACCCTATCAATTTCGTGTTCTTGGATGGTGCGTAAGACGTGCGGTAGGTCAGTGATGTCACCTTGTACGAAGGTGAACCCTTCAATCTGTTCGTCCGTGAGTACCATTTTTGGAATGGTTAGGTCGTAAGCGAAATCGTAAACCACTACCTTTTCACCGGCGGCTAACAGGTCGCGGATAACGTAAGTACCGATGCAGCCCATGCCACCGGTGAGCAGATATGCCATAATCTTTTTCTCCTCTTAGAGGGGCGCGATCGAGGAGCAGCGCCTTTCTACCAAAATCGCCATGCGAAACAGGTATTATAGTAAAACCTATAGTTAATTGGGCACTCTCAAACAGTCTGAATACCTATAACAGGCATTCAGACTGGCACAAACTGGGAAGTTTATGCTACAAAGATGTCCATTTATTTATCGGCTTCACTATAACTCGCTTAGAGGGGCGTATCCACATTCACAAGAATATCGTCGCCCTCTACTTTAACAGGATAGGTGGGTATGCTTTCCTCCCCTGGCCAGACGCATTCCCCCGTTGTCACATCAAATTCCCACATGTGGAGTGGGCACGTAACACAATTATTGTCTAAGAAGCCGTAACTCAAAACGCCACCGAGGTGTGGGCAGATATTGTTCATCGCATAATATTCACCCTTAACGTTGTAGATACCGATAAAAACACCTTCAACTTTTACACCAATACATCTACCGGGCTGAATTTGATCGGTTGTCGCGGCTTTTACAAATTGTGACATAATTTCTCCAGCTTTTTGCGTCTCTTACGCAAAATAAGATTAAAATCATATCAGAAAACATTGTTGTAGTCTTCCGATGGATACCACTGCTGCTAAAAAATTCAGTTACGGCTTTGGTCTCAGAATAGACGCAAACCGGTTTAGGCTGCACGTAGGGTTTTCACTCTTCCTCCGCGCGGCCTAAGTATCATCCATAGGATACAAGCTACATCCGCCATCTACGAGTAGCACTGTTCCTGTCATATAATCTGCGGCGGAACTAGATAAAAATAAGAAGGCGTTTGCCACCGAATCAAGCGGTTGCATAACGCCGAGTGGAATTGCTTTTTCGGCACGGGCACGGTAGATTGGATCCGTGTCCCACTGTTGTTTTGCGAGTCCTACACTGACAATACCGGGTGCGACTGCATTGGCGCGAATCCCTTTATCTGCCAATTCCCGTGCGAAGGAACGCATGAGCTGCTTCATTGCAGCTTTGCTTGCGTTATATGGTCCTATCTCAGGCCACGGTACGTCAGCAACCCAAGATGTCGTAAAAATAAGGTGTCCTTTAACACCATCTTTAAGCATTGAACGGGATACGGCACTTCCGAGTAAAAACGCTGTCCGCACATTGACTGCCATTGTTTCATCCCACTCTTCCGCTTTGTATTTTAACAACGGTTTCGGGATCACCATACCGATATGACACAGCGCGACGTGGATAGGTCCGAACCGTTCACGCGCGACACCTACCAACATATCGGTTTCGTCGGTATCTGTCAAATCTGCCTTAACGTAGTGAATTTGTGCTGGGTTGATTCCGGTTTGGCTGAGCCGATCCATCGCCTGTTGATCCGGCAGGATATCGTTCACCGTTAGGTTTGCCCCGTGTGCCATCAATTTTTCGACGATTCCAACCCCAATCGCTCCGCACCCACCGGAAATAACGATATGTATGCCAGTGAGTGCATCGTTGCAGAAAACCATTGCCAGATCTCCTGTTATTTCGCCATTACTTTGCCTTCGCCTCGTGGGTCCGTACCACCATCATGATGCGTGCCTTCATTCCATAATCGGACACCGTGACCAGGGCCACCGATGCCCGCGCTTGCTGTGATTTCATGCCCGAGTTCTCGCATCTCAAGAAGCACTTGTTCACCAGCCCGCGATTCAATCTGGATCGGCTCAGCACCGTCACTATGGAAGCGCGGCGAATCTAATGCCTGTTGCATTGACACTTGTAAGTCCATAAGATTAATGCTGATGTTAAGCTGGTTATTCGGGATAGTCCTTCCACCGGGAATTCCGTATGTAGCGAAAGGCATGCCGTCCCGTGTCGCGAGGAATGGTGCCATGTTGTGAAGTGGACGTTTCCCGGGGCCAACTGAGTTTGCAAGACCTGGTCTCGGATCGAAACGACCGACACCGTGTCCAAAGAGCAATCCAGTGCCCGGGACTGTTACCATTGAACCGAACCCACCGCCGTGCGTCTGCGTCAGAGACACCATGTTACCTTGTGCATCCGCAGTCGAGATATGACTTGTGCAATTCATCGGTTCATGGTAGACAACCTCTCCAGGTTGGGGCGATTTCAGACCCGCCTTCAACTTTTCACCCAGTGTAGCCGTGAAGTGATCTGAGACTTCTGTTTCGATGTCTATGCCAACAACCTTCGGATCCCCAAATCGCCGGAGTCTTTCAGGCCAGCAAACCTTCATTGCTTCAGCAAAAAGGTGGAATCTTTCCGTAACAGACATCTCTGCCACATCGAATGCTTCTACCAGTCGGAGCATCTGTAAGGTGGTCAGTCCACCTGCACCGAGTGGAGCAGTGTAGACTGAGTAACCTCGGTACTGGATTTGATAGGGTTCTGTGATAAAAGGACGGTAATTCTTCAGGTCCTCTGCAGTTAAGCATCCTCCTAATTTTTGGATGTGGTTTGCGATTGTCTCGGCGATTGTGCCCTCGTAAAATGCGGAATGTCCGCCCTCCGCTACCGCCTCCAAGGTTCGCGCAAGTTCAGGGTTTGTAAGCGTTTCCCCTTTCTTTGGAGCTCTACCATTTTTCAGGAAAACACGCGCAGTTTCAGGGAAGTCGCGTTTCCACCGTTCCGCATTTCCGGCTATCCCACCGCGGTTCGCACCGTTCGGGGCGTAGCCGTGACGCGCGGAATTGATAGCAGGGCGAAGAACATCACCGAGAGGCAGCGTGCCAAACGCTTCCAACGCCAGACATAAGCCAGCGACGACCCCCGGGACCCCAATCGATAGTGGACCATGGACATTTACACGGTCCGGCACGCGGTACCCCGCAACTGTCTCCGGGGCATCTTCAATTGTGAACATGTTTTCAGATGCAGCTGCAGGCGCAGCGGAGTTGTAATCTATGGCAACGACATCCTGCGTTTTGCTCCGATAGATAAGCACACAGCCACCGTACCCCGCAATACCGTTGTGCGAGGGTTCCACGACCCCTTCCGCAAATGCCGCGGCGACAGCAGCATCTACAGCGTTTCCACCGGCAAGCAGCATCTCAAACCCCGATTGCGCCGTACGAGGATGCGGGCCTGCAACAGTACCGTAGTCTCTTTTGTGTAAATTCACCAGTTCTCCTTTCGCTGAAGGCTAATATACAGAATTCTAAAGTTTTTTTACAGAATTGTCAAGTATTTCAGACATTGTATCCGCT
>VXZK01000194.1 GCA_009845545.1 Candidatus Poribacteria bacterium
ATGCTTTTCATAATCGAAGAGTATAACACTTTTTAAGAAATTGCGTAAGTCCTATGAAAAAGCCAAAACGCCTCTATATCGTGTGCTTCTTAATTCCGTGCCTACTGCTCTCAAACGGTTTCGCGCAAGAATATGTATCACAATGGCATTTACCAGAAGGTGCGAAAGCACGTCTCGGCAGAGGTAAATTAAACAACATCATATTTTCACCGGACGGTACGCGAGTGGCTGTGTCAACATCGATTGGTATTTGGGTCTATGACGCGCATACCACCGAAGCCGTCTCACTGTTCACGGGGATACAAACAGGAGAAAAGGAAAAGTTTCTGCCCACGAGACCACCGGAGGCACTGACGTTCTCCGCTGATGCGATCCTTATTGCAAGTGCCCATGGAAACAGCATCTACGTTTGGGATACCGCAACAGGTACTGCGTTTGCGATACTCGACGAGCATCCTGATTCAATTAAGGCACTCGCGCTTTCGCCCGACAGCGCGAAACTCGCTACCGCAGCAGGAGACTGGACAGTGCGTTTATGGGAGGTAGGCACTGGTAAATATCTCAACAGTCTGACAGGGCATCCGAGCGCGGTTAACGCAGTCGCATTTTCGCCAGATGGCAAAATCCTGGCAAGTGCGGGGAGCAGCCTGCGACTCTGGGATGCCAACACGGGGGAATTGCTACACACCGATAACAACGACTTGGGCTCTATCAGCAAGGTTGTTTTTGCTGCCGATGGCAACACGCTTGCCACCGGCGGTGGATGGTACCGTACCGCACATCTGTGGGATGTTAAGACCGGTACCCTTCAGAAAAGCCTCAAAGGCCACACCGGCAAAATCCGCGATATAGCGTTTTCACCAGATAGTCGTACACTCGTTACCGCTTTAGAAAAATTATCTACTGTGCCAACCGAACCGGGACGGCTATATTGGCCCTTGGTGTTTTCACCTGACGGAAAAATTCTCGTTAGCAGTGGGGGTGAAAGCCGCAGCAATAAGGTCACGTTTTGGCAGACGGATCCGGGTGCCCCGCTATTCACACTTGAAGGGCACGCAAGTCCAGTGACGGAATACGCTTTCTCCTCAGACAGCAAAATCTTCGCCAGTGGCAGCGAAGACGCAGCCGTCGTCTTATGGGATGTTAAGACCGGCAACCAACTCGCGACGCTCACAGGACATACGAAGCGTATCAGTACGTTAGCCTTCTCGGCAGACAGCAAAACGCTTGCAAGTGGCAGCGGAAACGAGATTCGCCTCTGGAATGTCTATACTGCTGCGCTGATTGCCCGGCTTGATGCTATGGAGAACGTTGATGCGTTAGCCTTCGCCCCAGATGACAAGACCCTCACGAGTGGTGTCAGGAACGGGATAATTCAGGTCTGGAAGTTAGGTATAACGCCCCAGGTAGTGTCTACTCTCAGGAGTCATCATGGCTTAATTTCGATGCTGATGTTCTCACCAGATGGTAAAACGCTCGCAAGCGGAGGCGCGGATGGCACAATCCTCCTCTGGGATACACAACAGTAGGAACGCCGCCCTAAACAAGAGGGAAAAAAGGAAATTCAACCAATGGAAAAGATAGTACTGCTCTTCATAACTCTACTGTTGATTGTTGGGTTTCTGCCAAATGGAACCCTCGCGCAAAACTATACACAGTGGCAGTTACCTGAAGGTGCGAAAGCGCGTCTTGGAAAAGGAAAGATAAATGATGTGAAGTTTTCACTTGATGGCGACCTGTTAGCAGTCGCAACCGATATCGGTGTTTGGCTGTATGACGTGCACACTGGCGTGGAAATTGCGCTACTCAACAAACAACCCAAAGATGTCAGAACAGTAACCTTCTCACCCGATGGAAAAACGCTTGCTACTGGCGGTTGGTCCCGGGAAGGCGCAATCCAATTATGGGACATTGCTGCCGCTACACAAATATCCACCATGGGTAAAGATGTCGTCGGTTCGATTGGTGTGTTAGCATTTTCGGAGGATGGAAAAGTGCTTGCGGGTATCGGCTTAGATTATGGTCTCCGGTTCTATACATGGGATGTAGACACAGGCCTTGAGGTCTCACACTTCAAAGGGCAGCAAAACCACATCAATTATGGCGTGTTAGCAGTGTCACCCAATCACCGCTTCGCTGCAAGTGCCGGTGGAAACAAAATATTTTTATGGGATACGGAGACCCAAACCCTGAAGCATACCATAGAAGCAGATTCTGCATCGAATTTAGCCTTCTCACCCGATAGCAAAACACTTGTCAGCGGAAGCATGACGATTCAATTATGGGACGTAGAAACCGGTACCCAAATGGTCAGACTCGATGGACACACAGATAGAGTTGATGCCCTCACTTTCTCACCAGATGGAAAAACCTTAGCGAGTGCGGCGAGACAGGAGCCAATGATGGCCCTATGGGATATTAACAACATCGGAAGTAAAACGGTTTTGCTCGTGGAAGGTAACCTTGGAACTGACGCGTTGGCATTCGCGTTGGCATTCTCGCCAGATGGAAAAACGCTTGTCAGTGGGCATAGCGGCGGGAGAATTTATGCATCGGATATCGCAACTCGCGAACAATTCCCGATTTTTACGAGACATCCCAGTTCCATCACAGCACTGGCGTTCTCCCCAGACGGAAAAATACTCGTAACTGGTAGTGGTGATGGTTCAATACGGTTATTGTATGCAAATACATATAGACCGATACGAGACGCACTGATAGGACACGCGAATCCTATCAGTGAACTCACATTTTCACCTGACAGAGACACGCTTTTCAGCGGCGGTGCCGATGGCACAATCCTTGTCTGGGATTTGGGGAATGTTATACACAAAGAGTAGGTAAACGCTCGGATCGCCGCCGTAAAATGTCTTTCACAAAACGGAGATTTACTCCATGAAAAAACTGGGACTGTTTTACATTGCCTCTCTGTTGATTGTCGGAATTTTGCCAAATTGGAGTCTTGCGCAGGATCAGACACAATGGCATTTTGCCGAAGGCGCGAAAATGCGGCTCGGAAAAGGTAGAATAAACCACATCAAGTTTTCGCCAAATGGCAGCCGGTTCGCAGTCGCAACTTCAATCGGTATCTGGATGTATGATGCCGACACCGGAGAAGAACTTTCCCTGCTTGCCGTGCTCCCAGGCGAAGGACGTATGGTCGCAACTATAGCATTCTCACCGGATGGACGCACCCTTGCCAGCGGCGAATTCGACGGTGTTGGCAGATTATGGGACATCCTCACCGGCAGACCTATAGCCACTTTTAAAGAAGTTGCCAGTCCCCGATACACAGGACTCACAACACTCGTCTTCTCTGAAAATGGTAAAAAACTCATGGGTGCCACGACTCGGGAAATTAGCGCGTGGAAACTGGGTGAAGATATAAAACAACTCACTACTTTACAACTGGAAAAAGCTAATACAGTAAGGCCTATCACTTCAGTATTAATCTCACCAGATGGACGTTTCTTGGCAGCCCAACTCACGGATTGGAAAAACAAAAATTTTCAAATCCAGTTGTGGGATACTGCCACGGGCAAACTCTCTCATACCTTGACTGGACACACAGGCTGGATTAAGTCGATAGCGTTTTCAGCCGATAGTAAGACGTTGGTGAGCGGCGACACGCACGAAACGATTCGGCTGTGGGATACTGCTACTGGAAAATTAAAATCCGTATTGAACTGGAAACATGGCACTTCAACGCACACGTTAGCGTTTTCGCCGAACGGTAGATTCATCGCAAGTGGACATTATGATGGGGTCAAGTTATGGGATAACACCGTTAAACCGAAACAACAGACAGAGGACGCTATTGGCAATTATCAACACACGTTAGCACTCCACGGACATAAAGATTACGTCTCTAAACTGGCATTCTCACCAGACGGAAAAACACTCCTGACTGGAAGTAAAGACGGCACAATACAAGCATGGGATACCGCGACCGGTAACCATCGCTTTACCTGCCCGGGACATTTTGAAGGTATTCGAGGATTGGTATTTTCCCTGGATGGAAATACCCTTACAAGTCTGAATCAGCCATTCAATCCATCGGGGATAGTTCAGCGGCACCAATGGAATACTAACACAGGGCAGCTGCTGTCTACCGATTTCCTGACAGGTTCACGAGGCCCCACACCTATGGCTATATCACCGGACGGTAAGACGGTTGCCGCGCATCGTTCAGGAGGCAGATGCTCTTTGTGGGATCTTACCACGGCACCGCCACAGGTTATCGATCGATTTTCCTTAGAAGGGTTTCCGAGAGGCGGTTTAGATGTTAAAATGGCATTCTCCGTAGATGGCAGGATGTTGGCAACAGGCGGCGAAGATGGTTTGGTTCACGTGTGGACCCTTATTGAATCCGAAAAAATTCGACATCGGTTTACAGTCAAAGGCCATAAACACAATATTAGAACGTTGGCATTTTCACCGGATGGGAAAATGCTTGCAAGTGGTGGTAAAGGCGGAACACTCTGCTTGTGGCGTGTGACAGATGGTGCATCGCTTTTTACATCCACAGCACATAAATCGTTGATCAACACAGTGGCGTTTTCACCTGATAGCAAAACCCTCGCAAGCGGTGGTAAAGAACTCTTTTTCTGGAATACTTCAACCGGCACCCAACTGCGTCCGACCTCTCGGAAGTTGACTGCGTGGATATCAACTTTGGTCTTTTCACCGGACGGTAACACGCTTGTTGCCGGGAATTGGGACGGTATCCTCGAATTATGGGATGTCCGCCCGGGTGGACTATTGTCCACCCATACGGGGCACACATGGTGGGTCGAGGTGCTGAAATTTTCCCCAGATGGTAGGACACTCGTTAGCTCCAGTTTTTGGGACGGCACAATCTTGATATGGGACTGGGAAACACTCAAGAAAACTAAGAATCGGTGATTCCCTTACAGCTGCTATAGCGTATTACCATTACCAATACTACAAAAAGGGCTGGTCTAAAGATGGTTCCTATGAGAACCTTTTTCAGGCATCGGTGATCCACTTGCTTGATACCGATGAACTTGATACGACACGCCTTCATGGAGATGGATCAAATACCGTCGTGAAAAAAGGGTGACGGTATCGGATACTCCGGACACAAACATCAGAAAGGCGAAAAAGAGGTGAGGATCACCGATAATCATGGGTTCATCATAGGTCCGATAACGATCAGACCCGTCAAAGTCCAAAGAGATGTCAAACGCAGAGCAGAAGGAGCGTCTCAACGACTTGCTGCCTCATCCGCTGAAAGTAATACCAAATCTAAAAAATAAAGTCGCATTATAGAGGTTTTGGGACGCTATGAGGTATCCGCATGTAAGCGGCGCAATAATGCACTTCGCATTTGGGCGAGTACGCCGCAGAATTGCGCAACTAC
>VXZK01000078.1 GCA_009845545.1 Candidatus Poribacteria bacterium
GAATACCTATAACAGGCATTCAGACTGGCACAGGCTAACAGCCTATGCTACAAAGATGTCCACTTATTTATGCGCTTCACTATAAGCGGAAGGTGTCTCAAACATAGCCTAAGCAAAGGGCTGAAAAATTATATTCGCTGGCATTGAAAAATAAAAATATTGATTTTTCTGTAGGTTTCTGATACAATCTGATCATACGAGACGGACAAGTTTCTCATGTTACGAAGAAAATCAAGCATTTTCACAGGAGGGCAGACATGATAAAACGGTTATTTAGTTACGTCGTGCTCATCGCTTTGATGCTTATCACGACGTATGCCACGGCAGATCTCGCTGAAGGACTCGTTGTTTACTTCACGTTTGACAATGTGAAAGGGAAGACAATTGTTGACGATTCCGGTAATGGGCTTGATGCTGATATTATTGCCAATACCGAAATTGTGGATGGCAAATATGGGAAAGCAATTCGGATTACAAAAGAGGGACCGGATTGTGTGAATGTACCAGCCGCCGATGAACTAAAAGTCACGGGTGAAATCACCATGGCGGCTTGGATCAATCAGGACGCTTGGAACACGAGTGCGCAATGGTTCGACAAAAACTGCCATAACGGTGGTGAGCATTCTTCTTACGGCATCGGTGCTTTCGGCGACGGCGCGAGTTTCAATATGTTCTTGGGGACCGGTAACAGTAGACCGACCCTGAACGCCCCGCATAAGATGGATACGAAGAAATGGCATCACGTCGTTGGCACTTATGATGGGTCAACCATGCTGGTCTATGTTGATGGCGAAGTTGCAGCTGAAAAAGCCGAAAAATTTGATTTCAAAGGGACCAATGATCAGGACTTACGGATCGGATGTTCCAAGGATCGTCCGCAGTATACCTTTGAGAACGGTTCTATTGACGAGGCTGCCGTCTGGCGGCGTGCGCTGAGTGAAGCTGAAATCCAAGAAATAGCGAACGAAGGATTCCTCGCGGTTTCACCCCTTGATAAAGTCGCAACAACGTGGGGTAGTATTAAGCGGAAAACTGGGACGTATTAAGAACTGTCCGACACGAACGCTAAACAGCACAGGTGCTATTTCGGCACCTGTGCTTTCTTATGTGGGAGGCGAAAAATGACAAAAATCGGAATAGTTGGCATCGGTTTTATGGGGATGATTCACTACTATGCAATTCAGCGCATCACGGGCGCTGAAGTCGTTGCTATTTGCACACGGGATCCGAAGAAACTCGCTGGCGACTGGACCGGCATTCAAGGGAATTTTGGACCCCGAGGCGGCATGGAAGATCTCTCAAATGTCCGAAAATATAGTGAAATCGACGAACTGCTCGCCGATGAAGAGGTGGAGCTCGTCGACATCTGCCTGCCGACACATTTACACAAATCCGTCAGTATAGCATCCCTTGAAGCAGGCAAACATACCCTCGTCGAAAAACCGATTTCCATCTCGATTGATGATGCTAATGAACTCGTTGAACTTGAGAAGCGTATCGGTGCAGCGCGTAAGGCAGCAAATCAAGGACCTTGTTATCTGATGGTGGCGCATGTACTCCCGTTCTTTGCGGAATACGCTTATGCGAAACGGATCGTTGAGGAAGGGAAATACGGTGAACTCCTCGGCGCGCATTTTAAGCGGATCATCTCCAGACCGAGCTGGTCGCGAGATATCGCGGATCTCGACAAGAGCGGCGGTCCCGGCATCGATTTGCACATTCATGACACCCATTTCATTCAACTCCTCTGCGGTGTTCCGGATGCTGTGTTCTCACAGGGCAAAATCGCTGGTGGCAACTATGTGGATTACCTGACGACGCAGTACATCTACAACGATAAGGAGATTACTGTCAGCTGTTCTTCGGGTGGAATCTCGCAACGCGGGCGCGCGTTCTCGCACGGGTTTGAAATCTTCCTCGAAAAAGCGACGCTCCTTTTTGACTTTTCGACATTAGCAGGTGAAGCCTCCACGGCAGTGCCGCTGACACTTCTCAACGACGAAGGTGAAGTCGAACAGGTAGATTTGGGAGATGTCGATCCGATTGATGCCTTCGTAGGTGAACTTCAACACGCTGTTGAAGCGATTGATTGGGAGACCGCGCCGACGGCGTTATCTGGTATTGGCGCGCGAGATGCGCTACTGCTCTGCTATAAAGAGGCAGAATCCGTTAGAACGGGTGAGATTGTTCCTATTCGTTAGTCTAATAGTCCGAAATTTCTTACGACACAATGAACGCTTTCTACGCCGTTAGTAACATCGGTGAACTCTATGTTCCCGTTGAATATCGAGATGCTGTCTTTGCGCGCGCACGCGTCAAGGTGTTCGCGCACCAGGAGTTGCGGCATCTCAACCGGATCTTTACACACATTCGGCACGGCGGCGTTGCGGTTGTGGAGGGGCAGTGGGACCAAATTACCACTGTTATGGACTATATCCAACGTCACAAACAGGATTTGATCCAGGAAGCGTCTCATCGGAATGCTAAGCAGCGAGATCGGAGAGACTCGCGCGGAAAATCAGCAAGCCGTGCCCTGACAGAGGCGTTGGCGAGATTGATGTGTTGGGCAGATGCTGATGGTATTTTGCAGGTTGAACCGGCACCTCTCCTTCCGTATCTATTGGAGTTTGCTGGCGAACCGGCGGCAGCAAATCAAGGCAAACCTTTTCTCCTCCCGCTCATAAAGATACAACAGATTCAAAGCGCGCTCGCGGAGACCTATCCTATTCGTGCGCTTGATGCCTCGCTTGTCGCTTCCGAAAACGTGCTCGCGCCGCGTTCGCAAGAGACGGTTGAATGCTTTCAGGAGGCACTACAGTATATCCGTTCACACGCCCCTGCGAATAATAAAGTTGTTGACATCGGATGTGGCAGCGGATGTTTGACCCTGTTAGCACGGCAAGAATTGGGCGATCAGACTGAAGTCTACGCATCCGACCTACTTCCAGAAGCAGTCGCGACGACGCAGTTGAACATCCAACGCCTCCTCCCCAATTCAGAGGGTATAGCAGTTATGCCTGCCGGGGATCTGTTTGATCCGTTCACTTCGCGTCAATTTGATGTGATTATCTTCAATGCACCGTGGGTTGTTGCCCGCGTGCGCAACCGCGCCGAACTCGCTATTCACGATGAGAAACAGGAGACAGTCAAACGATTTTTTGCACACGTCTCAAATTTCCTGAAACCTGATGGCACTATTTTGTTGGGCTATGCAGACGCTTCCGGTCCGAAGGCGATTGAAAACTTGGAGGCAATAATTGCAGCAGCCGATTTTAGGGAGGCTGCGCGCTTTAAGAGACGGGTAGCAACGCATCGGTCAAAGCGGAAATGGGAACAGATTCGGGTATCCGTTTTACGTCGGAAGTAGCGGTAACAAACTTCCGATTTGACTTTGTGGAAAGTGGTTTTTATGCTTTTTTATTGCCATCGGTAATTAGGACCACCCCCTAAAGCAAGATTGTGCTGTAATGACAATCTAAGTGAAAGTAATATCCGATGGCGAAACGAAAATTGTCAAAAAAATTACGAGTTGGCAATCCGTAGTTTTTTCAGGTACTCGATTTCTTGAGTAAGGTTTTCAACGGCTATTTCAACAGGGCAATAAGGGCAATTATAACTGCCCCCACAGCGGTTGCAGTCGTGATAATCTGCCAGACGCTTGCTTTGCCCTCCTGAGTGCCTTCAAGTTTGCCTTTTATCCACGCAACATCGGTTTCAAGAGTACCAAGCCGTCTGTTGACCTCCTCAAACCCGCGTTTCATTTCATCGTAAAGTTCTTCGATCGTCATGGGAATCACCTTTTTTCTATGAGTTTTCGATTGACACTTTGACAATTAAATCACAAAGTACGAGGGTTGTCAAGCGAAAATCTATCTTACCTTTTGGTTGACAAGCAACCGAGAAAATGATATGCTGAGAAAAATCTATCCGTGGAGGTTGTAAACTTGAGCAAAGCAAAATATCCCAACCGAGATGCACTCCGCCAAGCAAATGACATATACTTAGATGCTATTTACCCCTTTGTTATTAGATGTTTAGATAAGGTTAAAGGCGCGACAGCAGAAGAATTAATTAAAAACGCCTTGAGGTTGGCACCAGACGATGACATTGAGGAAAAGGTAGAGATTAGTGATATTGCTCATCTTGTTAGGACGTACTGGTACGATTTTTTTGAAGGGCATTTTGATGCGGTTGATCGCCATTATGAAGCTCGAAGTGCCATAGGTCTGATCGTGGAGGGCAGAAATCGAGCATCACATCGTCCATGGGATTTGGATCCTGAGTTCACTCGAACTCAACTGTTTCTCATTGCTGAGGTATTGGGAAAAATTAACATGTCGGATGCCCAACGTGAGGTAGAGGTTATCCGAGAGGAACTCTTTAATGATACCACGGGGCAGCTTGTAACAATAGCGGTTGAAGATGAAAAGGCTAAATATGAGAAGTCTATTTCAGAATTGGAGAAATGTTTAACAGCTGAAAAAGAAAAGAACAAGAAGCTATCGAAGGAGGTAGATGATAATGCTGCTGAATTAGATAAAAAGAAAGAAGAACTGGAAAAACGATCAGGGCAACTTGTAAGTATGAGATTAAGTGAAAAGAAAAATAAAAAACAGTTCAATTCTATATCAGAGAAACTAAAAAAGTTACAAGAAGCACATAACACATGTGATGAACGCCTCACAGCGATATCAGATCAGCTGACATCAACAGAAGCAGAGAGAGACGACTATAAAGGACGTTTTGAAACAGCATCAGAGCAGTTAGACGAAGTAAATGAACGTCTTTCACTCACTTCAGATCAATTCTTAGCCGTTAAAGCGGAGCGGGATACCTCCACGGAACACCTCACAGTTATACAGAGGCTGCTAACAGCATCAACAATCAGCGACCAATCGGTATATCCGCCACTTAAAACCGATTCTGCTGTCCGAATACTTGACCGGCGTGGCACAGATAAACGTAGCTACCTTTTAGAACTACTGGAACAAGAGCAAACGGCTATCATCTATGTCCAAAGTGAAGAGAGAATTGATCAGTTGTTGACACTTGTTGGACCAGAAAAAGCGGATGTTATCGGAGCGTGTAATGAGCGAACCTCTGAGACAGAAGAAGCGGAGGTTTTTGGAAAACTTGAGAAAGGGGAATTGATTGCTGTTGTTTCAAATACTGCCTTTTCTACGTTGGCCTCACTACACTGTGTTGAACACTTTGTTTTTTGTCATCTTACCCCGGGTTTAGATAAATTCTTCAAGCAGTGTGAACCGGCTTTTACATCGGAAGGTAATGCTTATTTGCATCTTATCTACGAAGTCATATTGAGTAAAACATAGAAATGTTGTAAAATAGTGGAATAAAAAGCG
>VXZK01000120.1 GCA_009845545.1 Candidatus Poribacteria bacterium
CCAAGGCAGCACGGTGTTGAAGAACCTTTGGATCGTGCGATAACTCCCCCCTTTTGAGGTCCAACGAGAAATATTTCGCATCGACACACCACCGGTCATCGCAAGCACGGCGAACACAACACGGCATAACTGCCGAAGCTGTGTCGCTAATAAATGTGGACTGAAAACTGTAAATAGTGATATAATCTCTGACATGGGTAAACATCCTTTCTAAGTTTGGTTTGTTTCACCTATAACTTTAGGATATTTACCCTATTTAATCAATCAATTTTGGCGAAGGTATTGATAAGTGTGTTTTGGATATTGAAATGTGGGTTGCCCTCGTGGAGTGTCAATTTATTTTCGTGCTTTACTATAGAATCGGACGAACTGTCCAAATAACTGTAGAGAATAGACAAAAAAGGTTGGCATATTTTCTACAGAACATGATATAATACGCCTAAAATCTTCACACTTGAGGTGACACGTTATATCACAAAAACGATCCCAAAGTATTGGTATAATAGATTCCACCTCGCTTGTAACGGGGAATAGAGCGTTCTTTTTCCGAGGCTGATAACTCCTAAAAACTGATATGCGGTTTTTCTATCTTACACTTGTAGTTGTTATTCTAATACCTACGACACTGCAGGCGGTCACCTTTGTCGATGCTACAGACGAAGCGGGCATCCGTTTCCGACATTCAAGCGGAACGCGTTCCAGCCTACTCCCCGAAGATATGGGGTCCGGCGCGGCTTTCGCTGATATAGACAACGACGGCGATCTTGATCTCTATATCGTCAATATTCCGCGTCCACTAACGCAAGATGTAGGAGGGGTTTCTAACCCCGATACCTTACCCAATGTTCTCTATCGTAACAACGGCGATGGTACGTTTACAGATATAACACACACCGCCGGTGTTGGGCATCAAGGGTACGGCATGGGGTGTGTCTTTGCGGATTACGATGCGGATGGCAGCGTTGACCTGTATGTAACGAATTACGGCACGAATGTCCTCTATCGCAACAACGGTGATGGTACCTTTCGTGATGTGACGAAAACTGCCGGGGTCGGTTGTGAATTGTGGAGCACGGGTGCTGCCTTTGCAGATGTTGATGGTGATAGCGACCTAGACCTATATGTTTGCAACTATGTTACCTACGATTTAGATAAACTTGAGCAGATGCAGGCGGAGTCTTTACAATCTGGTAAACCGGTGCCGAGCGCGCTGAATCCACATGTCTTTGAACCACAGGATAATATTTTCTACCGTAATAATGGGGACGGGACCTTTACGGATGCGACTGCCGAATTAGGGATCGCGGCACCGGGCGGCAGAAGTATGCAGTGTCTCTTCAGCGACTTTGATAATGATAATGACCTGGACCTATATGTGGCAAATGATACTTCTGTGAACTATGTCTATCGCAATGCAGGTGATGGCACTTTCACGGATGTGAGTGAGGCATCCTGGGCGGCTGATTTTCGGGGATCTATGGGATTGAGTGCTGGCGATTATGATGGCGATGGTGACGTTGACCTTTTTATGAGTCACTGGGTGGATGAAGAGAACGCGCTTTACAGAAATCTTTTAGCGGAATCGGGTTTACAAGCCCCTCCTACCAGTGCGCATATCAGATTCGTTGATGAATCCTATTCTGCGATGCTGGCTGAGGTAAGCCTCAAACAGATTGGGTGGGGCACCGCACTCTTTGACTACGATAACGACGGCAATTTGGACATCTTCGTTACAAACGGTAGTACCTTCCAAGAACTCGAACAGCCGGAAGTGCTTATTCCGCAAGTTGATGCCCTGTTCAGCAACAACGGTGATGGCACTTTCAGCGATGTCAGTGAAAGGACTGGCATCACGGCACTTCCAACCCGCGTTGGGCGTGGTGCGACATTTGGGGACTACGACAACGACGGCGATGTTGATATTTTCATCGTTAACAACCATGCTGCACCGATTTTATTGCGCAACGAGGGGGGCAATCGCAACAACTATCTGCACGTTGAACTCATTGGAACAGAGCAGAACCTGAATGGTATCGGAGCAAAGATTCAACTCAAGACAGCCGATCGGGTACAGATACGAGAGGTTTACGCCGGTGAGAGTTATATGTCCTCTAACAGTTTCATTATTGAATTTGGTGTTGGAAACGCTACACAGGTAGAGACCTTACAAGTTACATGGTCGAATGGAGACACACAGGCACGTCATAATATACCGACAAACCAACGCATCCGTGTGACGCAGGAATAGCCATCGGAGGAACAGTTTTCAGTACGATTTTTTTTCAAAAAATCTTTCAGTTATCAGTAAAGAGAATACTTATATATCAAGTTCCGTTCTTATAGTGAAGCCCATAAATAAGCGGACATCTTTGTAGCATAACCTTCTTAGTTTGTGCCTTTGTAGCATAAACTTCCCAGTTTGTGCCAGTCTGAATGCCTGTTATAGGTATTCAGGCTGTTTGAGAGTGCCCAATTAATTACAGGTTTTACTATAACTGATAACTATTCCCCTGAAAACCGAAAGTGGATACTGTCAATGTGCAATTATTTCTACTTATCCATTTCTATATTCTTAATCCTGCTCGCGTGCGGCGAGGATGCCACAATTAAACGCGGCAAAGCATTTCTTGAAACAGGCGACACGACTGCCGCCATTCAGCAGTTTGCGGCAGCACTTCAGCAGAATCCTTCAAACGCGGAGGCTTACTATCAACTCGGCTTGGTATATGAAGAATTAGGAGATGCGACGCAATCCAGTAACGCCTTCAAAAGTGCAGCGCGGTTGGCTCCAAAACGTGCGGAAGTCGCGCTTGCACTCGGGCGCGTCTATTGGCACAATGGTGACCGTTCCCTTGCGCTTGCCCAGTTTCAAAGCCTGCTCAGCAATTCTCCGAAAAGAGAGATTCTCCTTCAATTGGCGGGACTTACTGGCGATGCCTACCACGTCCAACGCCTCCGTACGGAAGGCAGCGATGACTACGAGCAGACTTTTACCGAAAAAGGGAATATAATGACGTTTACTGCAAAGTATAACGACGACTATAGTCCCGCAATCTCACCTGATGGAAAATGGGTCGCCTTTGCCTCAAATCGTCTCCAAAACGCCGAATTGTATCTCATAGATATCACGGATGGTTCACTTCGCCAACTTACGCATACCGACGAACTTGACGAATATATGCCCGCTTTTTCACCGGACGGAAAATCGCTTGCCTTCGCTACAGAACGGACTCGCGGCGGTATGATGCTGCCGCCTGTTCAAGCGAGTGGTTCTGATCCGAGTCGAGCGTCTATCTATCTCATGGATATCGACGGGCGAAACCAGCGTCCGTTAGTTGATGCGGATGGCGCGGATCGCGCACCGGTTTTTTCACCGGACGGACAAAAAATCGCCTTTGAATCCAAAGCTCCCACACAGGAAGTCCGTAGGGGCGAGGTCACCTCGCCCGCTGGGAGCACTGAAAATAACGACACGTTGGAAATCTATGTTATTGATATTGATGGCAGTAATAAGACGCAGCTGACGCATAATGATGTGGACGACGGACACCCTACGTGGTCGCCGAATGGGAAGCAGATCGTCTTTTCTTCAATGGTAGAGGCCATCTATCAGATTTTCGTTGTTAACGCAGCAGGCGGGACAGCAAAACAGTTAACCTTTTCAAATGCAAGCCATTATCACCCCACTTTCAGTGCTGATGGTAAACGGATCCTCTATGTCTCGAACGCACATAACCATTATACGCTCTGGATGATGGACACTGATGGTACGAACAAGACCCAACTGACAAACCACATCGGTGCACATTTTGAACCGAGCCTCTCACGCGATGGCAAGAAGTTGGTATTTAGTTCTGACCGTTCGGATCACATGCGCATCTATCTCATGGATTTAACGCGACCCGTTGAAAAAGAAGCATTGAAGGCAAGGTTAGCAGGCTTTTAGGGGATCCCTCGCGTGCCAAGAGTTATAGACGGAAACGCAGATTTTTAAAATTATGAAAGGCTGTTTTGTATGGGAACCATGAATATTAAGTCAAAGACGATATTCACGGGTGACAATTTACCTATAATGCGTGGTATAAATAGTGAGTCCATTGATCTCATATATTTAGACCCACCATTTAATAGCAAGACTAACTACGCAGCACCTATAGGTTCAAAAGCTGCCGGTGCTGAATTCAAGGATACGTGGACACTTAATGATGTTGATGCTGCTTGGCTTGATTTAATTGAGACAAAATATCCTGCTCTGAACCGAGTTATTCACGCTGCTATGACGAACAGCGATAAATCCTATCTCATTTACATGGCTGCTCGGTTACTGGAAATGAAGCGTATTCTGAAAGATACTGGCAGTATTTACCTACATTGCGATACGACAATGAGTCATTATCTCAAGTTAGTTATGGATGCGGTGTTTGGGAAGGGAAACTTTCGGAATGAGGTTGTTTGGTGTTATCAAATAGGTGCGCGAAGCAAAAAACAATTTGGTCGTAAACACGACGCAATTCTCTTTTATTCAAAGTCTAAAAATTATGTTTTTGATTCCGACGCAGTTAGGATAGAGCGTCAAAAAACACACATGAAAGTTGAAACCGATTCAGAAGGGCGCACATGGCAAGTTAAGAAGGACGCAAAATCAGGGAAAGTCTATCGCTATCCAACTGATCTTGGTGTTCTTTGTCCTGATTGGTGGGTTGGTATTCAGCAATTAAATCGTAATCAAAAAGAACGCACAGGCTACCCCACACAAAAACCACTTGTGCTCCTTGACCGCATTATCAAAGCTTCGTCTAACAAAGCGGACGTGGTGTTTGACCCGTTCTGCGGGTGTGCGACAACGCTCGTCGCAGCAGATAGACTTCAACGGGATTGGATAGGTATTGACATATCAGATAAAGCAGCTGAATTAGTTGTTGAACGTATCAAATCAGAGCAAGGACTGTTTGGAAATATTATCAATCGCACGGATATTCCCAAGCGCACCGATTTGGGCGATATTCCACGATACAATGCACCTGAAAACAAAACCCTGTTATATGGGGAGCAAAGCGGATATTGTAACGGTTGTGGTACACATTTTGAGAAACAACACCTTGAGATTGATCATATTATCGCAGAAAATGTTGGGGGGACTGACCATATTGAGAATCTTCAACTGCTTTGTAGTCATTGTAACAGAGTTAAAGGTGAACGCGGGCAAGAATATCTTATCTCAAGACTGAACAAAGATTGAATCAGATTGTCTTTCAACTCTAAAACTACCTATTGTGAAAATGTATAGGAAAGACACTAAATGATAGAAGTTACTGGTTATATTATAGCATCATACAAAAACAGTTTTACAATTAAT
>VXZK01000300.1 GCA_009845545.1 Candidatus Poribacteria bacterium
GTTTAATGCAATTTTTAACAACTTTTTGCAAGTCCGAAACGACTAATTCCGTTATATTATGGACTGTCGTCGTTTAACAGAAAAATTTACGTCGTTAGGGCATTCAGTTTTACTGCAAGTTGCCCCCTTTACTTACAGTACATTGATCGCGTGTCTGGCAAAAATTAATCCGATAACGCAGACGATTGCTGTCAACGTCCGCTTTTCACTTTTTATGGCGCGTGTGAAACAAAAATCGTGGGGAGATGGATCAGGATAAGAACGGAACTGGGGCATAAAGCGAGGCACCTGTTCTCGGTATGTCTGATACACCGAGCCACAAGAGTCTGATAGGTACGCCTCCTCTACTGCTATAATGGGGAGATATTGGCAGAAATAGCCGATAATCAGTACTGCGACAAGCCAATAGATGTTTGCGACAAGGCAAACGCCGAGGCTCAGCAAGAAATTGCCGAGATAGAGTGGGTTCCGGACGTAACTATAGGGACCCGTTGTCACGAGGTCGCGGGCGGCACCGAGGGTTCTTGCGCGCGTGGATGCGCCTGCATATCCGACTGCCCATATCCTAAGAAATTCACCTGCGACGATGAACGGGATCCCGATAACTATGGTATACCCCGCGGGTTTTGCGAAATAGAGGAGTGCGCAAATAAAAGGAATCGGGGTGAAACTACGAATTTTGAAGAAGAGGTTACCAATTTTTGAGGGGATCATGTTTTTCGCAACACGAAGGTGTATATCTTGGCTAAAGGCTCCTGATTCTATTTAGGCGTACGCCAGATCAAGACACTTCCGACAACAGCGTACAAGATGTTCGCGCCCCAACAGGCGAGAAATGGATGGAGTTTGCCGTTTTCACTCAGCCCTTCAAGTGTCGCGAAAGAGAGTGCCCAGTAGATGAAAGAGAGGAAAAAGGCAATGACCAATCCTGCAAAAAATCCTGCCCTACCAAAGCGTATAGCAATTGGCGCGCCGAGCATCACGACGACGACAGCCGCGAACGGGTAAGCCGTTTTATGATATAACTTCACCTGCTCTTTGCGTGAAATCTGACCTGCTTCGCGTTTATAGGCAATCTGCTCGCGGAGTTCCTTGATCGTCATTGCCCTGGGGTCTTTCTCACTCCCGATAAAACGGGTGGGGTCTTCGTGGCGTTCAATCGTATAGGTGTCGAAAGTTTCGTAATCGACCTCAACGCCTTGCTCAAAGTGGCGTATATAGCCATCGCTGAGTTCCCAGTGCGTGGGTGTCCACGTCGCGGACTTCGCAAAGGTGATGCGATCGAGTTGCTCTTCAGCGTCATATTCATAAATCGTCAACTGACTGATTTTCTGGGCATCTAAGGCGACTCGCTGTGAGTAAAAGACGCGATTGTTTTTGCCTCTGAAGACGACGTTCCTGCCGCGCTGCGGTTTCACCTTGTTTTGCAAGAGGTGTGCTTCATGAAAGGCAGGCGACGCAACTCTGTTGTAAAAAACGGCGAAAAGTCCACAGATAATGAGGGTTACGATTAGGATAGGAGCAAGGAGCCGGTAAACGCTTATGCCGCCTGCTTTCATGGCTGTGAATTCGTTGCTCCGAACCATCCGCCCGAGCGTGAAAAAGACAGCGACAAAACCGGCAATCGGCACCATTTCCATAATCCGGCGGGGTGCTTGATACAGGACAATCTTGACGGCGATGATGTAGGTGATGTTGTCTTCAAATTTTTTGAGGTCGTAATCTAACAACCGTACGATGATAATTAGCGCGATAAAGAATAAGAGGCCGACAACAAAGGCTTTGAGATATTCGCGAAGCAGGTAGCGGTCAAGAATGTTCAAGGCATGCATCCTACATCAAATATTTTTACGGTCTCGTGGAGTCGGGAGTTCTGGGACATACAGTACGATGCCTCTATTAAGATTCAACTTTTCGACTAACCACCAGTGCCAGCCGACTGTCTCGGTCCCGCCACGCATGGATTTTCCCTTCAGCGATGACCCAAAAGTTGAAGCCAATTCCGAACACACCGATCACAATATTGGGTAGCCACATAGCAAATGCCGGCGACAACATACCGTTCATGCCTGCGTTCTGACCCACTTGGAGCAGCAAATAGTATACCACAATTACGGCTAAACCGAGCCCAAAACCGAGCATTCTACCGCCCTTGTTCACCATCAACCCCAACGGGATACCGATTACGCCAAGTACGAAGCATGCAAAAGGGATCGAAAACTTTTTGTGATATTCAACCTCGGCGGAGCGAATTTTCTGGAGAATGTATTCCGGGTTTTTAGTGTTGGGGACAGTAGACTTTAATGTTCCGATGAACGTCTTGAGTTGCGAAATGTGCATTGAACGCGGGTTCTGGTTCTGAAATGCGCTCCGCTCAAGGTCTTCGGTCAACTGGAGTGCAAGTTGTTGTTGTTGAAATTTTGTTACACGAAACTCGTCTAAATCATTGGTTGCAGGTTCATAAGTCAGCCCATCGTAAAGCGTAAGCATGGCCCTACCGTTTTCAAAACCGAGGCTGGCTTCTTGTGCATCGCTGAATCGCGGGCGCCCACTCCAGATATTATCCCAGATTCTGACGTTCAGCATACGCCCACTTTTTTTATCTGTAGATTCGTACATCCAGAGTTTACCTTCAGTTTCTAATTCTTTCATGACAGTGGCTTCCTCTAAAACGAAAGCGGGTTTATGCCGCCGAATATCGCGTTGGAGGGAAGCGTAAGCAAGGTTTGCGCGTGGTAGCGCATAGTCTATCAATGCAAGATCAACAACACTCAGCACTATCGCGATGCCTAAGAGGGGTAGCATAAGTTGATGGAAAGCGATCCCGTGTGCTTTCATCGCGACAATCTCATTATCGGTAGAGAGCCTTCCGAGTGAAAGCAAAATCGCCACTAAAACCGCCATGGGCAGAGATAACACCACCGTCGCTGGCATGACATAGATGAGCAACTCGACGAGGTACAGCGGACTAACCCCTTTCTGCACAAACAATTTCGTCAACCGAAACAGGTCATTGAAGATGAGCATGAGGGTGAAACAGATGAGTGCTATTATGAAAGGCGGAAAAAATTCTTTGAGTATGTACCGTGCTAATATTCTCATATTTCTCGCGTGGTTGCCAAGTTTGGCTGTAAGATACCTCAACAATTCTATTGGCTTTATTCTTAACTGATACCGTAGTGCTGTTCCTATTGGTTGATTTGTGCCGAAAAAATCTTCACTATTTATTAGTTGATTTGTGCCGAAAAAACTTTTATTTTTTTTAACCGATAACTACGATGTCTGTATTTAATTTGAAATTATGGTTCAGAGATGTTATTATATCACTATGATACTTACGCTTGAATCAATTCAACTTACAGCCGACGATCTGAAGGATGTAGCGGCGCGCCATGCCTCAGCACAAGAGCTCTATTCCCCAACAGCCCCAAAGCCGCCTGTCGCACAATTCGGCTGGCGCGATAGATGGTGGTTGAACAATTCAGCAGCACAGCAGGTCGCTATTAATTACTGGTTCTTCGAGTCACACGACGAGGCATGCACAGCAGCCGATGCCGGTAGACTTCGACTCGCAGCAAAGACGGTGTCGAAATTTGGTGGACACGAATCTATCTACCAACCTCCACTGAATGACGAACATGGTCTGGGAGATGTGGTCTGGCAGGCTGGTGCGAATTTCTTGTTCGTTCAACAGACCGTCGTTGTGCTGGTAGCGGAAATTGGAGGGCGAGTTTCCGAAGAAACGACCCTCCGCGTTGCCCAAATGATCCTTGAGAAAATCAACAGTGCGGTGCTATCAGGCTAAACGTTCACCAACGCGTTCCAACCTAATAGTCTTGATACCATGTTTCGGACTGCTTGGCAACTTGAACGTTTTCGGAACCATCGAATTGGCGATGCTCAAACCAGGGTAGCGCGTTTTCCGCTGCAGCGTTCGCATTCTTGAAGTTTGTCGTCGCTTCGTTGTCAAGGAATTTCTGAACTGCCTCGGTATCAGGATAGTATTGGACTGCATCTTTCCAGATGGCTCGCCCACAGAGGAAGCCGCTTGCGCCAGCACCGGTTGCAAGGTTAACATTTTCAATGAACTCCTCAATATCTACACCAGCACTGAGAATCACCCACGGTAACGTGGAAGCCTCGTCTAATTTCTGGCAGATTTCCTTCACTTCTGCAAGTTCATACGCCGAGTCCCCTGCATAAAAATCAGCATCTCGATAATCGGCAGTATATTTCAGGTCTGCAGGGAATTCCAATTTCAGGATATCCACTTTGTAGCTTGGATCTGTGAACTCCTCAACACTCCGAATAACAAGGTCAGGTTTCTGCTTTGCAAACCCAACACTTTTCGTCGTACCTTCGAGGGCATAACTCACCAATTCTAAGAGAAACGGCAGATCCTGTTTTTCACACTCGTCGCCAACATGGCGCACAAAAGCCTGCTGATGCTTGAGCGTTTCCAGGGAGGCATCGGGATGGTAATAGGCAAGAAGTTTAATAGCGTCTGCCCCTGCACGTTGTGCCTTCACAATGCTCCAGTTTTCAATTGGATTAGAGAGCCGTTCGTTTTCAGCAACGCCTTCGCTGACATAACCTGATTCTTCATAAGCCAGGAGCAATGCGACATCCCGCGGGATTTCGGTAATGGAATAGGGATGCCCGTAAATCGGGTCGGTGAGAACTGCTGTGGCATTTGGGGCAAGGACGCGCGTAATTAGAGTTTTGAGTGCAGCGACCTCTTCATATTGGACATCTGTTTTGTCCGTGTTCAGTGCGTCTGCGAGTGCTTGTACCATGGAGCCACGTTGATCAATCGCCATCATTTTAAAGCGTCCATTTGTATCAGCGAGTTTCATGATACCTCGCAATTTTCCAGAGGAAATATCGTTCATTGACTTCTCCTGTTTTAGTGGTTATAAGTTATAGGTTATAAGTCTGTTTTCTGATGCTTGATCATCTCTTTTTAACCGTCGTTTCCGAATTGAAGTACCGGTGTTTCCCAAAAGATATTGAACAATTAGCCTCTCTTAAGTCATAGGTACCCACACGCTAAAGCGTGGGGCTTGTGCTTCCTCGCAACTGCGGTTTTCTCTGAGAGTCCACCGTCTTACTGTCGCTCCACTTTAGGCAGCCAAGCCTGCCCGTTTGATGTTTATCGCAGCGTTGATATCCCTATCGTGGTGTGAACCACATTCGGGGCATGTCCACTGCCTGTCTGAAAGCGTGAGTTCTTTGTTGTGATAGCCACAATCACCGCACGGTTTTGTCGTCGCAGTCCACATATTGATCTTATGAAACGTTTTACCGTGTTTGGCACATTTCTGTTCGATGATCTGAAGAAGTTGGGAG
>VXZK01000328.1 GCA_009845545.1 Candidatus Poribacteria bacterium
GTAGGTTCGGAATGTAATACAAGGAATGGATTTAGTCTATTCCCAGACTAAATCCTCTAACCGAACCGATGTTGAATGTCCAAGTAATTATAGAATCTACTATAACTCATAAACTCAATCTTGATGAAATAGTAGGCTGTTAGCCTGCGCCATAAGGGCACAATTTAACAGGTTATGCTACAAAGCAACGATATCGCGCACCTCTGAGGAACCCAAACAAAATTAACCGGCACAAATCGTTAAACAGAGAGGTAAACATGAGCACTTTCAATATTGATAGACCCTTGCTTTCCGAAATACTCACGGATATAGGGACTGGCAGGATACAACTGCCTGATTTTCAGCGAGACTGGATATGGGACGATTACCGGATCCGAAGTCTCTTAGCAAGTGTATCCCAAGCCTTTCCTATCGGAGCAGTTCTGACACTTGCAGTTGATAGTAAAAATTCCCTTACAAGACTTGTTGAAGGGGTTAACCGGGAGAAAGTTATAGAGTCCCCTAATACGCTCATCCTAGATGGACAACAACGGTTAACAGCCTTGTTTCAATCCCTCAAGTTCGAATGTGGTGTTTACACAAAAAATAAGGATAAAACAGTTACTCGGTATTACTATCTTGACATAAAAAAACGAAAAAAGTCAAAGTCAAACTGCAACGTAATCAAGGTGGGATTGCATTTCTGTATCATTGGCACAATATTTTACTTGATACGCGAAAGCGTTTTCGTTATAATTGAACGTAAGCAATTAGACGAAACACCGGAAAAGGAACACTGAGATGGCACCTATCGCAGCACCGACTTACCTAACGCCCGAAGCGTACCTTGAATTGGAGCGTAAGACAATCACAAAAAATGAATATGTGAACGGAGAGCCCCTCGCGATGGCAGGTGCCAGTTTCGCACATAATTTTATCACGTTCGACACGGCAATTCAGCTTAACAACCAACTGATGGATACGGAATGTCAAGTCGCTTCGACCGGTGATCTGCGCGTGAAAGTTGCTGAGACAGAATCCTACTTTTACCCGGATATTGTCGTTGTGTGTGGGGACCCACGCGCCGAGGATAACGTCTTTGATACACTCCTGAACCCAACGCTTATTGTAGAGGTGCTTTCCGCTTCCACTGAAATGTATGACAGAGACGAAAAATTCACACACTATCGCCAAATAGATTCTTTACAAGAATACATTCTGATTTCACAAGATAAAGTGCAGGTGCTGCGGTATCGTCGCCATGAACCCGAATGGATACCGACAGAATTTCGGACACTTACGGATGTCGCCCCACTGCTACCTAACCAATGTGAACTACCTTTACAGCACGTCTACAGACGTGTCAAATTTGACAACGGCAATTAAGTAGTTACTGACAACCGAGAACTATTATAGTGGAAGCCATTCAATATTACAAAAGCATCCCACGTTATCTTGCAATGCGTTACCTTGGCAAATGGTGGCGGGGTCTCTACACGTCGCCGTTTTCCTGCATACATCTCGTTGACATCCCGGAGCCAGAGCTGCCAACTCGGGAATGGGTCAAGGTCAAGACTCGACTCAGCGGGATTTGTGGTTCCGATTTAGCGACGATCACCTCTAAAGGAAGTCCGTATTTTTCGCCGTTCACCTCAACACCTTTTGTGTTAGGCCATGAGATTGTCGGTGAAATCGCGGAGCTCGGTGATGCAGTGGAGGGTTTCCCCATTGGTGCAAGAGTGGTGATTGAACCCGCGCTTTCATGTCCGGTGCGAGGGATTTCGCCGCCGTGCTATCAATGCCAAAATTTATACTTCGCTAATTGCGAAAATATCACAAAAGGCGATATCTCCGAAGGCGTTCAGACGGGCTATTGTCGGGATACAGGCGGTGGGTGGAGTCGATACGTCCTTGCACACCGATCACAACTTCATCTCGTCCCGGATGACATCTCAGACGAAATTGCGGTGCTCCTCGAACCTTTCGCCTGCGCGATCCACGGCGTTTTGAAGTCAGCCTATAGTACAGCAGACAACATTTGTGTCATAGGGGGTGGTACGATCGGACTCCTTACCGTCGCGGCACTTCGGACGCTCGGTTATCAAAACCGAATTCTCATCTTCGCGAAGTATCCACACCAACAGCAATTAGCGCTTGACCTCGGTGCGAATGAGGTAATATTGCCGAATAGCAGTCGGTATACAGCATTCTGTGAACTCACAGGCTCAGAATCGTATCAACCAGAGTTTGGACAACAGGTATTAATCGGGGGGGTAGATATAACCTTTGATTGCATCGGTTCCAATGTCACAATAGACGATGCGCTTCGTTTCACACACGCGAACGGCGAAGTCATTTTGCTCGGTATGCCTGGGATCCCCAAAAACATAGACTGGGTCTCAGTTTGGTATAAACAGTTGAAAGTCGCAGGTGCGTATACATATGGGATTGAAACGCACAACGGCGAACAAGTCCATACCTTTGCCCTCGGCATGCGGCTCCTCGAAGAAATGGGATCACAATTGCGTCCGTTGGTGATCAGACGGTTTCCACTGCGAGATTATAGGCGCGCCATCCAGACTGCCTTGAACACAGGCAAGACAGCCACAGTGAAAACTGTATTTGACTTACGGAACTAATTGCAATGGAGTTTGAATGGGATAAAAATAAAGCAGCATATAACCTGTCAAAACATGGCGTGTCATTTGATGAGGCGAGTACTGTTTTTGATGATACCCTCTATGTTGATTTTTATGATCCAGACCATTCTTATGATGAACATAGGTATATCATTGTTCGACAATCAGCACAAGACCGCGTATTAATCGTATCATATACGGAGCGTGGTGATGCAATTCGTTTAATTACTGCCAGAAAAGCAACGCGTAAGGAGAAAGAACTGTATGAAGAAAGACAAGACAACAATCCAAGATGGACTTCGACCAGAATATGATTTAAAAAGTTTGCAAGTGAGAAAAATGGGAACTGAACGCAAACAGTTTGGCAGATTTATTGTCCAGTTGGAACCTGATGTTGCTGAAGTATTTCCAGACGCTACATCTGTCAACGAGGCACTACGGTTTCTTATTCGGATCACTAAAGAAAGCAGCGAGATATCTCAGCACATCGGCTCTGATGTCTAATATCTGGTGTGAATTAGAAGAAGTCCAGCCTCCTTTACAGAGTCCGCTTGCTAAGTAACTGACCGATGCCGTTTCTTATGACCTCTTTCGCTGCCACCCATCCCTCAGACTTCCCTCGAACCAACCATCTTGCTTACAGCGGTATCACAGCGCGGAGTGTAATCATCGGCATGGTAGCGGTGATATGCCAATGCCTCGCCACTCCGTATAACGATTTCCACGTCGGCGGCACCTATCTCGCTGGGAACCATCTGCCGATCGCCGTTGTCTTCGTCATGCTGGTCTTCGTACTCGGTATCAATACACTGCTCAAAAGACTGAAGCCCAACACCGAATTGCAAGGCAGTGAACTTCTTATTATCTGGGGGATGATGCTGGTCGCATCGGGTATTCCATCCTCAGGGCTGATGCGCTATCTCGTCCCACTCGCTGTGAGTCCGTCCTACTTCGCGACGCCCGAAAACGAGTGGATCACGCTCTTTCATCAGCATCTTCCAGACTGGATGGTCGTGAAAGATCCGAAAGCCGTCTTCTATTTCTATGAACAATTACCAGAAGGAGACGTAATCCCGTGGAAGGCATGGGTAAAACCGATCGTCGGATGGAGTGCATTTGTCCTAATTTTCTATTTCGTCACCATCTGCTGGACGGTTATCCTCCGAAAACAGTGGGTAGAACATGAACGCTTCACCTTCCCGCTCGTTCAATTGCCAGTAGAGATGTTCCAACCAGCATCAGGCAGTAGCCTCCTGAACCGATTTTTTAAATCGCGCCTGATGTGGTCAGGTGCGGCAATACCCATAATATTGCACGGTTTAAAGGGATTACACCTCTACTTTCCATCGACACCGAACCCGTCCCTCTATTTCCCGATCGCGCAATTCTTTACCGAAAAACCGTTCTCAGCCTTGGCATGGTGGCCCTCGGTGAATCTCTTTATCTACCCTTCGGTCATTGCTATTGTTTATTTGCTCACGCTCGAAATCTCGTTTAGTTTCTGGTTCTTCTTTCTCTTGGGCAAAATGGAGACGGTGCTTATCTATGCGACAGGTTCTAAAGTGAATCAGTGGGACTTCCATCAAAACCAACAGATGGGCGCGCTATTAGTTTTTATCGGGTTTATCCTGTTTATCGGTAAACGTCATTTCGGACGTGCATTCGCCACCCTCTTTGGGAAACAAGCAAGCAACGATACAAACGAACCGTTACCTTATGTCTGGGCAGTCGGCGGTATGATTGGCGGTATTTTACTGCTCACGCTAATATGCAGTCTCGCGGGGATGAGCGTATGGGTTGCCCTCTTTATACTCGGCATTTTCCTCGCCATCACAACAGTCGGCACATGGATGGTTACCAACGGTGGCTTGATGTTTATCCTCTACTCTTTTTTGCCGGGTGAATATCTCATTACGCTGTTCGGCAGTGCGCGTGTGAACGCACCGAGCTGGACCTTGGTCGCTTATGAACGGGTTTTGATGTTTGATATGCGGGAGATCCTGATGCCGAGCGTGATGAACAACTTCAAACTCGCGGAACCGCTCCGCCTCAAACAACGCCCGTTTCTGTTAACTATGGGCATCGCCATCATCTTGGCGATGGGTGTCTCTTACTATTCGTCCATAGACCTTGCTTATACGCACGGTGCAGTGAACCTACAACACTGGACCTATATGATCTCCACAACCTCCCCATTTAACCGCCTTACAAGCATTCTGCAACATCCGACGGGTATTGAATTGGAACGGCTCGGTTCGTTTATCTTCGGTGGTGCGATGATGTTCGGCATGCTCTGGATGCGGCACCATTACCTCTGGTGGAAACTGCACCCGATCGGTTCGCTCATGATGACGAGTTATGCTACCTACTGTTTTTGGGGTTCATTTTTTATCGGTTGGTTTCTTAAATATACCACACTCAAGTTCGGTGGCGTTGCCTATTACCGCAAACTTCGCCCGCTTATTTTAGGGGTTGTGTTGGGCGAATGCTTTATCGGCGGCATCTGGATCATTGTTGGACTTATGACCGGCATCGGCTATCGGCTGCTGCCCGGCTGATATAGCGGGAGTCCTAATAACAGTAGCGGGCGTACGCAGCGTTCCGTGACTTACATAGCAGAGGTAATTGAAAAAGAAAGTAGAAAAATGAATTTGATTTTGAAGTCAAAATGTGTTATACTATACATAGTATAATGAATACGGAGCCACTTCGGAGATAACCTTAAACCCTT
>VXZK01000178.1 GCA_009845545.1 Candidatus Poribacteria bacterium
CTATTATACAATGTGTGCTAAAAGAGTGCAAGAGAAAGGAATCAATTTTCATTTGATTGCAAACATGAAATCAGGTAAACTATTTACATCTCGCCTTGATATACCAACTACGAAAATACAATTTAAAAGAAGGAGACACACAGTGGAAAAAATACGTGAACTGATTACGCTCTTAGAATCTGGCGTTGAAGACTATGACGCGCAGATGAAAGTTCTACAGACGGAACGGTTGAAATATATTCGGCTCTCTATAACGGACGGGTTCGGCACGGAGGAAGGCGATTCTAAGGAGTCGTGGTTGCTTCACCTCAAGCAACTCGAAGATTCACTCACACTAAGACGGCGGACCATACAACAGGCAATCGTGGAAACCGCAGAAGATATTCAGAAAGAGGAAAATGCATGATACCGAGATTCACGTCTCCTACTATAGGAAAATGCTTGATATGCGTGCTGTTGTTGGTATGCGGTTTTATCGTCTCAACAGCAGATGCGCAAGAAATGAACAGTACCGAGATCATTGAAGCAGCGATCCGACATCAGAATTTAGGGTTGGCATATCTCGAAGAATCGCAGCCTTCAAAAGCCGTTGAGGCGTTTACTGCTCTGATTGAACTGCTGCCCGACGAAGCAATCGGCTATGGTAACCTCGCCGTCGCACACTTACGCCTACAAAAGGCAGATGCCGCCGAAGAAGCGGTAAAGCGCGGTATCACTGTCGCACCGATGGAGAGCCAGTTACACTTCATCTTATCCGAAGTCTATCAATTGCAGCAAGGGAAAACTGATTTAGCAGTGGAGGCGATGAAGGAAGCCGTCCAGTTAGCCCCCGACGAATTGGAGTTTCGTTACAAACTGGTCCGCCACTATCTTGGGCAACGAAACGATCCAGAAGCCCAACGAGAGGCTGTTTGGCATCTTCAGGAACTGCATGCCCGATCACCTGTGAATATCGTTGTACTGATGAAGTTGACACTCGGCTTGTTAGCGCAAGAGCAACTCGAAGCCGCTGCAGATCTCTGCCAGGACCTAATGCTCCTTTTAGGCGATACCGATGCAGAAAAACTCGCATACCTCACACAAGGAATAGAAGCGATAGAGAAAGGTGACTTGAAACTTGCTACACGAAATGTCCGAATTTTTGAGAACTTGCACCGAGCAAGTCCACGCTACCAGCAAGGCATCGGCGAATTGGTGACTAACATCCTTGGGCATCCCATAGAGACATTCAGTGCGGGGTTTCGCGCACGAATCATCGCTAAGCAGACGCTACCGATTGAGGTGGAATTTGTGGATGTTACTGAACAACTTGGACTTAGCAATGTAAAGGCACTGTTACCCTTAAGAATACCCACTGCTGTATCTTTTGTGAATTCCGATAACGATGGAAAACTTGATCTGTATATAAGCGGTTCTGATTTTGGCGGGTTGTATCAGAATACAGAGCGAAAAGTTCAGTTTGTGTTGTATCGGAATATGGGGGAACAGTTTGATGCAGTTACAATTCTCGAAGATGAGCAAGAACTTACAGAGCAATCAAATCTTCACGTGGCTGTTGCAGATATGAATAAAGATGGAATACAAGATTTTCTATTGGAAACTGCCAAGGGAATAGTATATTATTCGGAAACTACAGAAGAGAATGAAGGCACAGTTCCCGTCGTTTTATATGAACATGAACAGCCGGTAACAGATATAGGAGTCCTCCATCCTGTCGATTATGACCACGACGGCGATTTAGACCTCTTTACAGCCGGTGCCACGATGTATCGGAATAATAGTGATGATGAAAATGAAGATGATGAGCCGTTCACTGATGTCACAGAACAAACCTTTGTAAAAACAGCCGCGCCACAATCCGCTCCTGCCGAAGTATTCTCCGCCGATTTCGATGACGATGGCGATATAGATATTTTTGTTACACATCAGGAAACAGGATGCACGCTTTACGATAACCTCCGCCAAGGCAGACTTCGCGCTGTTTCCGACGAGACTGGGATTGCGCAAGATGTCCATTATACCGCAGCTGCTATCGGTGATTATGATAACGACGGAGACATTGATATTTTCTTGGCAACAGCAGATCAAATCTACCTCTATCTCAATAGAGGAGATGGAAGTTTTATGAGCGATCCGCGGTTAGAGGCGGGTGTGCGTGATCTATCACCCACGCTATTGAAAAATATAGATTACGACAACGACGGATTTGTTGACCTCTGGGTGAGTGGCAAAGATGGGATGTTTCTGTTCCGAAACGACGGCACTGGACAATTTGCCGAGCCGTATCCGCTCATAGAAACCGTCACACCAACGGAGGGCGCGATCCTCCACAACGCGCTCGCTGGAGCCGTCGGAGATTACGACAACGACGGCGATCTCGACCTCTTTTTCATTAATGGCAAAGGAGAACTCCGCGCATTGCAGAACAACGGTGGCAACCGAAATAACTATATACAGGTCCGACTGGAAGGTATCACTTCCGGAAACAACAAAGTGAATAGAGACGGTATCGGCTCGAAATTGGAAGTGAAAGTCGGTGATCTGTATCAACTGCAGTATGTATCCGAACAGGTTTCCCATTTCGGGTTGGGTGCCTTTGATGCTGCAGATGTTGTGCGTGTTGTCTGGACGAACGGCGTGCCGCAAAATGTCATCAAACCGCAGTCAAGACAACGGATTCTGGAGAAGCAGATACTGAAAGGTTCCTGTCCGTTTCTATATGTTTATGATGGTGAACAGTATCAATTCGTCACCGACCTGCTCTGGCGTGCACCGTTGGGACTTGTCACTTCAATGGGATTCGTTGCCCCCGATGAAACGAAGGATTTTGTAAAAATTTCAGGAACAGAAATACAACCAAAGGATGGTAAATATTCCATTCAGATAACAGAAGAGTTATGGGAAACCGCCTATTTTGACGAAGTAAAACTGATAGCCGTCGATCACCCAGCAGGGACTGACATTTTCGTAAACGAACAATACACACCACCACCGTTTGCGGAATTCAAGGTTTACGGTGTCAAAGAGAAGCTGCACCCGAAATCTGCGGTCAACCATCGCGGTGAAGATGTGTCCGATGCGTTAAAAACGTTTGATTACCACTATGCCGTTGAACACGCACCAGGTCCCTACCAAGGGGTCGTCGAACCGCATGCGATCATCCTTGACCTCGGTGATGTTCCCAATGACACACCTGTGACGCTATTCCTCAGCGGATGGATCTTCCCGACGGATACCAGTATCAACGTTGCCTTGTTCCAGAATCTCGGAATTAATCCGAGTTTTCCTTCAGTTTCTGTAAAAGATGAAACAGGACAATGGAAGTCCGTTATTGATATGATTGGATTACCGGCAGGTAAAAACAAGACGATTACGGTTGACCTAACAGGCAAATTTCTGTCGGACGACCGACACGTTCGGATTGAGACCGATATGCAGATTTATTGGGACGCAGTGTTTTTCACTGTCGGCACCCAAGACGTACCAATAGAGACGACAACATTGAATCCGGATAGCGCAGATTTGCACTATCGTGGCTTCTCCGAAATGTATCGTCCGAACTCGCACGCACCGCACCTCTTTGATTACCAAAAGGTAACAACGGATGCACAGTGGCGCGATCTCGCAGGGTATTACACCCGTTACGGCGATGTTAATCCCTTACTACAGGAGGTTGACGATATGTATGTTATCCTCAATGCTGGTGACGAAATCACGGTAGAATTTGATGCCGCACGTCTCCCTGAATTAAAACCGGGGTGGGTGCGAGATTTTATCCTCTATAGCGACGGTTGGGACAAAGACGGCGACATCAATACGCTCACATCACAGACGGTTGAACCGCTGCCGTTTCACGGGATGTCCGCCTACCCGTATCCAGATACGGAGCATTATCCAGACAGCGAGGCGCATCGTCGGTATCGGCTTGAATACAATACACGGCGCGTAGAACACCGTTTACCGCCGTTGAGCGGTCATACAGTAAAGTAGAGAGTATTGTTAATCTTTGTTGCAAGGAGGATTCTGACTTTATTCTCATACTGCTAATGTGAGACAGGTGGGATGCCATCCCCAATGCGTCGTAGAGGAATATACAGACAAACCGTCGCGATTACCAAGATGCCAGCCAGCACTGCGTAAGGATACGCCTCCTTTGCGTAGAGCCAGCCGCCGAGCAGCGGTCCCAAAATGCGCCCTAAACTTAGAAAAGCATCCATAATACCGATAGCCGCGCCTTGACCAATCCGAGTCTGCTTAGAAATCCATGACGTATTCGTTGGACGGATCAACTGGTTTCCGATGCCAGTAATCGTGAGATATATCGTGAGCGTTGCGAAAGAGTAGGCTTTAAGCAGTAACACCATGCCGAGCGCGTTGAGCAGCAACCCTATAAGAACGATCCGTCGTTCCCCAAACTTATTGATTAACCAACCAAGCAACCCACCTTGCAGCGGTACCACAATCGCCCCCATAGCCATGAACATCCACCCCATCTCTCTCTCTCCATAGTTCCACTTGTCTTCAATGAAAAGTGGAAAAGTCATCTCCAATCCTGCGAAACTGAAAGTAGAAAAAAACGCGACAAGAAAGAGAGGCGTGAGCGGCGATTTTAAAGTTGTCTGACGAAAGATCTCACGCGGAGAGACCCATTCATGTCGGTCTTCAAGGCCCTCGTCTGTTGGACCCTTCTGGAGCGATTCTGGCAGTAAAACAAGCGCGAAGAGAAAAGTAAGCAGCGACAACCCACCGGCAACAAAGAACGGCATATCGTGGCTGCCCATGACACCACCGATCGCTGGTCCGAGGATGAAACCGAGTCCCATCGCCGCGCCCATTAAGCCCATGCCTCTGCCGCGTTCCTCTGATGTGGTTACGTCAGCGACATAAGCCATGACGCTTGGTAGCACCGCCGCTGAAGCGATACCCGCTGCACTACGCGCGATGAAGAGCCAAACGTAATCCTTTGCCAATCCGAAACTAATTAAAGCCGCAGCATTCCCAAGCAGCCCAAGCAGAATCGCTGGTTTTCGACCGTGTTTATCCGATAGCCTGCCCCAGATCGGTGCAAACAGCAGCTGCATCCCGGAATAGATGGACATTAATATCGCGATTTCAGTAGTAGTTGCCCCAATCTCTTTGGCGTAATAGGCGAGGTTCGGAATGATGATGCCAAACCCAAGCATCACGAAAAATAGGGTTAAGAACAGAAGAAGCAGTTTTGATTTTTCCATCTAAGATGAACGCGAGAGCTCGCGATAATGAATCCAGACCTTTTCCGCTCCACTGGAATGATTGATGATATCCGAGGAGCGATTCTAAAAATATAATATCGTTTATTATAGC
>VXZK01000065.1 GCA_009845545.1 Candidatus Poribacteria bacterium
GCCCCTACGAAATCACGAAAACGCTCATGGCGGACGTGGAGACCACGCCCCTACGGAGAAAAAATCTATGTCAATATTGCTTGCGAAGAGCGATCCACGAGAAACGCTTCTGGAACATACAGAGAATTGCCTTGCAGTATACAATAGCCTCCAAGAACGGATGCCGTTTTTAGCGGAGGTTGCTGGGGAACCCGATTTCTTTCAATATCTCTTCTATGCCGTCGCACTTCACGATTTCGGGAAAGCAGCGATAGGCTTTCAAAAACAACTTACTGATGGCAAGCGATGGGGCTATCGCCACGAGATTCTATCTACCGGATTTGTTGTTACGCTTCAACTTCCTCAGGAGGCAAAACAGGCGATCGCCTTAGCAATTCTAACACATCACAAAGATATTGAAACATTGAGGGAAAAGCACCCATGCTGGGAAGAAAATGAGTATGGCTACCAAGAGTGGCGAAAGCATATCGCAGAACTTACACCGGATTGGGATGCTTTAATGGAAATTCAGGAGCAGGTCCGTCATTGGTGTCTTACAGCGGAATGTTTGTGGGCACCTGTTACCTCAACCGACCAACTTATTAGTGGTTACCGAGAATTTCTGGCTCCGTATTTGAACGATTTTGAAGATGGAGAATTAAGCTCCTTGCACGGCACCTATGGCATGCTCATGCGCGGCTGTATGATTGCCTGTGATCACCTCGCTTCTGCAGGCAAAAACGAAATCCAGACCGCACTTGACAGCCTTGAAGCAGAACTGACGCAACATGTTAAAGAGAAAGCAAAAGAAAAAGGACGACAATTTTACGGATGGGAACCCTTTCAAGAAGCCTCTGGTAAAACAATAGGGCAGCTCATGCTTTCCGCACCGACTGGTTCCGGCAAAACCGAAGCGGCTTTGCTCTGGTCAGACAAAAATCAGTGTGAAACACTTGGCAATCGGGTCTTTTATGTTTTACCTTATACAGCAAGTATCAATGCAATGTATGAGCGGTTGAAAAAACTCGTATCGGACAACAAAATTGGTATGTTGCACGGAAAAGCGAATTACTTTGTTTACAAGGATCTTGTGGATAAAGAATACACTTACCAAGAGGCATCAGCAGAAGTTCGTGAGCGGCAGAATTTAACTAAAAAAATCTGTCGACCATACAAGGTGCTAACACCGTTTCAATTGCTAAAGGCATTTTTTGGTATACGCGGCTTTGAGATGCAGATGGCAGAGATGTCGCAAGGACTTTTTATTTTTGACGAAATCCACGCTTATGATCCGCACACCACAGCACTTATTTTGACAATGATAAAGAAACTCCGTGAAGATTACAATGCAAAATTTTGCATTATGACCGCCACAATGCCAAAGTTTCTTAAAGAGATGATTAACGACGCACTTAGGCAGCAGCTCACACCGGTGGAAATGGATGCCCAAGAACGCGATAGATTCACTCGACACAGAGTGGTGTTACTTGATAACAGTATCCACGAGGCAATTCCGTTGATTGAAGAACGGCTCATGCAAGGACAACAAGTCATGGTCGTCTGCAACACTGTCAATCAGGCACAAAATGTATTTCAGAAATTGCAAAGTGTAGCCCATAATGCTAAGCTTCTTCATAGTCGATTTATCCTCCGTGACCGAGAACGGATTGAACAGGAGCTTGAAGACACAGATCTCCTTGTCGGCACACAGGCGGTTGAGGTATCATTGGATATAGATTTTGACTGTCTCTTTTCAGAACCAGCACCTATAGATGCACTCATCCAACGTTTCGGAAGAATCAACAGGAAAGGCGAAAATGGAATCTGTGATGTCCACATCTGTAAAAAAGGTGGTGAAAACGATAGTTTCATCTATTCCAGCGAAACCATTGAGCGTACCCTAAATGCGTTTACATCGGATGAAATCTTACACGAGTCCAGAATTCAGAATCTTATTGATCAGGTCTATTGTAATGGCTACAATGAGAAAGAACACGAAAAATTCAATAAGGCGAAACAGTTATTTGAACGGCACCTACAAGGCATTGTTCCATTTATTGAGGATTCTGAAGGTCGTAAAGAGTTTAATGAACTCTTCAAAAGCGTTGAGGTCGTGCCAGAATGCTATGAGGCGGATTTCTCGGAGAAAATCGAGGCACGCGAATACTATGAAGCCAGAGCTTACATCGCGCAAATTAGCCACAACCAATTTGCGCGACTCCATAAAGACGGACAACTCTATGAGACTAAACGTTTTGGGCGGTTAGGTCAGTGGTTCATCAAGGTTCGCTACGATGAAACACTCGGTTTGCTATTGGACGAACATAGCACGAATATCTTATAACTTCCAAGGAAACCTAACAGAAAAAAATCAAAAAGCACGTCACATTCCCGCGGTACATGTAGCAGATGCCATTGACAACTGAAAACGACTCTCGCTGATAACTAACAACCGGCAACCACTTTGAAAGGAGACACCAACCATGCAAAACCCAAACCACCCGAACATCACAGGCACAGCCATCAACTATCTCTATATTTGCACACGTAAACTCTGGTTCTACCAAAACCATCTCGAAATGGAGCATACCTCCGAACACGTTGACCTCGGGCAACTCCTCCACGACGAGAGTTATCCACGCGAAAAACGCAGAGAATGGGACATTGACAATCTTGTAAAGATAGACTTCATTGACAAACACGGCGTACTGCACGACATCAAATCCGGTCCCGCAATGGAAACCGCACATATTATGCAGCTCTGCTATTACCTCTATCTCCTCAAGCAAAAGGGTGTGTCAAATAAGAAAGGCGTTATCAACTACCCGCGCCAACGGCAGACGACCGAAGTAGAACTCACACCCGAAAGAGAAAAAGAGGTAGAAAACGCCATTGAAAAAGTCAACGAAATTACAGCGTTGCCAACACCACCGCATGCGGATTATATGAAAATCTGCAAATCCTGCAGCTACCAAGAACTCTGCTGGAGTTAAAAGTAGCAGGCACGCTCCGCCGTGCCGTAAGCCGACCATGGAGGGAAACCAATTATGTCCCGTAACTACTACATCACGCAACCTGGTAGAATTCGCCGAAAAGATAACACGATTTACCTCGAGCCGGAAAACGCACCACGCATCCCTATTCCCGTGGAAGATATTGATGCACTCTATTTCTACGGAGAACTTGACCTGAACACCAAACTGCTCAACTTCCTTGCACAGAAGAAAATAGCGTTCCACGTATTCAATTATTACGGTTACTATTCTGGCAGCTACTATCCTCGTGAATATCTAAATTCGGGTTCCCTGCTCGTCAAACAGGTACAGCACTATGAGAAGCCAGCCAAACGGATGACCCTCGCGCACGAGTTCGTCGAATCCGCTGTTTTCAATATGCTCCGCATCCTACGCTATCACACCAACCGAGACAAGGATTGCAGCGCGCAAATTGAGTCAATTGAGAATATCCTCACAGAAAGTCGATCGGCAAAGAGCACAAACGAACTGATGGGATACGAAGGCTCCATCCGAGACATCTATTACACCGCATTTAACACCATCTTGACCCTAAAAACACCGTTCGAGAAGCGTGTCCGTCGTCCACCTGATAACCCCATTAACGCGCTCATCTCCTTCGGAAATTCAATGATGTATGCCGCATGCCTCACCGAAATTTATCGAACGCAACTCAACCCCACGATCAGCTTTCTCCACGAACCCGGCGACCGCCGCTTCTCACTCAGCCTTGATCTCGCCGAAATATTCAAACCGCTCATCATTGACCGTATCATCTTCCGACTGTTCAACCGACAGCAGCTCAACGAGTCAAAGCATTTTGAAACTAATGTTGATGGCTGCTATCTGAATGAGAAAGGGCGCAAACTATTTATCGCCGAATTCGACGATCAACTCAAACAGACCATCTCACATCGGCGGTTAAAACGGCATGTCTCCTATCAACGGCTCATCCGATTGGAGTGCTATAAACTCATTAAACATCTTGTTGATATGGAAAGCTATCAAGCACTCCGACCGTGGTGGTAGATACGAGACGCAAACGGCACAAATCGTAGGGGCGAGGTTGCCTCGTCCGTTGGCGCAAACGGCACAAATCGTAGGGGGTTTTGCTGGGGTGTTTCTTCTAAGGTTGCCTCACCCATCAAAATACCACCTAATAACAGCATTTCGTAGGGGCGAGGTTACCTCGCCCACTAAAAAGGGAAACTTACAATGTACATCATCCTCGTCTACGATATTGAAGTCAAACGTGTCGCAAAAGTCTGTAAATACCTACGTCAGCACCTCAATTGGATCCAAAATTCGGTTTTTGAGGGGCAATTAACCAAAGCACAATTCGCTCGTGTCAAATCAGGATTAGCAGCCATTACCGACCCAGAAAAAGACTCCATCATCATCTACCAACTCCGTGACGCACGCTGGATGAATAAGGAGGTTATGGGGATAGATAAAAATCCTGCGACAAACCTATTGTAGGCACGCCTTCCGAGAAAACGGAATTAGTCGTTTTGGACTTAATAAATTTTAAAACTTGACATTTTTTCACAGAAATTGTATATAATAGTCAGAACATCACTTGGTAGAGAATTTCGGCTGCTCCGCTTGGAGCGGTCCCTACCATAACCGAATTTATGTGAATTAAAACAAGCGAAAACCTACTATTTACAAGGGTTCAAAGCGACTTTCAACAACTTTTTGCAAGTCCAAAACGACTAATTCCGCGAGAAAATATAGATCGACTATTTGCTGTCGACCTCACGAAAATGTCCGTTCTCAGCAATCACAAACACGCCAATTTCAGGCAATTACAGCGATAAACCCACATCCTGTCTGATGCTGTCAACCTGCCGGAGAATTTGCACAACTGGAGGTTGACAGCAACACAACCCGAAAAATCGCAATTCTAAAAATTAACTTGACACGGACCACAAGGATCGCGTATAATATACTAACGGTTTTCACAAAGCCTTTTAATCGAACCAGTATGGAATCGAAACACAATCTGAATAATACCACCGCCCTGTTGGAGTAAACTTTTAATCGAACCAGTATGGAATCGAAACTGTCGGATTATCTCTCCCGGTGTCGCTGCTATCCAACCTTTTAATCGAACCAGTATGGAATCGAAACAACTCCGTGGTGGTTACGGAAAGGTTTGAATATACACTTTTAATCGAACCAGTATGGAATCGAAACTATGACTGCGTCAAAGACATCTCTAGAATTAACTTGTCGTTTAAAAGCACCACTAAGTGGTCGAAACAAAGCTTCTACGGAAATAAAAAAAAA
>VXZK01000102.1 GCA_009845545.1 Candidatus Poribacteria bacterium
ATTAACTTTCGTATCACTTTCAACCATTCATAACGCGTACTCGCTATGAGTTCTATAATAAAAAGAAAAGATTTTTGGGTGTTAGGAAACAAAAAGATGAGGAAACGGAAAACGAGAAATAATAAAAACAGGTCACTCCAGCGAATTGCTTCAAAAGCCTTAGGTGCTTCCGTTGTGCTTTTGAAGGTAGAACCGACCGGACACCGCAGGGGTAAGCAGATACAAGCTGTTAAGATCGCAGCCGGAAGTGGTTTTTTTGTAGCACCATACCTGATTGCAACGAATATTCACTGTGTTGTTGGTACAGAAACGACGTTGGTAGAGCCGGTGAATCTACGCGTCCCATATCCGGTTACGGACGTGGTCGCGTTTGATGACAAAGCGGACCTGGTCATCTTACAAATTTCGACTGAGGGGATACCGCTGCCGCTCGCCGACAGCGATACCGTCAAGAAAGGTGAACCGGTTTACGCAGTCCGCTGCACGGGTGGCGGTATAGAAGATAGGGGTGCGAGAGGTGCCGTCACGGAAGCGACCGTGCAGGGTATCCAGTATAGCGACACACATCTGCGTTTAAAAACGGTGCTCTCCCCAGGGAATAGCGGCGGGCCAGTCATAAACAGAGCAGGTGAAGTTATCGGCGTTGCTGTTGCGGGCAGCTCATCCCCTACTGAGACCGGTGTAAACAATCCCCGAGAATTTGCTTACGCGATTCCTTCAAATGCTGTCAAGGCACTGCTTGCGGAAGTGGGAGCCGCGGAACCTTTTGAAACATGGCGACAGCGACCCCGGATACGCGCTTATGACGAGGCTTCTCGCGGATACCTCAAGCAAAAAGAGAAACAATATGAGGCAGCGATAAAACATTATACAGATGCCCTGCAACTCAATCCGGATTTGGCGGAAGTCTATCACAATCGCGGAGCTTTACAGAATCTCCTTGGACAGACCGAAGGTGCTATCGCTGACTGGGATGCCGCCCTGGCACGCAACCCAGACTTCACAGAAGCATACTTCAATCGCGGTGCTGCGAAAACGACTCTGGGAGACTTTGAAGGCGGCATCGTTGACTGTAGCACTGCCATTGAACGCAACCCGGATGCAGCACCCGCCTACTACAATCGGGCACAGGCGAGAATGGGACTGAAGCAGTACACCGAGGGCATTCAAGATTACGATAAAGCCCTCAGCATCGGTCTGAGCGAGGCGGATGCGTACGGCGCGTACTATAATCGCGCATTAGCGAAGTACCTCCTCGGGTTAGACAAAGCCGCACAGGGAGATGAAGCAGAAGCCATCCGGCTGTATCATGCTGCGATCCCTGACTATACGAAAGCCATCCAGGTCGCACCGGACCCCAGCCTCGCGAGTCGAAACTACAACAACCGCGGTTATGCAAAGTATCTCATTGCTGAATACGAATCCGCTGATGGAAACATGGAAGCCGCGCGAGAACTCTATGAAGCAGCGATGGACGACAGTGAGGTAGCGATCCAACGCGATCGGCGAAACGCCTATGCATACTGCACACGCGCAGTCACAAAGATTGCCTTTGACGCACACGATGAAGCGATCAAAGACTTTGATAGTGCCATCAAACTCAAGCCGGATTTCGCGCATGCTTATCACCAGCGCGGGCTTGCGAAACAGACACTCGGGCGGCAGAAAGAAGCGAACACTGACTTGGCAAAAGCAAAGAAATTGGACCCGGATATCGAAAGAGGATAGGGACAGATATGAAAAACGACAAAAGCCAACAACCTACCGAAGAAATCGTCGGCACCGTGGTTTATATTGAAACCGAAATCGAAATTCCAGGCTGGATCGTCAGAAGTCGAGGGAGTGGTTTCTTTGTGGAACGTGATAAAATCGTGACATGCTTTCATGGCCTCGCAGGTAATACAAAGATGGCTGTGACACACGTCGACACTGGAACCGTTTATACGATTGAAGGTATCATCGCATCTGATTACGAAAACGATCTCGTTGTCTTGAAAACCGCTGAGGAAGATACACCTTTCCGACTTGGCAACAGTGAGATTGTTGAGAAAGACGCTCAGGTTTGCGCGGTAGGATTCAACGGCGACAAGAAAAATAAGATAGAAGGTACTATACGGGGTCCCCAGTCACCCGACAAACGGCTCAGATTAAATCTATTAATCGCACCAGGCTGGAGCGGCTGCCCTCTCCTGAACAGCAGCGGTGAAGCCATAGGAATCTGTTCAGCGGGTGTTGACTCCAAAAATATTGGATATACTATTCCTTCAAATACATTGAAAACATTACTCGCGATCACTGCATCGGCAGAGATAGAATCTTGGTCAACGTGGCGAAAACGACCAGAGGTTCTTGCCTATACTGCGTACACTGTGGCTAAGATGCATAACAGCAAAGTTGGTATATTTCGGCGCATCTGGCGGGGTCAGGTTAAAGGTGCCTCTTACGTTATACGCGCCTTTTTAAAGCAGGAGTCGGGTGACTATGCAGGGGCAATCACAATTTATGACAAAATTATTGAGGATGACAGGTTCGTTGCCGCTCATAAAGTAGAGGCATACGCCGCCCGGGGTATTGCCAACGGTAAATTGGGGAATTATCAAAAAGCGATAGCAGATGCGAACCTAGCTATCATCGTCGCTCCAACTACTTACACAGGATACTACAGTCGCGGTTATACGAGACTACGTTGGTCGGAAGCTGAAGCAGAAAACGGAAATCACGCACAATCCCGAACCCTCTATCAAAAGGCGATAAACGATTACACCGAATCGATTCAATTAGATTCAAAGAGAACGCTGGTCTGGAGTAAGGTTTATCTAAACGATTTGGAGTGGACGAAGTGCTTGATGGGAAAATTGGAAATCGAGCAAGGCAACACCACAGCAGCACAAACCCTCTACCAAGAAGCAGTATCCGAGTGCGACGACAAGGTACTCCAGTCAAATCCGAAAGGAACCAAACTTCGGAGAGCAACGACTTACCACACGCGCGGCATGGCAAAAGTTGCTCTTGGCGAACATACCGATGCCATTAAGGATTTTAATGAAGCTATCCAACTCAACCCGAGTAAAGCACTGCTCTATTATGATCGTGGATTGGCAAAGGAAGCACTCGGGCAGCATGAAGCAGCTGAAGCAGATTTTGCGAAGGCAAAAGAGATAGACCCGGATTTTGAAAAATAGGACAGCGAACGAAAGGTACTTTAATTTTTGGGTATTCCGTGTATGGTAATTGTAACAAAAACAAACCCAGTATAGTCAGGGGTATGTCTTCCATGAAACACATTAGAAAAAGTCTACTCAGTCTTTTCGCTTTAGTGCTACTCGTCTCATGTGCGCGAGTTCCGCAGCAGGACGTTTCTGAAAAACTTCCAGCACTGACAGCAGACCACGCAGCCCAAAAAGGCAAAGCATCTGTCGTCCGGATTACCGGTGGTAACCTGATGAAAATAGGCGCAGGCAGCGGTTTCTTTGTGCAACCCGATAAGGTGGTGACGAATCTTCATGTTATTGCACGTCCCGGACCTATTTTCGCAAAACTCAGTGATGATGAAACCATCTGGATGGTTGAGAGTATCGCGGCGTAGGATATAGAAAATGACCTCGTCGTCCTAAAAATCGCAGGTGAAGGCGTGCCGCTCTCTCTCGGTAACAGTGATGATGCCAGAAATGGTGAGCCCATCTATGCTATCGGCTACCCGGGCGGTGGCGCGTACAAACTCACACAGGGAACGATACGCAGCAGCCGGTATCGAGATAAATGGTTACAGACAACAGCCGATATTTCTAAGGGAAACAGTGGCGGCCCCATGCTAAACGGCAAAGGTGAAGTCATCGGCATCAGTACCGCCGTAGACAGTTCCTTCAGTTACGCTGTTCCTTCAAACCTACTCAAGGCACTGCTTTCGCAACCCGCGCAAGTTGAACCTTTGGTGGATTGGTACAAACAAAAGCGTATCCGTGCTTATGGCCACCTCCAACGCGGAGAAGATAACTACAATGGGAATGATTATAAAGCAGCACTCACAGACCTTAATGGAGCCGTTGAGGCGGACCCCGAATTTACGGATGCCTACGCCACTCGCGGGAACGTGGCAGTCCATTATGGTGAGTCTATGGCAAAGTATGGAAGCATCACTCAAGCGCGGCAACACTATCACGTAGCGATAGCGGACTATACCGAGGCTATCAGATTAGCACCTGAAGATGATGCAAACTACAACGGGCGCGGGCATACACGCTGCCACTACGGTGAGTATGAAGCCAAGCGACGGAATCCTACAGCCGCCCAAAAACAGTATGAAGCAGCGATAGAGGATTATACGAAAGCCATCAAGTTAGATTCGGACGACGATAGAAATTATACCGGTCGCGGCTGGGCAAAGTCGCTCTTGGGGCATCTGAACGCTGAACAAGCAGAATTTGACAAAGCCCAGAAACTGTATGAAACAGCGATAAAGGACTGTACCAAAGCGATCAAGTTACAGCCTGAAGAAGATACAAATTACAGCGAGCGTGGATGGGTGAAATTCCGCCTCGGAGAATTGAGAACGAAACAGGGGTAAAACAGCGGAAGCCCGAAAACAGTATCAAGCAGCACTCATGGATAGTGGAAAAGCTATCCAACTCGATCCGAATGAAGCCTTTGACTATCATACCCGTGGTGTCGCAAAGGCTGCCCTTGGCGACTATAACGGTGCCATAGATGACTTGGATGTAGCTATAAAACAGAGTCCGAGTTATACCGAAGCATATCACAGCCGCGGAAAAGCGAAGCGGGCACTCGGGCAACATGACGCTGCAAAAACTGATTTTGAGAGAGCACTGCAATCGCGGGGGAGAGGCGATGTAACGACACAGGAATTGGAAAGAGCATCGACTGAAATGGTACGAATGCCAGCAGGTGAGTTTCAGATGGGCAGCAACGAAATCACGGACGCAAGTCCCAGACATACCCTCTATCTTGATGAATTCTATATTGACCCGTATGAAGTGACGAACGCGCAATTCAAGGCGTTTATTGATGCAAATCCTGAGTGGCGCAAGAACAACATTCCGAGTGAATATCATAACGGCAACTATCTCAGACACTGGGATGGGAACGACTATCCTAACGGAAGAGCCCATCATCCGGTTGTCTATGTGACCAGAAAATATCTTTTTACCATTATTGATCCTCCTTGAAAAAGAGTGAAATACATGTTCCGTTAACTGATACCATTTCTGTTAATAAATGTTTCTTTACGTAGAACAAACTTTTAGTTTGTTC
>VXZK01000327.1 GCA_009845545.1 Candidatus Poribacteria bacterium
ATTACCTTTTTTTAGCAAGGGTATTATCCTGAAAAATTCTATGCTGACAGTTAATTACTGATAGCCATTTTTTTCGCAAATTGCTATGCTATTGACAATATCAACCACATATTCTCCCGCGACAGACCTCGGTTATCTGTTGCATAAACACCCTGCGCGGCTGCAATCTTTTGAACTTACTTTTGGGCAAGCACACGTCTTCTACCCGGAGGCACGCACCGAAAAATGCACCGCAGCCCTGCTGCTTGATGTCGATCCAGTTGGACTTGTCCGCCGCCCTCACGGGCAATTCGCAGAAAATTTCGCGCTGGCGCAATATGTTAGCGACCGTCCATACGTCGCTTCGTCGTTCTTGAGTGTCGCAATCGCGCGGGTGTTTGGCAGTGCGTTGTCCGGCAAATGCAAAGAGCGTCCACAACTCGTAGGGACTGCCATCCCTTTAAAGGCAGAGGTGTCCATCTTACCCTGTCGCGGCGGAGAGAAATTATTAAGACGACTTTTTGAGCCATTGGGTTATACAGTAACGGCAGAACGACACGCGTTAGACCCGCAATTCCCAGATTGGGGACAGAGTCGTTATTTTACAGTAACGCTCGAAAATACTTGTCGCTTGAGCGAACTCCTCACGCATCTCTACGTTTTAATGCCTGTACTTGACGACGAGAAGCACTATTGGGTCGGCGAGGCGGAGATCGAAAAACTCTTAAAGCATGGTAACGATTGGCTCGCTGAACATCCAGAACAAGAAGCGATTGCCCGTCGTTACCTGAAACATCAACGACACCTTACGCGTGACGCACTCGCCCAATTGCGCGAAGAAGATGTTCAAGAGGTTGACGAAACAATACAAACACAAGAAGAGGCAGCGGTTGAAGCACGGATCGGTCTAAACGATATCCGTTTGGCTACGGTGACTGAGACCCTCAAGCAGTCTGGCGCGAAACGCGTTCTTGATTTGGGGTGTGGCGAAGGCAAGCTGCTGCGTAAATTGTTGGCTGAAAAGCAGTTTGAAGAGATCGTCGGAATGGATGTTTCGCATCGCTCACTGAAGATCGCGCGAGAGCGACTTCGTCACGACCGGTTGCCGGAGAAGCAGAAAGAACGGCTCCGCTTGTTCCAAGGGTCGCTCGGATATCGAGATAAACGCTTGACTGGATACGATGCCGCTGCTGTGGTAGAAGTTATTGAACACTTAGATTTGTCACGACTCGCGGCTTTTGAGCGAGTCCTTTTTGAGTTTGCCTCTCCACAGTGGGTTGTGTTGACGACGCCAAACATAGAATACAACGTCAAATTTGAGAATCTACAGGCGGGGAACTTTCGACACAAAGACCATCGTTTCGAGTGGACGCGGGACGAATTTCAGTCTTGGGCAGCAGATGTTGCCAAACGTTTTGGCTACGCTGTTGGATTTCACCCGATCGGACCCGAGGCTGAAGATGTTGGCTCTCCGACACAGATGGCGATCTTTACTCGCGAAAATTCGGGAGAACCGTTAGCATGAGAAAACAGGTGTTTATGACGGTAAAAATAAAGAGTGAGGGTGCTGAGAATGTTTATTAGGATTCCTGAACCTTCACTTGTACTCCTTATTGGACCCTCCGGTTCAGGCAAGTCTACCTTTGCACATAAGCATTTTAAACCGACTGAGATTCTTTCATCGGATTTCTGCAGAGGGCTTGTTTCAGACGATGAGACCGATCAGGCAGCAACGAACGATGCGTTTGAGGTGCTACATTTCATCGCCGCAAAACGACTCGCTGCCGGAAAATTGACGGTCATTGATGCAACGAACGTCCAGGTTGAAGCACGGAAGCCTTTGATTGCACTGGCGCGCGAATACCACTACTTAACCGTTGCTATTGTGTTTAACATGCCCACAAAACTCTGTCAGGAAAGAAACGAAGCACGTCCCGACCGTGATTTTAAACCGCATGTCATCCGCCAGCAGCATCAACAACTTCGCCGTTCACTGCGCAATCTCAAACGCGAAGGTTTTCGGAACTTCCTCTATGTCATGTCCACACCCGAAGCCGTTGATGCCGTCCGTATGGAGCGACAACCCTTATGGACGAATCGCACGGACGAACACGGACCGTTTGACATCATTGGTGATATTCACGGTTGTTTTGATGAACTTGTCGAATTGCTCAAAGCACTCGGTTATACGATCTCAACGCAGCCAAACGGTGAAACTGTTGTTGAACCCCCACAGGGCAGAAAAGCGGTTTTCGTCGGTGATTTTGTTGACCGGGGCCCAAAGGTCGCCGAAGTGTTACGTTTGGTCATGTGCATGCAAAAGACTGACGCGGCGATCTGTGTGCCGGGGAATCATGATGTAAAACTGGTGCGTGCGCTTCGCGGCAAAAATGTGAAGCCGACACACGGGTTAGCGGAATCGCTCGCGCAATTGGAGGGAGAATCAACCGAATTCAAGACACACGTCACGGAATTCTTGGATAGTTTGGTGAGCCACTACGTACTGGATAGTGGGAAGCTGGTTGTTGCACATGCTGGAATGAAGGCGGAATTGCAGGGCAGAGCATCCGGCCGCGTCCGTGAATTCGCCCTCTATGGCGAAACCACAGGAGAAACCGATGAATTCGGCTTACCGATTCGGCTCAATTGGGCTGACGAGTATCGCGGTGCTGCCATGGTTGTCTATGGGCACACCCCCGTTACAGAACCGCAATGGATAAACCGAACAATCAACATTGATACTGGATGTGTTTTCGGCGGCAAACTCACGGCACTCCGATACCCTGAAAAAGAATTCGTATCTGTCCCTGCCCACCAAACGTATTATCAACCAGCAAAGCCGTTTCTTCATGAAGATGCCGAACGACCAACTGTCAAAGCACACGCGTATGACGATATTCTAAACATTGATGATGTCCTCGGAAAACGCGTTATCCGCACACGGTTACATCACAATGTGACAATCCGTGAAGAGAATGCGATCACCGCGCTGGAAACCATCAGTCGTTTCGCTGTAAATCCGAAATGGCTTATATACCTTCCGCCGACAATGTCTCCAACTGAAACGACAAGCAGCCCCGGCCTGCTTGAACACCCGACGGAGGCATTCACTTATTATCGCAAACAAGGTGTATCTAATGTCGTCTGGGAGGAAAAACACATGGGGTCGCGCGCTGTCCTTATTGTTTGCCGAGATCCTGAAACCGCAAAAAAGCGATTTGGGGTCGCAGACGACACGCTTGGTATCTGTTACACACGGACCGGCAGACGCTTCTTTGACGATCCCGCAATTGAAACCGAACTGTTGGGACAGACAAAAGCGGCAATGGACAAAGCGAATTACTGGGAGACATTCGGTACAGATTGGATCTGTCTCGACTGTGAACTCATGCCGTGGTCGGTTAAGGCACAGGAATTGTTACGGCAACAATATGCGCCTGTAGGGGCATCGGCGCGTATCGCTTTGGGGGAAGCGGTTGCCGCCTTGGAAACCGCTGCCGAACACGGCGTTGGTGTCGGGTCTGTATTGGATGCGTATCGTCAACGCGTAGCAGCAGTGACCGAATACGTCAAGGCTTATCAACAATACTGTTGGCATGTCCAATCTATTGCAGACCTGAAGTTAGCACCCTTCCACCTACTCGCGACGGAAGGCGCGGTGTACTTCGACAAAGACCATCTGTGGCACATGGAAACGCTTACCAAACTCTGTCAAAATTCTCAGGATAACCTGTTGTTCGCAACTGCCTATGGAACGGTTGATGTAACGGACGACACAAGTCAAAGTGAAGCGATTGATCGGTGGGAGGAACTCACTTCACACGGTGGTGAAGGCATGGTCATCAAACCTCTCGATTTTATCGTTCAGGGAAACCAGCGAGGCTTGGTCCAACCTGCCGTGAAGTGTCGAGGTCGTGAATATCTACGGATCATCTATGGCCCCGAATATACATTGCCTCGAAACTTAGAACGCCTCCGCTCGCGTGGGCTTTCTCACAAACGTTCCCTGGCACTTCGAGAGTTTGCGTTGGGTGTTGAGGCACTCGAGCGTTTCGTTCATCGTGAGCCGTTGTCCCATATTCATGAATGCGTCTTCGGAATTCTGTCACTCGAAAGTGAGGCAGTCGATCCAAGACTCTAAAGTTTTTTGATGAAAATCTTTGAAGATTGCAACAAACGCTATAAAATACGGACTTTACGGGAACAGCACATAGGAAAAATGGAAATTCGATTCATATATTGCCTGTTAATTTTTGGACTGAGTTTAGTCGTAGGTACCGGATGTCCGCCGCAAGAGACTTCCAATCCTGTTACACCCGAAAATATCTCCGAGGTCGTACTTGAGAACTATCGACTGACGGAAAATGAAACGTGGGAACCCGAGAAGACGTATATTGTAAATAATACGTTGGAAGTTCCGCAAGATATAACCCTCAACATTCCACCCGGTACCACCGTTAAATTTGGACGCAATGCAAGCATCGCTGTAAGAGGTGTCTTAAAAGTAGGAACACCTTTAGCAGAAGCACAGGTAATCCAATTAGTGCGTTTCACATCGGACAAGGTCGTACCTGCTCCGGGAGATTGGAACGGTATCTTCTTTGACCATACGCACGATTTAGAAAGTTTTATCAGAGGCACAGTTATAGAGTATGCCTCGATCGCTCTGGACATCAAGACAACATCGCCTACGGTAGCAGAGTGTACGCTCCGTCTCAACGAAACAGCTATCGCTTTAGATGGTAGTGATGCCCACATTCGACACAACGATATTATTGACAACGACATCGGGATTAGCACAATCGGTCGGCAAACACTTCCGCGAATTGAAAATAATACTATCGCTCAGAACGAAACCGGTATCTTTTGTGAAAACGTTCAGTCTACCATCGAACACAACAATCTGAATGCGAATGTTTTTGCACTCCGCTTGAATGTAAAGTTTGACCTCATTGTAACCGACAATTGGTGGGGGAGTCCAGATCCTATTGAAATAGCGGATGTCATTATAGATGGTGCTGATCCGGGGTTAATCATTAAGCAGATAGGCACGGTCATTTATGAACCGTTTGCGGAGACCCGAATAGCTGAGGCAGGTTTTCCATATCCGACGCTCCTCACTGGATTAGAATAGTAGGAGAACCCACGCCGTGTGTTGTTCACAAGAACCGCAAGGAAAATAAAAATTTTTAAAAATATCGTGGCACTCCTCATCTGTTTGTCAGGCGTACACATTCTCATTCGCGAATTCCTCTGCCGGAATCGCGTCGCTATCCTTATGTATCACGACGCGAAACCGGAGGTCTTCGCTAAACATCTCGATTACCTCTCACGCCATTGGACGGTCATTTCACTTGAAACGTTGGTTGATGCTATCTACCAGAAGGATTTTTCACGGATTCCCGCAAAGAGCGTTATCATTACAATCGACGACGGGCACGCCGGTAATATCGAACTTTTAGACCTTTTCAAGCAGTACCGTATTCGTCCGACACTCTTTGTTTGTACGCAGATTATCAATACATATCGGCATTTCTGGTTCAAAATAGAAGGGCAGTCCAAGACAGAAAAAGAAAGACTGAAGCGACTGCCGAATGCAGAACGATTGGCGCACCTGAAGCAGACGACTGCCTTTGAACCTGAAAAGGTTTATCCAGACAGACAAGCACTAAATGTCAAGGAAATGAAAGAGATGATAGCGGACGTTGACTTTCAGCCACATACACAGTTCCATTCGATTTTACCGCACTGCACTGAAACCGAATGTAGGCAAGAAATTCTTGGGAGCAAGGTGGATTTAGAGGAACTTTTAGGGATTGAATGCTCCCATTTCAGTTATCCCAACGGCGATTATACTGAGCGCGAAATTGAGATTGTGAAAACGGCAGGGTTCCGATCGGCGCGCACGACGGATATAGGCTGGAATACACTAAAGACTGCACCCTATCAACTGAAGACTATTCCGATTGCCGATGCTGCTGGACTCGCCCTTTTCCGTGCGCAACTCACAACGATCCCGCAACGGCTTAACAAATGGAGGCATTCTTTGTTCCAAAAATAACAGTTAACGAGATGCGAATGGGTACGTATTAGAAAGTGCTTAACAGAAATTAAAATCGGCACAACTCAAAGAGATTTGATGTGCTGAATGTCGGTGTACGATAGAAGGTTTCCAAGATTATAGGGTTATGGGGTTCAGAGTCATTCAGTTTTAAGAAATTATAGAATTTCTCATCCTTTTTTTCAGGATCCGGTGCGGTTAGGAAACCGCACCTACCGGGTCTGGGAATCCAAAATTGGAGTAAAAAACTGAGAACTGAATGGCTCTGTTATGGGGTTATCAGCGGCTTGACAATTGATATGTGGTGTGTTAGAATATTCGCTTATTGAAATTGTCTTGCGCAGCAATCGCTCCAAAATCCTTATATGGGTGGTCCAAATGCGTCGTTGAAGACGACATCCGGGCAAACAGTGGAGGCTATAGCAAGATGCACACTATCCTGAATGTATCACAAAACCACTATATCCGCGGTGGTTCTGACCGTTACTTTTTTGCTCTCGCCGAATTGTTGAGAAAACACGGACATCAAGTCGTCCCGTTTACAGCGGCGAGTCCGAAGAATGAACCGTCTGAATGGGATCCGTATTTTCCGCGTGCAGCCGATTTTGAGAATCCGGGCCCCATTGACTTACTACGTTTTTTATATTCGCGCGATGCCGCAAAATCGATTCAAAAGTTATTGAACAATACAGACGTGGATATCGCGCACTTTCATATCTACCATGGCAAGTTAACCGCCTCAATTTTAGATAGGCTGAAAAAAACGGGTGTACCCCTTATTCAGACATTGCACGATTATAAATTAACTTGTCCCGTGGCTGTTCATCTGTCAAACGATGAAATTTGTGAGGCGTGTGAAGGGAAACATTTTTGGCGGGCACTTCCGAAGCGGTGTAATAGAGGTGTACTGACACGCACAGCCCTGAGTGTCACTGAATCTTATGTCTCTCAGATGCTCGGTGCTGTTGAAAAATTTGACCATTTTGTTTCGGTCTCACATTTCCTCCGAAAAAAGATGATCTCACACGGCATCCCTGAAGATAAAATCTCAACCGTTCATAACTTTGTTGATGTTTCTGACATCACACCGAATTTTTCTGTGGGGGACTATATCCTCTACTTCGGACGCGTGCATCGGAGCAAAGGGATCTTGACCCTGATAGAGGCGGCGGCGCCTCTCAAAGAAGTACCGCTCTATATCGTCGGCGACGGTGTGGGGATGCCTGAAGTACGGCGTATCGTTGAGCAGGCCGGATGTGAACATATTCAACTCCTTGGTTTCAAACAAGGTGATGAACTCCGAGAACTCATTCTAAATAGCATCTGCACAGTCTTGCCTTCCGAATGGTATGAAAACTGTCCGATGTCTGTTTTAGAGTCTTATGCTTACGGTAAACCGGTCATTGGTGCCGATATTGGTGGGATTCCAGAACTTATTGTAGACGGTGTGGATGGATGCCTTGTACCCTCAGGTGATCAAGAAGCACTACGAGAACGTTTGTTGTGGATATCTGAACACAGAAACGAGGCTGTAGAAATGGGGCGCGTGGGCCGCCACAAGATGGAAACGATGTTTAATGCAGACATTCACTATAAAAAAATTATGGATGTCTATCGAAAGTTTTTATAAAAGTATCGGAAGGAGATGCGGTGTAGTATGGCTGGAAATATATCTTTGATAGACTGTTTTTCAGAGAAACCCCCTTCAGCTTATTTCGATGACTCTAATTCGGACAAAACAGGCGTGCGCCACGATTATGGAAACCTGTATGACTGGTTGTTTGCGTCGCTGCTTTTTCAAAATGGTATGCAACCTATACGGGTCTTAGAAATAGGTGTCACTATGTTTGGTGAAGGCAGTGGGCACGCTTTTGCGAAGATGCCGTTTGTAGAGAAATTTGTCGGACTTGATGTCAATCCGATTGGTGAGGATTTTGGCGAGAAGGGCGTTTTTCTTAAGGTTGACGCATACACGGAGCAAGGTGTAGAATCCGCCGCCCGTTACGGACCTTATCACCTCCTGATTGACGACGCTGAACATATACACGACCAACAAGTCGCATTTTTTACAATGTATACATCACTCTGTGCTACACCGGGTGTTATGGTCTGCGAAGATGTACCAAAACTAACGATAGCGAAACGGCTGAAAGCGATTAAAGATCCCAGTCTTTTGCACGTCCGGGTTCCGGGTTCCCTCATAGCATCGAAAGGTAAATTGGACAACAATGTGTTATTAAAAACGAATATGATAGGGCTTGCGCAATAATCTAAAATTGCGTTATACTATCTATCATGACTTGTGTTGGCTGGTTATTGTTTTAGTGGAACTTACACAAAATTGATGACAAGCAATAGAAGACTTTTGATTTCTCGTCGTGTGTAATCACCAATAATTTATAATTCAAAATGAGGAGGATTGACATTGATAAAATTTCAGATAACCTTAATTACTGTTTTAATCGGTTGTATTACCTTTGTGTCCTGCGACCGCGCCCAGGAAATGGTCGGACCGATGCTACCGGATAAGGACGCAATGGAACCTACTGACATGGTAAAGCCCGATGATATGATAGGTATGGATAACGCAACTATGACAGGCACCTCCGTCGTTATTAATGAACTGATGGCAGATAATGACACCACCATCGTTGACCCACAGGAAGACTATGACGATTGGCTTGAGTTGTATAACCTCACCGATAGCCCGGTAATACTTACAGGGATGTATCTTTCAGACAAAGAGGACAATATTACTAAGTGGGAATTCCCTGAAAGTACCGAGATTCCAGCAAATGGGTATTTGATTGTGTGGTTGGATGAAGATCATGATGACGAAGATGCGACTGAAGGACTGCATGCCAACTTCAAATTGTCCAAAGGTGGCGAAATCGTTATGCTCGTGGATACCGATGCGAACGGCAATCAAGTCCTGGATAGCATTGCTTTTGGTGATCAGGAGACGGACGTTGCTTTTGGACGCTTGCCGGATGGCACCGGCGAGTTTCAAATCGTACAGGCAACTCCTGGCACACCAAACATGGCAAATTAGAATCCAAATAACTACCTGAAATTGCTTCAGTGAGATCTAAGTTTTTGAAGCAACCCATTGGATTTTCACGTGGATACTGGAGATTGGAAGGTAGCAAATAGATCCATTTATTTACTTTCCTTTCTTTCCAGTTTCCTCTTGTGCTTATTAAGGAGTAAAATTTCTTGGAACTTTTCATATATGCTGAACCAACGCGTACATCATCCCTAAGCCAAATCTCAAGAATTGCAAACGTCGTCCTTCTAACTCTCATGACATGCGCATTCTTTGTGATACCACACCGGGCGGCAACCGCACAGACCGTCCATATTCCCGACCGCTATCTCCGTTCTGCCCTTAAGTCAGTGTTAGGTAAAGAGGCGGGTGAAAACATCACTCAGGCGGATATGGCAAGTTTGAAATCGTTTGACGCGCCTGCGTTCCGTATTCGTGATATAAGTGGACTTGAATTTGCAATCAATCTTACGAATCTTAATTTGGAGTTCAACCATATCTTAGATATATCTCCACTCGAAAATTTAACAAATCTTGAAGTGCTGGATCTTGATTTTGTCCGGAGGTTATCAGATATTTCTTCGCTTGATATTTCTCCTCTCAGAAATTTGACTAATCTGCAATGGCTTTCACTTAGGGGGAACCAAATATCGAATGTTTCTCCACTTAAAAATTTGACTAATCTGACATATCTACATATGGGTATCAATTATGGAATATCAGATGTGTCACCGCTAAGTGCTTTGAAAAATTTGACGTTTCTTGACCTTGAATCAAGTAAAATATCAGATTTGTCCCCACTCATTAATTTAACGAACTTGACTTACTTGGATTTTGATGACAACCAGGTACAGGATGTATCGCCCCTTAAGGATATGATTCATCTGACACGCTTGGATGGTTCCGACAATCAAATTTCGGATATTTCTCCGCTTAAGAATATGACACAGCTAATAGAATTGGATCTTGACTCCAATGCTATATCAGATATATCCTCAGTCGAAAAAATGACAATGCTGATAACACTGGATCTCCACGACAACCAAATTTCAGATATATCCGTCATTGAAAATTTGACCAAGTTGGTAAAACTGGATCTTGATGATAATGAAATATCGGATATATCACCCTTGAAAGATATCAGGAGTTTGAGATCATATCTTGATCTTGATGGAAACAATATAACTGATATTTCCGCACTCAAACATATGAAATTTTTGTTAGAACTCGATCTTGATGGTAATGAAATATCAGATATAACCCCACTCAGGGCGTTGACGGATTTGAAAATACTGGATCTTCACGACAATGAAATATCAGATATAACCCCACTCAAAGATTTGGTGAACCTGACAGATTTGGATCTTGACGACAACCAGATATCGAATATATCTGCTCTCAATGCTTTGACGAACCTGACAGTCTTAGATCTGGATGGCAACCGAATATCGAATATATCTGCTCTCAGTGTAATGCTAAACCTAACAGAACTGGATCTTCATGATAATCGAATATCAAATATATCCCCACTTAAAAACCTGGTGAACCTGACAGTGCTGGATCTCAGCGAAAATCATATATCAAACTTCTCACCCATCGCTGGATTGATAGACAATCTGATGGAGTATGATAACAGTAACCAAACAGATCCGCCCACTGGAGGCGCGGATGTGAACCGAGATGGTGTTGTAAATCTGACAGACCTTTTATTCGTTGTAGTGAACTATCGCAACCCGGACTTTGCGGATGCCGCCCAATTTGGTGTCTATCCGGATATTAACGAGGATAGGGTCGTTGATATCAAAGATTTGATCGCTGTCGCTGCGGAAATAGATGCTGACGCTGCCGCCCCGGCACTCAGGAACAATTCGGTCAAAGTATCTAACCTCACTGCTGCGAATCTCGCGCAGTGGATTGCTCTCGCTAAGCAGCTTGACGCACAGGACCCACAAACGCAAAAGGGGCTTGCTGTCTTAAAGCAGCTATTGGCAGCTTTGACCTTCACCGAGACATCGCCGAAAACGACAGCACTGCTGGCAAATTACCCAAATCCCTTCAATCCTGAGACGTGGATGCCGTATCAGTTGGCGAAGCCAGCGGAGGTTAACATTTCTATTCATTCTGTGGATGGAAAACTCATAAGGACATTGGCGTTAGGGCACCTGCCGGCAGGCATATATCACAACAAATCCCGCGCTGCATATTGGGATGGTCGAAACGAGTTCGGTGAGTCTGTGGCGAGTGGAGTTTATTTTTATACATTTATTGCTGGTGATTTCACGGCTACCCGTAAAATGTTTGTCCGTAAGTAATACCTTGGGGTACCAGAGGATCCATTGCGTTTTGGTTTTTCGTGTTCTATAGTTTCTTAAGTTCCAAGTTAGGTGCTGTGTCAGGCATTAGCAACAATCATGAAACCACATCCGAGATTGCGGCTGCGAAAAAATTATCGAAAGATCGGACACACAGTGTCCTGGAGTATCTTATCAATGATACGAGGTTAGGAAAAAATGAGAATTTTAATACTATTGTCAATTTTCTGTTTCGCGTCCTCGGCATGGGGTCAAATTCAATTTGCAGACGTATCACATCAGGCCGGAATTACGCGCGTCGGTGAAAGTTGGGGAAACGCTTGGGGCGATTTCGATGGTGACGGCTACCTCGATTTATGGGCCACAAATCACCGACACAAACCGAGTCTCTATCGTAACAATGGTGATGGGACGTTCACAGATATTATTGACGAGGTTTGGGATGCGAATCCGGATGCGGATACTCACGGCGCAGCATGGGCAGATTACGATAACGATGGTGATCAAGATTTAATTGTGTTATCCGGTGGCGGCGGTGGTTTAAGTGGGGCACGGGCGAACCATAACAACCATTTCTATGTCAATGAGAACGGTATATTAGTAGAGCGCGCCGCCGAACTCGGTGTCGATTACCCACTTTTGAGAGGTCGGACACCCCTCTGGTTGGATTCAAACCGTGATGGTCGGCTTGATGTCCTGCTTGCGGGTGTTACCAGAGCGGATGGCAGAGGCGGTTTAGTCACATCTGCCTTGTTCGGGCAAACGATGAGCGGCTTTGAAAATATTAGCACTACCACTGGAATATCTCTGCAGGAGAGCACTGCATTAGTCCAATACGCCGACATAACCGCAGACGGGAATATGGATATCATCCTGAGTTATCACACATATCCGCTCGCTATATATGATACATCTGGAAGTCCCTTTAATGACCTGTTCGGGACACTCAGTATGCCGACGGGGTATTCTGTACATGATGCCGCAATTGCGGATTTCGACGGTGACCTGCGTCCTGATATTTTTCTTGCCCGTGGACTTTACCAGTCTTACGCAGCGCAAGTAGGTCCCCATAGATTAGAATTGAATCTACGAGGCAATCCAGATGAAATAGGGGTGAGTTTCAAAACGGATGGTAATATCTCTGTTCAAATTTATTCGGAGTGGGGCCCACGATTCAACTTGGTGAACATCGGTGCTGATGGACACTGGGTAACGAAATTTGATAGTGGCGAATTTCAAGGTGTAACCCGAGAACTCCGATCTGCGACCTTTAAAGTCACGCTCTCTCCAGATGATCCGAGGGTTGTAGGATTAAAACCCCGCCCTGAAAACGCACAATATGGGGTTTACATAGGTTATCAACCGGAGACAAAGAGATGGACACTCATCACTCAGAGGAAACCGGTCATAGTGCTGCTGGAAGCGACACAACCTATCTCAGAGTTGGAAACAATTAACTTTTCGCTCGGAGACCTACGCGCGCAACCGTCGTCTCAGCTCCTGATTAACCAAGGAAACGGGTTCCAGAATGCCGGAAATATAGGAACTTTCAATGGTTTTGAAGATGGTCGATGCGTTGCGGTAGGCGACTTTGATAACGATATGGATATAGACATCTATGTTGTCCGTTCGTGGTCAACGGCGAATGTTCCGAATCGCCTGTATACGAACCTGGGTAACGGTTTATTCCTTGAGAGCCTTGATACGGATGCAGTCTCCGCGAGTTTGAATGGGAGAGGACAGAGTGCCACTGTCGCAGATTACGATAGGGATGGTTATTTGGACATCTTTGTAACCAACGGGCGCGCCGAATATCCGTTTAGCGAGGGGCCCGATCAACTTCTCCGAAATATCGGTAGTGGTAACAACTGGCTGCAAATTGATTTAGAGGGAACAGTTTCGAATCGTGACGGCATCGGGACAAGGCTTTTCGCAACGACACCTGACGGGAAAACCCAACTCCGAGAAAATGGCGGCGGTATCCATTGGGCACAGCAGGACCAGAAACGCATCCATTTTGGACTCGCTCAGAATGAAAAAATCACTGAGTTAACCATCCGCTGGCCAAGTGGCATCCTTCAAAAGTTGACGGATATACCGGTGAACCAAGTGTTGCGTGTCGTTGAAGATGGTGTTCAAACTTTACTTCCCGGCGATGTTAATCAGGATGGACAGGTGGATATACTTGACTTCCTTCTTATCGTGGTACACTTCGGAGAAAATCCGCCTACAGACGTACGCGTTGATACCAACAAAGATGGGAAAGTAAACCTTGAAGATCTGGTTTGGATTATCAAGGTGATTGAAGAAAATCAGAACATTGCTGGGGCACCCATTCAGAAAAATCAAGTTGTAGGAACGCCCAATGCTATATCAAATGGTACGATTCCGTTGTCAGATGCCGCTATCGCCGAGCTCCGCTCTTTTTACCAAAAAATTGAAGAAATCCCAGCAGACGCTACACAAATAGCATTGGTAAAACGTTTCTTAAAGCAACTGTTGATGCCTGCTCAGGGTCCATTGGAGACGCGACTCTATGCCAACTATCCGAACCCGTTTAATCCTGAGACTTGGATTCCGTACCAACTCGCGGAGGATGCTGAAATTACCATACGCATTTACGACACATCGGGGAAAATTGTGCGAACCCTTTTCTCTGGGCATCAAGTGCCGGGGTATTATCTGAATCGTGATCAAGCAGCACATTGGGATGGCAAGAACGAATTCGGCGAACAGGTAGCGAGCGGTGTCTATATCTGTGAGTTGACGACTCCGAGATTCCAACAGACGAAACGACTTGTAGTAGTCAAATAAAAGGCAAAAAACATGAAAAGAACCTCATTGGTTACTGGCGGCGCGGGCTTTATGGGCGCGCACGTTGTTGACGAACTTCTTCGTCAAGGTAACGCGGACGTTGTTGCACTTGACGATCTGAGCGGTGGCTTCCGAGAGAATCTTAATTCCAGCGCAACCTTTGTGGAGGGAAGCATCCTTGATGTGAAGCTGATAAATCGGCTCTGTGAACAGTACCAATTCGACTATATCTATCACCTCGCTGCTTATGCGGCGGAAGGGCTCAGCCATTTCATCAAACGCTTTAACTACCAGAACAACCTCATCGGGAGTGTCAACCTCATCAATGCGGCTGTAAACCACAATGTCAAAAGGTTTGTGTTCACTTCTTCTATCGCTGTTTATGGAGAGAACCAACTGCCGATGCACGAAGCACTTACACCGATGCCTGAAGACTCCTACGGTATTGCTAAATACGCGGTGGAGCAGGAGCTCGCTGTTTCCAAACGGCTCTTCGGTTTAGATTATACTATTTTCCGTCCGCACAACGTTTATGGTGAACTCCAGAATATCAGCGACAAGTATCGAAACGTTATCGGCATCTTCATGAACAACATTATGCAGGGTAAGCCGCTGCACATTTTTGGAGATGGAGAGCAGACACGCGCCTTCACACATATCGCAGATGTCGCGCCACACATCGCCCGTGCTGTGGATATATCGGAAGCATCGGGTCAAATTTTTAACCTCGGTTCGGATGAACATGTCTCAGTGAACGCGCTCGCAGATTTAGTGATGACAGCTATGGATAGGGAAGTGCCTGTCATTAATGTTCACGCGAGGGAGGAGGTTAAACACGCCTATTGTTCGCATGAGAGGTTTCAGCAGGTTTTCGGAAAAACATCGCAAGTTGCATTAGACGAGGGGCTTCATCGCATGGCAATGTGGGCTAAATCAGTTGGGCCACGTCCGGCTACCGAATTTAGTGACATTGAAATTCGCAAAAATCTACCCGATGGTTGGAAATAAGTTTTTAAATATTAGGTTTTTGCTCGCTTTCGTCCGATGTCTGAAAGCGGGTTTCTCTCAAGATCATATATGAACCAAGCTTGTAATGAAATGGAAAGCGACTCGAACACGCAAACTACTAAGACACCAAACAATGAAACTTATCCGCAAGGTATGTTAAAAACCTTTTGGGTAATGGGGATTACGTTTGCTGGCATGGGGTTGAGCCTCCTCATTCGTGTCTTATTGATTCCAAAGCGGTTTGGTGACAGCGATATAGCCGTCGCGCTCATTACTGCATTGAATGTTGTTATATTAGTGGATACCGTTGTGCGAGAAGGTGCTAAATTTAGTTTGGTCCCGCTCTTTGTAACACGTGAAAAGGAGATGACTCCTACAAAATACCGACTTTTCGTCAATAGCTTCCTTAATCTTTTCCTCTGGGGCGGCTTCTTGGTTTTTATCCTGATTGAGTTTTTCGCACCATGGATAGCAAGTGGTTTATTACGGAAATCGACTTTTGATGTGCAAAGAGAGACAACACTATTGCGATTATGTGCGCCTTTGGTTGTTTTTGGATGTGGTAGTACCGTATTAGGTGCGTTCTTGAACAGTAGGCAACACTTTAAAACAGTCGCACTCCGAAATGCACTGCCGGCGGGCATCGCAGCAGCCGTATTTCTGATCATACCGAATATAGAAAACCTTGAAAACTGGATAGCAATGGCTTACCCTGTAGGTTTTGGGATATACTTTGCATACTTGGGCATAGGAACTTATCGAACAGGACACCGATATCAGTTTACAGGCATCTCTCTGGATACACTACGCGCCTTGAAAAACACGGTCACCTTACCGACACTCGGTTTTGCAATACGCCAAGTCACGAACCGTTTGCTGATTGGGATATACCTTGTCTCGCAACTTGGGGGCGTTGCTGTGGCACGGTATGACTATGCCTTTCGGATTTTCTCGGCATTACAGACGCTCATCGGTATCAGTATCGCGACAACAGGCTTACCGGATATGGCAGCAAACAGCGCAGTAAACGATAAAGCGGAATTAGGACGAACGCTCAGCCGAAATGCACGGACAGCTGTAATCATTGGATTTCCAGTGATGTTATTCTTGTTAATATTTCATGCAAAAATCGGTTGGTTATTATTTGGACGCGGTAAACTTGACGACGCATCAATTAAACTGATAGGGCACCTCCTCTTTTGGCTCAGCACGGGCATAGTGTTCTCTTGTCTGATACCTGTCCTGAATGCGGGGCTTTATGCACAAAAAGCATATCGGTCTGTTTTCGTAAATATGGTAACGATGGCTGTTCTCAATTTTCTGGTGGCGTACGGATTGATAAAAACCTTGCAACTCCGAGGCATCGCAATCGCTGTATCAATCACTGCCTTACTCGCTGTTGGTAACCTGACGTACCTCCTCCGAAAGATGCGGGTCTCTTGGCTTTAAAGACAGTAGGCACACCCAGTGAGTTTTCTGTTCAGCTTACTAAACTCACGTTAAATTTAGATACAGCGGTGAAACAAATTGGAAACCCGATCTTGACAACGGAAAAATCGGAGCAGAAACCTAATAATTAAAAATATGAAAAATGTTGGAGATTACAACTATCTTATTGTAGGCGGTACGACCAAAGCCGCGACAACCTCGCTATTTGCTTATCTAACCGACCACCCTACGATTTGTGCTGCTACCTATAAGGAGACGCGTTTTTTTCTCAGCAACGATTATCCGCTTCCCTCAAAATATCGATACAACGGTGATGCCGAAGAATATGCTCACCTATTTCCTAATTGTGCTGAGACGCAACTACGGATGGAGTCAACGCCGGACTACCTATATTGTGAAAAGGCACTTGAGAGAATCGCAGCGTTTCTGCCACAAGCGAAGTTGGTCTTTAGTCTGCGTGAACCGATTTCGAGGTTGATTTCGTGGTATCGATTCGCAAAGCAGATTGGTAGATTACCAGAAATGATGAGTTTTGATGCGTACGTTGAATTATTATTCGCCGCCTTGGAGCGCAATGGTGGGAGAGAAGAACAGCATTTGCAAACACTCTGGCAAGGGTGTTATACTATCTATTTGGAACGCTATTTTAACCACTTCGGTCCGGCACGTATCCACATACTCTTTTATGAGGAACTGGCAGCACAACCCGCAACTGTTATGGCAAAGTTATGCAACTTCGCTGGTATAGATGCTGATTTTTATCGTGATTATGTCTTTGAGGTGACAAATCGCACCGAGAAGATGCGAAATTCCAAGTTGCATCGGAAATATAGGGACTACCGATTTCGGCTGCGGCAGTGGACACATGACAAACCGATCATTCATAATCCACTGCGTACGATCAGACGGACGATCGAACCGATCTATCTCCGTTTGAACACGCAGGCGAGCGAAAAAATTCAGATGTCAGAACAGACGCGATATCGTTTGATGGATTATTACCAGCGCGATATTGAGAGTCTTGCCGAATTAATTGGGAAGCCATTACCGTGGAAATCTCTCCAAAAGTCCAACTCATGATTGTTGGCGCGCAAAAATCAGGCACGTCTTCGCTGCTCCGCTACTTAGCACAGCACCCGGATATACATACGCATGCCCAACCGGAGATGACGTTTTTTCTACAACAGCGTGAATACGCGCGCGGATATGAGTGGGCTTTCGCCAAGTACTTTGCTGGAGAACAGGACGGCACCGAAGTTGAGGATAAACACCTTATTGCTAAAAATGTGATGGTGATGCATTCGCCGGAAGTTTTGCAGCGAGTTTATGAGCACAACCCTGAAGTGCACCTCGTAGTCCTACTCCGTGAACCGGTGGCACGCGCCTACTCCGCCTATTGGTGGGCACGGCGGAGGGGTTGGGAGAAGATCAAAACCTACGAGGAGGCACTCGCTGCTGAGGAAGCACGCCTGAACGAAGACTGGTTTAAATGGCGGCAGTGTGCCTATCAGTACAACAGTATCTATTATCCACATGTTAAAAATTTGATAACTCAGTTCGGCGCAAAACATGTGCATTGCATTCTAACTGACGATCTGAAGGAAGATGCCGAAGCCGTCTGCCAACAACTCTTTAATCATATTGGGGTTCGTACCGATTTTAAACCCATCATCGGTGAAAGACATAACCGAGCCGTTATGCCGCGTTCTGAACGTTTCAACTATCTGTTTACGCAATTCTTGGCATCTCACAACCCGTTGAGAAGAGCCATTCGGAAACTTATACCGGATGCCACCGCTTACAAATTGAGGAAAGCCGTCCTGGATTGGAACGACAAACCCGAGAAAAACATGGAATCGGTTCCACCACCGCTCAGTCCGGAGACACGTGAACGCCAGATGGCATATTTTAAGCCGTTTAACGAACAATTAGCCGAGTTATTAGACAGAGACCTCTCCTCTTGGTGTTTTAAGGATTAAACCTCCGCGCCGATTTGTCCGACACTTGAATCGAGTTTTGGTCCGCATCAGAAACCCAGTCCCGTAATGAAATGGAGGGACGACTCGACAGCAAAACTTTCAATGAAGGAATACCGTGCCTTCTCCGCAAGGTAAAATAAAAAAATGATTTACTTTTTGACAGGGTACGTCGCTTTTGAAGAGTTTATACTGAAATTTTTGCCGGTTAGCGATACCCTCTATTCCTACTTAAGGTTCGTCGGCGAAATCCTCATCTATGTTGCGTTCGGAAAACGCGTCATCCACAAACTCCATAGAGGTATCCCATTTGTCAAGACAGCGATTGATTTGCCAGTTATAGGGTTTTATACCGTTGTTCTGCTTTCAATACTGGTAAACGGGTCTCCGTTGATGGGGAGTCTTTACAACGTTCGGCCGTTGGCTCGGTATATCGTACTCTTTTATTTGGTTGTGAACTCTTCCCTATCCGAAAGAAAAATCGAAACATTTTTGCGAATAATCCTTGGTATCGGTATATTCCAACTCACTGCAGGGGTTATTCAATGGATAGGGGGCCCCGCTGCGTTTGATTTCTTCCTACCGAGAGAATCAACACTCAACATCGGCGGCTTTACGAAAGAATACAGATTGCTTGAAATCGGAAGGGAGATTGGCAGTGTCTACGGGACTTTAGGCGACACCGTGATTTATGGTGTCTTTATGATTCTTGTATTCATTATCTATCTATCGCGTATCCGGCGATTGGAATATCTGAACTTACTCGGTGCAGTGGTGCTATTCTTTTTTATCGCCCGTTCGTATTCGCGCGCGGCTACGTTTTCGGCACTCCTCGCCGGTGGCGCGTGGTATTATTTCCATTTCGGCTGGAAAAAGACGCTCCGGTTAGCCTGCGCGACAGCGTTGGCCTTCGGTCTTTTATTGACAGTTGTAAACCCGTTCAACCTTGAATACATAAATCCACGTAAAGCGAGGGTGGGTCTTGTGGGCAACGTGACAGGTGTATTTTCTGGAGACTATGTCCGTATTGCGCAAAAACAGAGACTCGGCGCATTAATTGGGAATGTCCCCACAGTCCTTGTGAATAAACCTATCTTAGGTTATGGTGCAGACCAGAATTCTGCGATTGAAGGACTCAATATGAGCCAACGTTCATTTCTCTTGAAAGTACTGGGTAAGGAGGGATTTAAGGATGTGTATTGGGTAGCAATTCTCTGTTTCTATGGCGTGTTAGGCCTCGTTTTTTTTGCCTTAATCTTTTATCAACTCTTTCGCGCCGCGTTCAACCTTTACAAAAGATCTGTCAGCACATCGTTTGCTGGGGCGAGAGATGTAATTTCGTCACGCGTGACACAGCGGATTGCGAACATCATGCTTTGTCTGGTCGCTGTTACTGTATTCCTGCTTTTCTTCAATCGAACGCTTGAATTTCGCGGTTATGGCTTCTATTTCTGGCTCTGCGCGGGGCTCATGTTCGCCAGCGATAGAGCACTCCCGACATATAAACCACTAAGGATAACACTCTAAGGACTTTATGCCGCGCCGAGCAGAATGGGCAAGATATGGTCAATAAAGATTCTTTCTTAAGTACACATTTTCAGTTCGCAAATATGTATTGCCTTTTTAAGAAATTTTGTCGAACTGGCTGTATAGCACTCATCGCGCTGACAACGCTGTTTCCTATTATCGGCTGCCAAGATCCCAAAAACCTACCGGGCACAGTGCGTTTGGAAATCTACACGCGCAACGCACAACCACTCCGTCAGTTGCTCTACGGCTTTAACACGAACATGATGAGCGGCGATTATGGTTACCTTGATGCTGATTTTGTTGAACTAACGAAGGCACTTGCCCCAAAGACTTTGCGGTTCCCCGGCGGCACAGTGGGAAACTTCTATCACTGGCAGCTTGGGGGATTTTCTGAGAATGAAATGGCATCAACCCTCACCCCAAAACTAAATCAACGAAATAGAGGAAATTACGTCAAACTTCAAAGACGGCGGGACGGAAAAATCCTTTTTGACGATTTTATGCAGCTGTGCAGTGCGCTAAATATAACACCTATTGTCGTTGTAAACTTATGGACAGGCAGCCCAGAGGAGAGCGCGGCGTGGGTGCGTTATGCCAAAGATAACGGGTATGACATTGAGCATTGGGAACTTGGGAACGAGTATTATTTGCCACATTACCTCAACAAATATCCGACCGCTGCTGCGTACATCAAAGAAGCCAAGAAGCATGCCGCAGCAATGAAAGCCGTTAACCGAGATATAAAGTTATCCGTCTGTGCTACGCCAATCGCCTTCCATAAAGGAGGATGGTTGGTAAAAACACAACAGCGCAAATGGGATGAAGGTCTTGCAGCTGACACCAGTTTTTTTGATGCTTACACCGTTCATGTTTATGCTTATAAAGCAGTTCGGAAAAAAGAGATAGAGGAGATGCGAGGCTATCTCATGGGATGGATTCATTTCGCGGTCCCCGATGCCCTTGAATACTATCAAGAGTTATTTCCCGATAAGGAGATGTGGATAACTGAGTGGAACATCGCGAACCCTGCCAACCGCGTCGCAAACACGCAACTCCATGCGCTGTACGCGGGCGACTTTTTTCTAAAAATGTTAGCGTTGCCGAATATCACGCAGGCGAACTTTCATGTCATTGCTGGTGTCGGGAAAGGGTTTCCAGTCTTTTCGCCAATGACCCCTGCAAACCCTAAAACCTTTTGGAAATATGGTGGTGACCCCAAGGTGGACTTTGGTAACACAATTCGGCGTGCTGTCTATCCCGTTTTTCAACTCATTGGCGAAGCGTTCGCACAAGCAGATGTGCAGTTCACTCTCTCAATCCAAAACCAACCGTTTCTCTTGGGGGCTATAGAGTATGCTGGAAAAGAGATGGCAAGTCTTCAGGCACAAGCCATCGGACAGAAAGATGCAAAAGATCTCGTTATCCTCGTCAGCAATCGCATAGGTGAGCAGCACACGCCACAACTCTTCATTGATGGCAAACGCTACAAAGGGGACCTCACCTATCGTTATGTTGCCAATGAGAGGCTCAACGCGACAAACGGCGGCAACGCCGAAATGGAGGGGACTGGTGAAATCGAGGTGCATATCCAAGAGTGGACAGGGAAGGCAGCAGAACTTGTCATCGCCAAAAATAGTTTCGGTACGCTCAAGATAAAGAGATAGTCGCGGATTGTAGTGGGAGGTTTTGTACTTACCAGATACCATCGTGGAACGTAGTAGAACGATGCCGAGGTTTTGAGAGTTAAAAAATGATATTTATTGTAGGAAATAGTCGCAGCGGAACAACAATGATGGGGCGCATATTCGGAAAACACCCAAATGTTTACACTTTTGGCGAACTCCACTTTTTTGGTCAGTTATGTGCACCGCCTTTCTCATTAAAAATAGAGAAAAAAGAGATAGAGAAAATCGCGGCACAATTATTTTGTGTGCAACGCGAAGGTTATCGCACATACGGAAATCCACGTCGGTTCCTAAGCGAGGCACAAGCGTTTCTGGCAGGTTTAACCGTCTATCCAGACACACCCGCTGCACTCTTTGAAGCTTTTCTCCGCTGTGGTGCTGCTGAAAACGGCAGGACTACCCCTTGTGACCAGACACCACGTAATGTCTTTTACATTGCAGATATCCTTAAACTTTACCCAAAGGCACGGATTATTAACATGATTCGCGATCCACGTGACGTACTATTATCCCAAAAGAGGCGGTGGAAACGCAAATTTCTGGGTGGAAGCGATATGCCGATCAAAGAGACGCTTCGCGATTGGATGAACTATCACCCGATAACCATCAGTCATATCTGGCGCACTGCAATCAATGCCGCAGATCAATTCGCGGGGCGCGAACGGGTTGTTTCTGTCTACTTTGAAGAACTCCTTACCCACCCTCAACAAACGGTCGAATCCCTCTGTAACTTTGTCGGTATTACATATATCCCTGAGATGCTCCAAGTCCCGCAAGTTGGATCTTCTGTCGGCGAGGATCGACCACAACAACTCGGTATCAATCCACAGCGAGCGCACAGTTGGCACAGTGACACAACTGGTGGAGAACTCAGTTCCGCTGAAATTTATCTCAACCAGAGGATAACTGCGCCCCTCATGAAGAAACATAACTATAGTCCTGCGTCAATACAACCTAATGTCGTTAGTTTGATGCTTCATCTATTGACATTCCCAATGAAATTAGGAGGCGCGTTCCTCTTTAATCTTGACCGAATGAAAAATATCCGTGAAACCCTAAAAAGAAGGTTGTGAGGCGTTGTCAGTCGTCATGCTTCGCAGTGAGAACAGTTATCAGTTAAAGAGATATGTTGTGGCAATCAGCAGAAGAGCAATCGCCACAAGAAGTTAACTGACAACTGACAACTGACAACTGATAACTATTCCGTATGATTGCACAAATTAATCCGAATTACATCAAAACGCGTCCACTGAAAGTATTAACCCGCTTTATGAGTTATGCACTCTTTGAGGGGCGCCCCGTAACCACTAAAGGTCGCTGGATAAACCCGCTCGTTTTTTCTATTTTGAAGACAGTCTCTGCGACTAAAAACAGATATAAGTCAATCGAGAAACCGATTTTCATTTTAGGCACTGGGCGCAGTGGCACCACAATACTCGGTATCGTCCTTTCCATGCATAGAGACATCGGCTACCTCAACGAACCGAAAGCGATATGGCATGTCATCCATCCGCATGAAGACATCATCGGAAACTACACGCGAGCCGATGCAAAATATCGGCTTACGGCGGAGGACGCAACTGATGACATGCGTCAACGCGCGGCTCAGATGTTCGGTGCCTATTTGACAGCGACCCGTTCAAAACGCCTCGTTGATAAGTACCCCGAACTCATCTTCAGACTGGATTTCGTGCGTGCCCTATTCCCCGATGCCCGTTTTATCTTTCTCGTACGAAATGGATGGGATACATGTCATTCGATTGCAAACTGGTCACAGCGGCTCGGTGTTGAGGTCAATGGTGAAAAACATGACTGGTGGGGAGTCAATGACCGGAAGTGGAAGCTCATAGCCGAACAACTCGTTAAAACAGATGCAGCTTTTGTTGACATCGCTGATGAAGTTAAACATTTTGAGCGGCATCTTGACAGAGCAACCATAGAATGGATCGTCACTATGCAGGAAGGGCTCCGTTTACTGCAAGCATTCCCCGATTGTATCCATCTCGTCCGTTTTGAGGATTTAACAGCAGAGCCGGACGAGACGCTCGACAAACTATGTAGTTTCTGTGAACTGCCAGCAGATAATACGTTCCGCGCGTACGCCCGACAGACCCTGCATCCAGTCCCCGCCAGAAAACCGTTTGATATTCATCCGAAAATCGCCCCTGTTTTCCATGACATGATGGAAAAATTAAGGTATAATAGTTAAGGAAACCTTGTTAATACGAAGAAACTATCAAAGCGAACTATCACAAGTTCATAATCTACTGAAAAAGGAGCAGGAATGAGACTACTGATACCGTTGATTGTGTTGATCCTTTGTGTATTTCTGTCGCTGATCGGATGCGACCAAGCAATGAGGCAGCCAATCAAGGAGATTGTTAAGCCACCACCAGACTCTTCAGAAATGGTTTCTTTACAAAAAGCGCGAGCGGGAGTGGAAAGAGTCAACGAACGACGGGCAGAAACATACCAAAAAGCCGAGGAAACAGGTGATTTTTCTATCGTCTTCACTGCCTCCGAAGATATTTTTAAAGAAGAACTCGGTTTTAGAAAGGGACTTTGGGTTGATTTGGTAGAGATATATCGTCAAGAGAACCTTGAAAATACTGCGCGATTGGAAGTACTTGGGAACCTTGAAGATGCTTTTGCTGAAAAAGTGCAAGACGGTACACTTGGAATGTTTTACTTTACGTACATCAGTTCTTTCGACGCATTAATCGTTGAATATCTCTGTCTGTCTTTTGAATTCCCTGAGAAGAGTGAGGAAGAACGCCTGATGCTATTCAGAGAATCTGTAACGGACCGAGAAATAGTAATAGTATTTCCTTAGGAAGCATTTATATTATGCCAAAAGTATCAACTCTAAAGTCGAAGGAGCCATCCTCGCTGAAGCGTCCTTTTACGCGGCGTGATTTCCTTTCCACAAGTTTGAAAATAGGGACTGCAGCCTTTACAACTGCGTTATTACCCAAAAGTCAAGTTAATGCCAAGGGGCAATACAATATTTTATTTATTGTTGTTGATGATCTGCGTCCTCTACTTGGATGCTATGGACATCCAGAGATACACACGCCTAATATTGATGAACTCGCCCAGCGCGGCACACTCTTTAACCGTGCCTATTGTCAAAATCCGCTCTGTCATCCTTCGCGGACATCAATGCTAACTGGATTAAGACCCGAAACAACAGGTGTATTGTCCAATGCAGTTAGTTTTCGGGAAAAGCTGCCTAATGCTGTGACGCTTCCCCAACATTTTAAGGCATACGGCTATCACACAGCGTCTGTCGGTAAAATTGAACATAACGCCCTGGCACGAGATGATGCCTATTCATGGAGTGTCCCATCATGGGTGCCACCGTGGATACCCTTCAACCCGCTGCATATTCCCGCTTGGCAATCACTTGATGTTAAAGATAACGACCTCTCAGATGGTAGAACTGCGGAACAAGCAGTAACCGTTTTAGCGGAACTTCAAGACACCCAATTTTTTCTTGCAATCGGTTTTGAGAAGCCGCATCTGCCCTTCTACGCGCCGAGGAAATATTACGAACTCTACGCGCAAGTAGACTTCACTCTTCCGCCAACTTCTATGCTCCCGGCTGCCGCGCCAGCGATTGCTAATAACCACTTAGGTGGACTCAGGGAATATAAAGATATTCCAGATCAGGGTCCCTTGTCAGAGACTAAGATATTAGAGTTAATTCGAGCGTATGCTGCATCAACGAGTTACATGGATGCACAAGTTGGACGTGTACTCCAGCAGCTTGATACCTTGGGGCTTTCCGAAAATACTGTTGTTGTTTTTGTAGGAGACCACGGGTTCCATCTTGGCGAACATGGGACATGGCGTAAGAATACGCTTTTTGAAGTTGCCCTCCGTTCTCCTATGATCATCAGTGTTCCGGGGCAACAGCCGAACCGAACCGATGCGCTCACAGAACTCGTTGACATCTATCCAACGTTATGTGATGCGTGTCGGCTTCCCGTGCCTTCAGAGGTAGAAGGTCTGAGTCTAACACCGGTCATTGAAGAACCGACGCGTCCGTGGAAAACCGCTGCCTTTAGTCAACTCAGTCGGGCAGGTACAAGGGGACGTTCTATTCGGACAACACAATACCGATATACCGAGTGGGGAAACAGTGGAAGGCGCGGAAAGGAGCTTTACGATTATGATGCGGACCCGGATGAAACCGTCAATATCGCTGAGCTCCCAGAAAATGCTGAACTTGTGGCGAATCTCAGTGAGCAGCTTCGCGCCGGTTGGCGAGCCGCTTTACCCGACATCCAAGAACAGGTCGTTTTTCAAACATTACCGTGGGATATAAACGATGATGGTATTGTCAATATCGAAGACCTTATCTTAGTCTCAAACGGTTTTGGGATAGAGACTCCCCAACATCCGAAGGCTGATGTGAACAAAGACGGTAGGATTGATATTATCGACTTGTTGCTGGTTGTTGCACATTTCGGAGAATGTAGCGAACCTGCCTCACCCCAGACATATTCCAATAATGTTCGCCCAGAACATCTTGGACTCATAGATGAATGGCTGACTGAGGCACGCCTATCGGACGATGGCTCTGACGTTTTCCGACACGGTATTGAAACTTTAGAACATCTAATCAGTACAGCGATCCCGACGCGAACAGTGCTCTTGCCGAACTATCCAAATCCATTCAATCCGGAGACGTGGATCCCTTACGATTTGGCGCGGGATGCAGACGTTCACATCCACATCTATAACATGAAAGGCGAATCTGTCCGGCAGCTATCGATCGGTTTCCAAACCGCTGGCACCTATCGCACGTCGTCTCGTGCTGCCTATTGGGATGGTCGGAACGCTGTGGGTGAAGTTGTTGCGAGTGGTATCTATTTTTACACGTTTCAGGCAGGTCAATTCAGGGCTACACGCCAAATGGTAATTCTCAAATAGGATGGAAAAAGAATATGATATTTTTACGGAACCTGTTAATTACCTATCTTGCAATGTTGCTATTGGCTTCCCCACTAACAGAAGCCTCTTCACTGATTAACGTTCCTCTTAACCCAGATCTTTCTGATTTTAATCGTGAAACCTATCGCTTTGTACATCGTTTACTTAATAAGCGAGTTTTACCCGGTATACGGCGGGGTTCCTTACCACTGACTCGAAAACAGGTGGTATCCTACCTATTGGAGGTACATCGGGAACAGGAAAACGGCGAAATCGAGTTGAGTACTATTGATCAAGCGCGGTTAAACGCCTTGTTAACGTTTTACCGTGAAGTTCGCGAGTTTCCGAAAATTGCTACGGAAAACGGTGCCGTGGCTACACCGGAAAGCCAGTCTAATGGGCGATTGCACGTGATGACAATGGCAGGTGAAGACTATCGTTTCTCCTTCGATCTGAGAGCCTCTCAACGTACGATCACGCACCTTGTTGATAATATATCGGAGGCGCAGCCGGTTGAAGGTAACATGTTCGTTACCACTATCTATCCGCATCTTTATGGACAGATGGGGGAAACATTCGCCTTTACCACCGATATAGGGCATAGGTTCGTGTACGGTGAAATCTTTGAAGATTTTTTCCCTGATGAGACGAAAATTAGACAATTGGAAGGCGATCTCAAAAATCGGACTGCCATTAACGGTTATATGAAGTTCGACTTGCCGTGGTTTGAGTTGCAGCTCGGGCAGGAGACGCTCCAGTGGGGACCGGGGTATCATGACAGCTTACTAATTTCCAAAAACCCCTTGGCGATGGACATGATCAAATTGCAAGCCACCTACGATCCTGTTACCTTCACTGCATTTACGGGTATATTAGAAGATATGGCAGAGGACATTAATGATAAGTATATTTCGGGGCATAGGGTAGAAGGATATTTCTGGAATAGATTCGGCTTTGGTCTCTCTGAAGTCGTCGTCTATGGCAGCCGTTTTGAGCCGGGCTATCTGAATCCGGTCAATATTTACTTGATTAATGAGCAACCAATTTCACGGGCGGATGGGCGCGTCCCCGGCAGTGGCGACAATGTTCTTATGAGTGTTGATATGCGCCTTCGCCCTATAGACGATTTTGAAATTTATGGCGAGCTGATGGTTGACGATGGGAATCCTGCCGCTAATTTTAAGCATTGGGATACCAAGTTTGGCATCTTAGGCGGTATATACCTCACAGACCCTTTTGGCATCCCAGATACCGATTTCCAAGCCGAATATGCCTTTATCAACCAATACGCATATACGCATATAAACCCTGTAAATGTCTATAAGCACTTTACGACACCTATTGGACATCAGATCGGTTCCGATGCTGATAACTTGTGGCTGGAATTACGTCGCCGGTGGACAGATAAACTTGAGACGGTTTTCGGGTATGAATTGGAGCGTCACGGAACGGGCAATATTGATAAAGAACATCCGCCTGACGCACCGAAAGATGACGTATGGACTCCGCTATCTGGGATTACACAAAGCGAACATCGCCTCTCGGTCGGGACTAACTGGGTTGTTATTGGACGTTATTCGATTTATGCGGAGTGGACGCGTGTATGGCGGCGGAACTTAGGGAATCGCTTGGATGTACACGAAAATGCCAATGAAATCGAAGCCAAATTTCTTACCCGAATTCCTTGGTAAAAATAACGTAGGTTTGGCACCTTTCAGTCGTCAAAGCGGATAAAACGCTATTTGAATAAAAAATGAAGATTTATACCCTTCTTGTTATCAAAGGTGATATAGCGTTATTTTGAGGTATCCTGTCGTCAAAAGAAATTGGACTTTCGCGCCTAAAATGGGTATAATATATAGAGAACCCTTTGATTTGCAACGTGTATTAGGACGAGGTAAGAAAAAAGGATGAGAATTCGGGTATTAGGCATACGCGGGCTTCCCGCCACTTATAGTGGATTGGAAACGATCATGGGGGAACTCGCCCCGCGCTGGGTGGAAGCAGGGCATGAAGTCATCGTGTATTGTCGGAAGGCACTTTTCAAAGAGAGACCGGCGGAATGGAAAGGCATCAAACTTATTTACTTACCGAGTATAGAGCATAAGATGTTTAGTACCCTCAGCCATAGTTTTCTCGCAACGGTACACGCTTCGGTTACGGCATCGGATGTTATTCTGGCGTGGAATGCTGGTAACGGACCCTTTGGATGGTTCTTCCGCATCGCAGGTAAAACCGCTGTTATCAATGTTGATGGGATGGAATGGCTCCGTCCAAAATGGAAGGGGCTGGGCGCGATTTACTTCAAGTGGGCGGCAAAGATGGCAACCGCGGCATTTCCAATTGTTATTACTGATGCTTCTGAAATGAAGCGGCTTTATCTTGAGGAATTGGGCGCGGAAACGACCTATATCGCTTACGGCGCAAACATTGAGCCTTCGGAGCACCCAGAAGTTCTCGAAACTTATGGACTTGAACCTCGAAATTATTACCTCATTGCGAGTCGGCTTGTTCCGGATAACAATGCTGACCTTATTTTAGAGGCGTTCGTTGCCTCGAACAGCGAAAAACAACTCGCTATAGCAGGTGGGGCTGATTACAAAGGCAATAAACTCGAAAACGAATTTTTGGCGAAATTAAGAAACATTGCCAACGAAAACGTCAAATTCCTCGGGCACATTGATAGTTCTGAACACATTAAAGAACTTCACCATCACTGTTTCGCCTATATCCACGGCCATCAATTTGGCGGTATTAACCCTTCCATTCTGAAGGCGTTAGGGTTTTCCAACTGCATTCTTGCATTGAATACGCCCTTCAATGATGAAGTTTTGGAGGGTGGGCGTTATGGCGTACTCTTTGACAAAAACGTTGCATCGCTCACAGAGAAAATTCAGATGTTGGAACAACATCCGGAGCGGGTTGAAGATTTCCGGCGGCGCGCCCCAGACCAAATTCGCAACCGGTTCAATTGGGAAAATATCGCACAGCAATATATTGATGTTTTTGAGAAACTCCAATAGTGCTAACAACGTTTTAATTATAAATGCCCTGAGAATTTTGCCAAAACGGTACATAACCGTGTAAACCTACACCTGAGATTAAACTGCAATCAGAGGACTTAACCATGCCATTCCTATCAAGAAGCATCGACCAGATAGGAAAAGATGCGGACGAAACGAGCCGGCGTCGCGCTGAAAGTTTAACCGCAAGTTTTAGCCCGCAAACTTCGCCAAAAATACCAAAAACAGGGACTCTAGTGGAACGACTCTCCTCTTTCTACGCAAAGCGTGGCAAACATTTGTTTGATGCAATCGCTGCATTTTTCCTTATCATTATTTTTGCCCCGCTGATGGGATTGATTGCCATTCTTATTAAGCTCACTTCGTCCGGTTCCGTTTTTTTCTCCCACAAGCGGGTTGGATTAAACAACGAGCTGTTTATCATGCACAAGTTTCGGAGCCTCCATGTTGATACGCCGTCCTATTCAGAGAAACCTGATTCGACGGACGATGAACGCATTACGCCGGTCGGCAAATGGCTCCGTAAAACGAGTTTAGACGAGTTACCGCAGCTTTTCAATGTACTCAAAGGGGAAATGAGCCTCGTAGGTCCACGACCGGAAATGCCTTTCCTTGCTAAAGATTATGAACCGTGGGAAAACCAACGGCACCTCGTCCGTCCGGGGATGACAGGGCTCTGGCAGCTCAGTCCTCGTAGACAAGGCACAATCCGAGACGGTATTTCTGTTGATCTTGAGTATGTTGAGAATCTATCTTTTTGGAACGATTTCAAAATACTCCTCCGCACCTTCAAGGTTTTTTGGGATAGCAACACCTACTAATCGGATGAAAGCAACGTTTGAAAACCTCAGTAGAGTACTGCGATACGGTTTTCAATTGAAATGTCCACAATGTGGTGAAGGCGCGCTATTTCAAACCTTTTTCAGGATGTTTACCCATTGTACAACATGTGATTTGAAGTTTGAACGGGAATCTGGTTATTTTATAGGTGCCATGTACCTCAACTATGGGACAACCGTCCTCATCGCTTTTCCGAGTTATTTCCTCTTTGAAACCTTCACCGCTATCCCTTTCTTTGTCAATTTGGGTATCTGGGCACTCTTTTCCGCTGTTTTCCCTGTCCTCTTCTACCGTTATTCAAAAAGTTTGTGGCTGAGTTTTGACTACATCTTTTCATCTTAAACCGCTGCAAAATCCAATATTTTATAGTAAATTCCAAAAATAAATGCACACTTTCAGACCCCGGTAGGTGCGGTT
>VXZK01000363.1 GCA_009845545.1 Candidatus Poribacteria bacterium
TACCTACGATCCAGTGATGATTACTCACTTCTTGATACATTTGATAAATATCAGTATGATTCGCATGCAGCAGCCTGCATCTCGAAACGGATTTTCGCGAACTTTGAATGTTATGTTACCATTCTGCCTGAATTCTGTCAATAGAATTAATAGTTGTGTTAAGGATTCAGTCTCAACAGTCAGAGGGACAGTTATCAGTAGGTCCTGAGATTATGCACCCTTTTCGTCCATAAATTGTGTCTTTAGTAATTGGAACTTCATTCATAGCAGAAATATAGCGCAATCATTAACGATTAATGTTGTCAATAACTTACGCAAATGTTACAATATGCGTGTAACACACATACACGCCAACCTTTCTACTACATCCAAAAAGGAGACTCACAATGAAACATCTTTACACCACACATTTTTTAATTTTTGTGGGGAGCATCGTCCTTTTGTTTGCGACCTCTCTGCCGAGTGTCGCGGCGAGTTTCTCAGGCAGAGTTATTGATGAGGCGGGACAACCCGTTGAAGGTCTCATCATAGCCCTTCCATCATTCCCGGGCAACACACCGCCACATCGGCACGAGCGATTTCAAGGCATGTTCCCACCAGCACAACCCAGTGAGACAGACGCAACAGGGGCATTCTCAATTATCAACATTGCTACACCTTCGGTGAGCAGATTAACACTGTTTCCTGAACGCAATTCAGATTACGAAGTCCGGTCTGTTGAGATTGAGGGGTTCCCCGTTTATTTAGATAAACGGCAGCAACATTTTGGCGGTGTCAATTTTGCGATTGAGACAGATGCAGATATTGAAAACGTGGAGATAACCGTTCGCCTTCGGATGCGTATCCGTGGACGTGTTCTTTCCGCGGACGGCACCCCACTTCGTAATGCGCGAGTTCAACTCGGTGTGAAACGACGCAATGTAGACGGTAGAGGTAGAGGGAACAGCAGCGGCTCAACAAACCTTGATGAAGATGGGAATTTTGTGGAATATGTGGACGAGGCTGCCTATTACACCGTCACTGTAACATACCGAGGACAGACCGTGGAATCCGAGGAGATTCTGCTTGAAGAGGGACAACGGCTTGATGGACTCGTTTTGAAACTTGGCGGTGAGCCGGAACCGCTCAAAACCGAGAGAGTCGTTGTAGCCCCTCCGCCTCGCGTCCACGACCCAGCACGTTTTGAAGCGGCACGAAAACGCGAACGCGAAGGTATGTGGGCAATCAATCCCGACAATCGACACGCCTACAAAGTAATCCGTTGTGAAACCCGTGAAGCGGCACAGGCGCAAGCAGCCGCTCAAGATGCACATCTCCTCGTTATCAATGATAAAGCCGAACAGGAATGGCTTCTTGAAGTCTTTGGACAACGAGAAAACTATTGGATTGGATTGATCAGCGGTTCAGAAGAAGGGAAACAACAGTGGGACAACGGCGAACCGGTTACCTATACAAGCTGGATGTCGCCACAGGAGGCTGCCAAGATTGCCAAATCCGCCCCAGACAGCGATGTGCATCCGAATTACATTGTCCTTATTGGCATGTCAGGAAAATGGCAGGTGGCACGCCCGGGCAACCCACTTATCCGTATGACGGAGCGAGCGATTCTGGAAAGAGAGAATTTCATCATCGGCGCGCCTGCGCCGGAGGGTGATGTCGAAAAACCTTAAGCGTGTAACATACAAGGAGATAGAGAAATGCGTTGGTCCTACACGACCCCCAAACTCATAGCGTTAACACCGATCCTTTTACTCACCATAATAAGCATTGCAGCCGCACAAGTTCCTGCGGAACCAGCACCCGAAGCACCCAGCGGAATATCCGGCAAAGTCGTCGATCCAGAAGGGAACCCTGTTGCTGGGTTCACGTTTACGGTTCGACCTATGAAACTCCAGAGAGGTCTTCTACAGCCAGAAGATGATTTTATGCCCCGGTTTCAGATGCCGCCTGAAGGCATGGAAGGTCCGGGAATGCCGCGCACCACAACAAAAGCGCAAACCAATCCAGATGGCACTTTCACCGTCACTAATATCCAACCCGGGCTTGTCCAATTAAACGCCGTTTCAAGTGCGATGTTAGAGGCATTTGAAATGATGGACCCCGATAAAATTCAAGAAGGGGGGGAGGTTCCACCTGAATTCATGCGGCTTGGCAGACTTGAACCGGATAAGAAGATCCTCACTCTCCAGGTCGGGAAGGTTACCTTCTTCTACGACACAGAGGAGTTTCATTTTTTTGAAGGCCTCACGTTTGAACTCAAACCCGGCGTGACGCTTGAAAATGTCAAAATCACGGTCAAGCAGCGGTTGCAGATCCGTGCACGAATTGTTTATGCCGACGGTACCCCTCTTGTCAACGCTAACGGACGCCTCAGCATGCGACACGGGGAAGAAGATAATCCGAGAAGCGGTGGCACTCACGGTACAGAGTTTTTTACTGATGCTGACGGTAATTTTACGGAATATAGGGATGAACCCGGATTTTACACGCTTTCCGTGGAATATAACGATCATGCCGGAGGTGCAGGTCCTTTCCTACTCAAAGATGGCGTAGAGTCAGAGAATCTGGTTATAACGCTTGACGGTAACCCGCCTGAGGTCGAACGACCAACTGTCGGCGGTCGAATTGAAAAGGGTAAAATCCCCGCTGGTGCTGGAAACGTTGTCGTTGAAGAGGTTGAGGTCCCGCCGAGAGTCGTCGCCCGCGCGGCTGTGCCACCGCAAGCACCGAAGCCACCGAAAAGTGTATGGGTCATTAACCCCGCAAACGGTCACGCCTACAAAAAGATACAGTGTCGGGACTGGCACGATGCACAGCAGAAGGCTGTTGAAGAAGGTGCACATCTCGTCTCCATCAACGATGAAGACGAACAGCACTGGCTGCAGGTAATCTTTCGGAGCCACTCCACATGGATCGGACTGACCGATGTAGAAAAAGAGGGGACCTGGCAGTGGGACAGCGGTGAACCTGTTACCTACACCAACTGGGCAACCCAACCTGTTTTCCCTGACGGACAACCAGAGACCGAAAAAGACTATGTTGTAATTACATTCAGAGATGGCGAATGGCAGTCCATCAGCCCCGAAAGCCATTTCTGGCGAATGACACGAGAAGCAATTATTGAAAAGGATGGATTGGTTTCCAAAGCACCTGCTGCGGAAAAGTCCGATGATGAGTAAGTTATCTTTGCATATTTTACTGGGGAGTTTAAAAATGAAACGTGCTTACCTCATTCCGCTTTTAGTTTTTGTTGGAAGCGTTGCGCTTTCGCTTTCTACATCTTTACCAAGCGTAGCGGCAAGCTTTTCAGGCAGAGTGGTCGATGAATTGGGAGTACCTGTTTCTGGTGTTACGGTAGTTCTTCTACCGCAACAAACCGAGACAGATGAAACAGGAGCGTTCTCAATGACCGACGTTGCTCCATCTTCTGTTACGAACTTGATGTTATTGCCTGTACATAGGGCTGAGTATGAAATTCGCGCCGTTGAAATTGAGGGCGTAACCTTCTACTCCGAATCCGAACTGTATCACCATTGGTCCGACAATAGATTCCCTATTGCGATTGAGCCGGGGGCAGATGTTAAAGATGTAGAGATAACCGTGCGTCTTCGGATGCGTATCCGTGGGCGCGTTCTTTCCGCGGATGGTACTCCACTTCGCAGCAAGGTAATTGACTTTGAGATAAACCAACGTAGTACAGACGGGAGGCGGAGAAGCAGCAACAGCGGTCCAAGAAGTCTTGATGCTGAGGGTTACTTTGTTGAATACGTAGATGAGCCCGCCTACTACACTATGATTGTAGGGCATCAAGGACCGTCGGCGGAATCCGAGGAGATTTTACTTGAAGATGGACAGAGGTTTGATGGACTTGTCTTGACACTTCGCGATGATCCCAATGAGCAATCCCCTTCAAAAGTTGTGGTGAAACCGGTGTTTAAACCGGCAGTATTAGCCGGACCCAAACCGCCAGTCAAACCGAAGGCAGTGATACCGCCTCGCGCCTATGACCCACAAAGTGCTGAAGCCGCCCGAAAGCGGGAACGCGAAGGCATGTGGGCAATCAATCCCGACAATCGACACGCCTACAAAGTGATTCATTGCAAGACCCGCAAGGCGGCAGAAGCAAAAGCAAAAGCGCAAGGCGCGCACCTTGTTGCTATCAATGACGTAGCAGAACAATATTGGCTCCTTGAAGTCTTCGGAGAAAAAAGCCTATTGAATGATGAAACAGAGCAGGAATGGAACTTAAAAGCCTTTAGCCGAGAAAGTCATTGGATTGGACTGACTGACAAGACAAAAGATGGGAACTTATACTGGAATAACGGCGAACCACTCATCTATACCAACTGGGGTTCCCCACAGAAGATTGTTGAAGACACTGCCCATAGTCAAAAAGGTGATGCGAATCAGCACTACACTGTCCTTATTGGAAGAACAGGCAAATGGCAGCTGGTGCGTCAAGGGAGCTCCGTTGCGGGTCTAATTGAGAAAGCGATTTTGGAGAAAGAAAACTTCATCGCTGGCACATCTGAATAAAAAAGTAGCAACGAAAGGAGGAGAAAAGAGTGAGACGTTTATGTTTCAGAAGACAAGCAGCTCCACTTTTGGTTGGAATTGTAGTTTTTTGCCTCACAGTTGTTTGGGGAAGCAGCGCACAGGCCCGGGTGCCAACGACTTTCTCCGGTCGCGTTATTGATGTAGCAGGACAGCCAATTGCCGGACTTACGGTAGTTATTCATTCGAGTACAGGGGTTAACCTTATACGCACGCAACGACGACAATCAAATCGCTTTTGGTGTCAAATCGGGCGCACATATTAAGGATGTGGAAGTCACCGTACAGCCGAGGATGCGAGTTCGAGGACGTGTTCTTTTCAAAGATGGAACGCCGCTTGCCAATACGCGCGTCGGCCTCTACACTCATGCTCGTCCTGTACATGGCGGCTTCATCGGCTCCGGTGGAGACTTATGGACAGATACTGAAGGCTATTTTGTTTATTATATAGATGAGAAGGATGATGCTGCATTCTACACGTTTTCGATGGAATATCAAGATCTTTCTGTGGAGGCTGAGCCGATTCGGCTTGATCCGGGGGACCGTTTCGATGGGTTGACATTGACGTTTGATAGCGAACCGATTCCGCCCAAGCAACTGCCTCAAAAAATCGACGGAATTAGTCGTTTTGGACTTGCAAAAAGTTTAAAACTTGACAAAAAATAAAA
>VXZK01000069.1 GCA_009845545.1 Candidatus Poribacteria bacterium
GGACAAGTCAACTGTCAGCGGCAGCAAATATCTCAAGCTGATAACTTGAGAAGGTTAAACAAAGGTAGCGACCTGAAGCGCGATTGTCAATGTGAATATAATGTTCAATCGAAAAGAGAAAAGTGAACAATGTTTTTACTTCTCAATTCGATATTCAGCCTGACTTTTACTCAATAATAACTTCTATATGGAATAAAAATAATACTTTATAGAAATTAACATTTTAAAATTCCATATTGGCACACATGTTGCATGTATCTGTTTAAGCAGTGGATAATCTGTTTTGAATCGTGTGGAAAGTCAGGCTCTAAGCCTCAAATATTTAGACAGCATTTTATCGCACCGGAGAAAAATATGAACAAACAGAAAATACTGATTATAGATCGCGACCTCAGCATTCTATCGACCCTTGCAGGATTCCTGAGCGATGAACCTTATGACATAAGTACGGCGGAAAATGGAAAAGAAGGGCTTAAAATTTTGAGACGAGAGAAGATTGATCTGGCTGTTGCTGAAAAAGATATAGCGGGTCTTGATGGGATCGCACTTTTGGAGCGCGTTGCAGCAGAGAAAATTCAGACAAACATCCTGATCATGGGAAGCGTTGTGCCTATGGAAGTAACGAAAGAAATACTCACAGCAGGTGCTGTGAGCGTATTGGATAAACCGATTGTGAAGGACAAATTTTTGGCAGAGGTAAAAACCTGTATCCTGCTGAATGAGGTGAGATACAAGGTATCGCGGACCAGTGAAGCATCCCGTTCACTGCCCAGATCCTTTCAACGGCCATTGAACACTGGCCGGGAGAAGGTTTCGCAAGAGAAGTTGGCATCATTTTTGGAGGAGCATTACAGAAATCCAGACCTGAAATTTGAAGACCTCACGAACCATTTTAAGATCTCTCTATCGCAGGGTCATGCGCTGTTCAAAAAATATTTTGACAAGACCTTCCGTGAAAAACTGAGAGAGGTCAGAATAGCGCAGGCAGAGCACTTTTTAACGGGATCATCACTATTTATGTATGAAATTGCACCCCTATGTGGGTATCGCGGATCAAATCGTTTCTCTGAGGATTTCAAGAGGATACATGGCATTTCTCCTACCCAGTACCGCAAATAATTTATGCGTGGGGAAATTCAGGCGTTTTCGGAAGATGTCTGAGTTGAATGTTCATTTGCTTGGTCGAAATTCACTTTTAACAGTAGGCTGAATGAGTTATGGCACATAGTGAAAAGATTGTAAAATTCAATGGCTATCCACAAAAAGATGTGTCTTTTGAAAACACAGAGGCGCGAGAAGCCCTCTCAACTTCGGGGATTGGCTTCCGGTTTGTGCGCTATTTCTTGCTCACCATTTTGTGTGTTGTGGGAAGCATGGTCGCGCTGATTGGTCTTTTGGGTTGGCATCTGGGCATGGAAATCACAGTTGATGGACAAGGTCGCTTGCAGCCTACCGCGCGTTATGAAGTGAAAGCACAACGATCAGGCTTGATTCAAACGGTTTATGTGCAACACGGGCAAGAGATTGCACAGGGTGATTTGATGCTGACATTGAATGATACCGATTTACGCACGGAATTGGAGCAACTCGACCATGAACTGACGATGAATCAGAGTCGGCGTGTGGCTCTGGTTGCAGAATTGCAACGCGAGCGTGCTGTTTTGGAGACAGAGATTACACGGGCTGAAGTGGAATATGATACCGCAAGGTTGCAATTGGAACAGGTTCGACAAGAATACCAGATCTACCGCAAATATGCGCCTTATCGCGAAGATGGGAGTGTGCGACCACCTGTTGATACGTTGATTCCCATTCGGGTACACCAGACGCGAGTGCAGCGTGCAAAAGTAGAAATTGAGCGTTCAAAACGACGGTTGGCTGCTCTGGATAATCGCAAGCAGGAACACGAGATGCTAAAACAGACGTATGAAAAATTACAGGTCAGCCATCGCCTTGTCAAAACTCGTATGGAACAGATGAAGATATACGCGCCTGTTTCTGGAACCGTGTTGACGCGCGATTTGGATAAACGCGAGGGAGATCGCATTGAGGCGGGTGAAGCCGTGATTGAACTGGCCGAATTGCACAGTTGGCAAGCAAAGGTGATGATCCAGGAAGTGGATATCCCAAAGGTGAAAGAGGGACATAAGGTGCGGATATATGTGAATGCTTTTCCACACATGGAATACAAGATTTTTGAGGGTATGGTGAAAGATGTGCCGAGAAAACCCGAACCCATCACACCTATGGGCGCCGGTCTCGTACCGGGCAGTATGAGTACTGTTTATCCGGTGAAGATTAGTGTGATAGATCCACATTTATCTGACGGAGAATGTCCACTTGCTTATGGTATGAGTGTGGAAGCCAAGATCGTGACAGAGCGCGGTCCTATCGTTGACTTGCTGTGGAAGAAGTTTTTGAAGACCGTAGGAAAAATTGGGCGGCCTGAGATTTATCGATTGGAAGAATCCCCTGAAACCTTACAGATCAGGAACTGAATGTGCGTCAGATATTCAAAATTATCAAAATGCTCCGACCCTACTGGCGGTTTATCTTTCAGTCATTCCTTGTAGGTATCATGGTTATGTTCTTACAAATTCCAGGACCGTACATCACCAAAGTTTTGATCGATGACGTATATCCACACAAAGACTACACGCTCCTGACTTTCATTCTGATTATAGGTGCTGTGCTTTCGACGGGGGTGGGATTTACAGGATTGTTAAGCACTTATTTTGGTCGTTATGTGGGTGTCAACATGGGACTGGATTTCAAATCTCGATTCTATTCCCATGTGCAATCGCAGGACTTCAGCTTTTTCGACAATCGGCAAACCGGCGAAGTTCTATCTCGATTTAGAGATATGGATAGTTCCATCAACAGCACGATCGGAATGGTGAACAGTCTGATTATGAATACCCTTCAGTTACTCATTTTTCCACCTATTTTGCTCTATATCAATTGGAAATTAGCCTTGATCAGCCTGGCGGTGCTGCCTTTTGATACCGTGTTGATTATGGTTTCCAAAAAGTACCTCAGCAGAGTTTCTAAAGAAGTCACCGAAGCAGCGGCTGAGTCATCCGCTAAGTCCTATGAATCGCTTTCGGGCATTCGCACCGTGCAAGCACTTGGGTTGGAAACCACATTCTATCATAAGCTTAGAGGTATATTTCTTGACGTTGCAAAATTGCGAATTAAGTCAACCCATTTAAGTGGTAGCTTCAGGTTTATAGGCTCGTTGGTGAAAACAGCGGGTACGTTGGCGTATGGTTGGTACGGTTGGACAGAAGTTCTGAATGGCAATCTTTCACTGGGCAGTTACATGGCTTTTTCTGGTTATGTGGGGTATCTCTACGGTCCTATCGGCAATCTCATCGGCCTCGTGGGGCAGGTTGAAATGGCTCTAGTTCGCATCAATAGGTTTTTTGAAGTCTATGACTTGCAACCCGAAATACAGGATCGTCCCGATATGCCCACCTTGCCACAGGTGCGAGGTGAAATCGGTTTTCACAATGTGAGTTTTTCGTATCAAGAGGACCTACCTGTTTTGCGCCACATCAACCTGCACATCCCAGCGCAGACCACCATTGCTCTGGTCGGAAAAAGTGGATCTGGCAAATCAACACTCGCCAAATTAATCCCGAGATTTTATGATCCGCCAGAGGGATACATTTCTATTGATGGTTACGATATTCGGAACTACCGCTTAAAATCTATCCGTCAGCAAGTGGGATTTGCGATGCAGGGCAGCACCTTGTTTCAGGGCAGTATTTTAGACAACTTAACCTTTGGACACGATATCCCAATGCGAGATGTTCAGGATGCGACACAGGCTGCGTACATCCACGACTTTATTGCGTCATTGCCCGAGGGCTATGAAACACTGGTGGGCGAACAAGGAGCGCAGATGTCAGAAGGGCAGAAACAGCGCATTGCCCTATCTCGTGTGCTGTTGATGGACACGCCTATCCTGATATTAGATGAACCTACTGCCGCATTGGATATGGAATCCGAATATCATATCCAGGAGGCATTGAAAACAGTGCGACAAGGTAGGACAACCATCATTATTGCACATCGGCTTTCAACCATTCAAAATGCAGATGAGATTGTGGTATTGGATGAGGGCCAAATTGCAGAGCAGGGGACTCATGAATGGTTAGCCATGCAAGACGGGGTTTATGCCCATTTGTATGAAAAAACAGCAAGTATATGATGTGAACTTAGCCTTCGGGGGCTTCATCTTTTTCACAAGGAGATTTGTTATGCAACTTTGCAAGAAACCTGTACATTCTTATGGCAGGTATAAACAGGCTGTACAATTGTATATGCCAGGATCAAGCTCACCACCGACAGCCTTCGTAGAAGCGTCAGTAGAGGTTGGTGAAACCCTGGTAGATATTGGCAGTGCGGCTCTTGATGCGGTTGATCAGCTTGCTGAAGACTTCTTCACCACTGGGGTTACAGTCCATGAAAATGAGGATGCATCCCTGTCTGTTCGTTATCCAGGCGTAACAAATACGTATAGAGAGTCGCCTGATCCTGCAGTCCCTGATACCGTATATCAGACTACATCTATAGTTAATTTTACGGTCTATGGACACGGGATAGTGATTGAGAAGACAGTCAAAACTCCAGTAATAGAAGTGCCAGAAGATGCACCAGAAACAGATACAGATGACGAAAAGAAAAAATCAACAACGGGGGATTAAGCTATTCGCGTGTAAAAGCTAACACCGTTCAATTCACCAACCCAGCCCCCGAAGGCTAAAGAAAAAATTCAGGATGAACAGCAATAGAAACTTAAAATCCACACCTTGGCCACTTGAAGTTGATATAGGATTTGGTCGAGGTATTGTTCTGACAATCACTGTGTTTTTGGGCAGCCAGCTATTGTACTGGCTCGTTGACCGTACCCAAAAAATAGTTCTATCTTTTTTAAATTACACTCTAAGTAATACCGGTATTGGTAGCGAAATCTATAGCGGTATTTTAGTCATTTTGGGGTTTATTTTTGTTTATATCGTTGTGCAAAGGTTTGGAAGAATTAATATCAGAACCCTATTGTGGCATACGCCACCCTCATTAAAACAAGGTATTAAATGGGCATTTTGGGGTTTTTGCTTATCCTTTTTCTTTTGCTTGCTTCAGTTATATGCGGATGGTTATATAATAAAAGGTTATGGATGTTATCATTA
>VXZK01000142.1 GCA_009845545.1 Candidatus Poribacteria bacterium
AATGAAACGTGCTCAATTAATGAAATGGCAACAATTATTAAGCACATGCAATCTGCTTGAAGAAATGCCTTCTTTATCTATTTCGGCACAAGAGTTTGGAGCTACTTACCCAATTGATTTTAGCAACCTTACTATTGAAGACCTTCGTGGATACAAAGGGGCATATGGAAAAAATTTGTGTGATTGTAGAACTTGGAATGATGTACTGAGTAAAATGCCAAGTTATTGCCGGAAGACAAAACAGGTGCCACGATGGTTGATCAAGTCCGTAGATTATAGCCGTAACATCTATAGGGGGAATATAAAGTTCCTAGATGAATGGTGTAAAGATTTCGATAAACAACACAATAGCTGGCAAACGCTTGAGTGGAGAGGCTATAAAACCAAGCGCTTGCTTAGAGATCATCTACTGCAATTTAGAGCTTCGGGAATTCGGGTTATGAAGCCTCGAAAAGCACCATCATTAATAGCAATGACGGCAACGCAAGTGCCGATTATCGGTTGGGAAATGCGTTATATGTCAAAGTACGAGGCCGCCAAGCTTCAGAATCTGCATGGGCTGACAAAGATCCCAAGCAATGATTTCCACGCCTTTAAGGCTTTTGGTAATGCGGTTAATGCCAAGATAGTTGAACTGATTGCGTTAAATATAAAACGTATTAAACTTAACCGGTCGGTACAAGGAGTTTGTTATGACAAATAATAGTTTTTACGTTGACGTATCCCCAGAGATGCAGTTGTACAAAATACTACAACGACAGTCGTATGGGGTTGGTACTGCACTTGCGGAATTTGTAGACAATTCAATTCAATCATTTGTCGATAAGCAAAAAGCGATTAAATCAATTGATGGTCCTGACGCATCACTAAAAATACTCATAACAATTGACTCAAAAAGCAGACAGATTGTCATAGAGGATAACGCTAGCGGTATTAATCGTAGAGATTTTCAGAGAGCTATACGCATGGGAGGCGACGAAAGTTTTAGGCATCCATCAGGAAGCTTATCGGCCTATGGTATCGGGATGAAATCGTCGGCGATCTGGTTTTCAAATACATGGTCTATTGAAACATCTGCTTTGAATTCCAAAGAAAAATTGATGACTACTTTTGATCTGGACAAACTTCTAGTTTCCGGTTCAACGGAAATAGAAGTTAGGACAGACACTGAAGAGGATAAAAAGCACTACACGAGGATTATTATCAATAACTGTCTTCGCGACTTGGAAAAAAAGGAAGAATATTTTAAGGATGATGTTTTGCCTTACCTGCTAGAAACTTTTTTCAAGTTTAGAGATGTGTCTATAGATATTGTTTACGATGGCTTAACGTTGCGAACTGAAAAAGCCTATCTTACTACGCCTTCTCCATTGAATTTTCCCGTTGTTGATAAAGAAGGAGCTCCGACATCTGATGAGTCGGTAGTCTGGAGGAAAACTATAGATTTGAACTATGCGGGTAGGAATGTGAAGGGGTTTATAATGATCATGGACAAAGGCGGGTATCACTCTCCAGGTGTAAGGCTTTTACGCAACAGGAGAGTTATTGTAGGTACTCAGGGTGGGGGGCGTCAAAACAAACCAGAGGTTTTATTCAAAACATCCAATAAATATGCTGCTCAACGATTTTATGGAGAAATTTCGTTAAATGAGTTTCCTGTTAACTTTACGAAGACCAACTTTGACGAAGATCTTAATGGTTTATATCGGATGCTCCAGACTGAGTTAAGCGGGATTCAATCTGAGACAGCAGAGAACTATATTCAGCAAGCTGAATATTTCAGGCAAAGAAAATCCAGAAAAGCTCCGCAACCTGTTCCTCAAGTTAAGAAACGATCTAAGCCGGTTTCTCCTCTGCCACCCAAACCTACGATAGAAAACCAAATTCCTTTTTCGAATGAACTTGACGAAATGTTGTCACAGCTTGAAAGTAAGAAAATGCAACGCCTTTATAGATCTTTATGCAGAATTTCGTTGGTCGAACACCCCGTATTAGCATATGTCGGCGCATGGACATTACTTGAGAGCTTGGCAACATACATGGGGAAAGATTCAACTATGGACTTTGCGGGATTTTACAATGCGAAGATTAACGAATTTATAAAAAAAAGGACTGAACGCGGGCAATACAAAGTTCCTATCCGAGATATTCACTTAAAAGGGAATATCACAAAACACAGTGCTACGTATGACGTTATTGATGCAGGACAGTTGGTCAGCGATTTTCGGTCTATAGAAAGATTTCTAATTTATTGCGCTGGCCAAGCAGTTAGTATCAATTCCTAGCTTAGAAAAATTAACGGCTTAAGCTATATTCTAGAGGAATTCACAGACAATTCTCCACTAACCAACCTCGGTAGAAGTGTGTCGCGCATCGTGGCAAGCTGCCTAGACTCTAGACAGTTTGTGAATAAACGATGTATTAATTGAACTATTTTTTTGTCAAACTCTGATACTAAATCTAAATTGGGAAGAAGAAAAGGAATACTTCTCACCCCAACCTGATTAATACCCGGTTGAGCTGAATTTGAATTCAAGCTAATAATTTCTTGAGTTATCCAAGGCTGATCAAGCCAGAAAAAGAGATATCTTTGCAACTCAGGTTTTTCCATTCTAAGAATGAATACATGTTCATTAACAGCACATTGAGAATGTGGAAAACCTTGATCAAAGTAAGTCTTGCGACCTATCTTAGCACCATCTTTGTAAAGCAACACGTCTCCGTGTCGAAGATTAGCCCCTTTTGTTTTAAGTTTCTCAAAGAATTCAATAGGTATGTACTTTTCTTTAGAAAAATCATAATGCCCTAGTCCGATAACATTCTCGGCTCCGATGCTAGGTATACCTGATTTAACAGCCCCGCCCTTAGGCCGTGATCCTGAAACTAATTCTGCTAGTTCTTTACCTAAAAGAGTAGGTTTCCATCCGTCAGGAATTTTTCCTAATTCGGAGTCTACAAGGTTGTCGGGGAAAAGGTCCCAAAGATTTGCCGGTAAGCTAGGGAGTGATTCACCAGGACGCCAGCGACCCTCTATTTTTGCGCGTATTGGATCAAAATTGACAAACCAAGACCTGAATAATGCTTGCGTTATTGCTTTCAGTGTACTATTCATTTGGTTGTTCAGTTCAATCTTATCGTCTAGTGTGCCTAGAATGTGTACTATGGCACGTTGTTGGGAAGGGGATGGAATAGCAACTGGGAGTAGATGAATATGGTTACGATTCAGCGTCGGTACGCCACTCCCTGCGTTGAACTGTGTAAGATCCAGAGATTTGAGGAGAAAATAGCAGAAGCGGGGTTCGTTACCTTTGAAATCTTTCACCCAAAGCGTGGTATTTAGAGGCCAAAAGTCATGTTTGATAAACTGACCACCACCAAGGCTACCTGAGCGACCGATTACAACACCGGGACCTGTGACCATCGCTTCCTCATGCGTTCCGACTGGTCCTGTAGAGGCGATAACTGGATAGTTGCCCGGTTTGCGCTTAGTCTTAGGCAAGTCAAATCCCCGCTGGAGAGTCATCACATCTCCAAGCGTCATATCGCGCCATTCACTTGCCATACCCAAGTTCCTTGAGATTGACTGCAATGGTAGCGTCCAGTTTCGCGGCTTCGATCTGCTGTTCACTCAACTGAGCGACGAACCGCCTCATCTTGTCTTCGAACGGTTCTCCATCATCCTCCTGCGTTTCAACACCAACATAGCGGCTAGGGGTCAGTATATGGCTGTGTTTCCGCACTTCCTCCAACGATGCACTCTTGCAAAAGCCCAGAATATCGGCATATTCACTTGCTTTTTCCTCTCCGCGCCAGGTGTGGTAGGTGTCGGCAATACGAGCAATGTTTTCATCCGTTAACTCGCGATGCGTCCGATCCACCATGTGACCTAACTTTCGGGCGTCGATGAAGAGGGTTTCATTCTTGCTGTTACGTGAGAGGAACCACAGACAGGCGGGAATCTGGGTTGAGTAGAAAAGCTGGCCCGGGAGCGCGACCATGCAGTCGACAATTCCAGATTCAATCAAGTTCTTGCGGATTTCTCTTTCCGCTTTTTTGTTTGATGACATTGAACCATTAGCAAGCACGAAGCCAGCCGTACCTTTGGGAGCCATGTGGTATACGATATGTTGCACCCAGGCAAAGTTGGCATTGCCCTTGGGCGGGATGCCGTATTCCCAGCGTTTGTCGTCCTTGATGCGTTCACCGCCCCAGTCGTTATCGTTAAAATGTGGATTAGCGAGAATGAAATCGGCTTTAAGATCTGGGTGGCGGTCGTTATGAAAGCTGTCACCGTGGGCAATCTGACCTTCAATGCCACGAATGGCTAGATTCATTTTCGCGAGCCGCCAAGTTGTGTAGTTCGATTCCTGTCCGTAGATTGAAATATCGGGTTTCATTCCCTTTGAAAACTTAGAGTTTTTACCGTTTCTCCCTGTGTGTGCTGTAATGAAATCGACAGACTGCACAAACATCCCTGCTGAACCGCAGCAAGGATCATAAACGCGGCCCTTGTAAGGTTCAAGCATTTCGACCAGTAGCTTTACAATGCAACGGGGCGTGTAAAACTCGCCTCCTTTTTTCCCTTCGGCGCTTGCGAATTGTGACAGGAAGTATTCGTAGACGCGGCCAAGAACATCTTTGGACCTGGAATCCTTGTCGCCGACTTTTATGTTGCTTATGAGGTCTATGGTCTGACCGAGTCTCGACTTATCGAGTGCGGGGCGGGCGTAATCCTTGGGCAACACGCCCTTTAGCGCTTTGTTGTCCCGCTCGATTCCAGTCATAGCGTCGTCTACCAGCCTGCCGATTGTAGGCTGTTTCGCCTGTGTTTTTATATGTTCCCATCGCGCTTCAGGTGGTACCCAAAAGATATTTTCTGCGCGATATTCATCAGGGTCGTCAGGGTCTGCTTGGTCAGCACTTTGTGCTTTAAGTTGGGAGTATTTTTCCTCAAAGGCATCGGATATATACTTTAAAAATATAAGACCTAGAACGACATGCTTGTATTCGGCCGCATCCATGCTCCCGCGCAAAGCGTTTGCCATACTCCAGAGTTCAGTTTCGTATCCGACGGTAGCGCTGTTGTCATCCGGCATTGTTTTTGTATTGGATGATCTTTTATTGCGTTGTTTTTGCTTCATCTTCGAGACTTTAAGACCACTTTTCACGGTCAACAAC
>VXZK01000393.1 GCA_009845545.1 Candidatus Poribacteria bacterium
AGTTATTAATGTCTAATGTTGGACTCGCAAAAAAATAACAGAAATTAAATATAATCTGTGTCCCATCACCGTTTTCAATGTACTTGCCCAATAATTTTGTCAAGTCATCGTAACTGTAGCCGTGAATTAACGCAAATTTATCAAAGAAAGGCTCTTTATACGTGTTGGGGCCATATTTGTTGATTGTAACTGCCTTATTCAGCATAGTGCGTGAACTATCAATGCCTAAATAAGTGATCTCGCTCTGTCCTGCGAAAGCTCGAAAAGCAATACCTGAAGTTAAGGGACCACAACCGAAGTCGATGAATACAACTTTATTCTTTTCGCTTATCAGCGACTTCGTAAAAACGTGATAAGAACCGAAAAGGTGCCTCGGCATGTGATGGACACAATAGATAGCTACCTTATCTTTTGGAAAATAATATTCATTAGACGGTTTATCAAATGAGACTTCATCAAAATTGCTCTGCCCTTGTTCAAGGATGCGCGCTATATCTTCCCAGTAGTATATTCTGTTATTTTTAACATCTTCCGAGAGTACCGGTAGATCGTGTGCAAAGGGTTGTATGATTAACTCTTCAAACAGATTTGTTAGACTTTCACTGGGTTTATAGTAGGTGTCATGGGGACAGTGTATATAGGACATATTTTAGAGTTTGAGGGAGATACTTAGAGGGTAATCGTAATGAGAAATGGATACTTTGCCACATTCATGCTCGTCAAGATAGCTTCTCCACTACGCCGATACAGATACAGGACGCGCTTCTAATTCACCGCGGTACGCAACCAAAATCGCGACAGCAATGCATGTCCCGACAATACCCACCGGTGAGAAGTTACCGACCGTGTCCACCAACAATCCGAGCAATGGCGCGAGAATAATTGTTGCCAGCGATTTCGATTGCGCCTCAATAGATAAAATCGTCGCACTCATCTCAGGTGTGGATTGTGCATTGAAACGACTAATCAAACCGGGTCGCCAGAAGTTCTGGAGGATCGCCAGCCCAACGAAAAGCACGATGATTGCCGGATACCAATTGAACCACAATACCGGAACCAACAAAGCGAAGAATGCCAAATCTATCCACCACATAAATCGGGCAGCCCCCTCATCGCTTCCCCGCCAATTCGAGACCTGATGCGAATTCCGTGAAGCGAAGGACGATAGGAAATAGAGCACAAAGTAGACACCTGCCACAAGTAACGCTGTGCGTTTCGATTCATCTAATGCTAAAAGTAAAGGCAATGCGATGACTGTCTGCTTGAGAATCGGCTGTAAGTAATCTTTACTGGCTTTATACATCCCTTCAAATCCCATGCCTTCAAAGACCAATCGGCGGAGTGGCGGGAATTGCACGGATTGTTTCAAGGCACTGCCGAGCATACCGGCAACTGCTTTGAGGGAAAATTCGCTCTGTCTATCCCCATCTAACCGCGCAGGGTAGCCGAAGAAGTTAACGATATTCATCGCATAAGGGATAATTGAGAACCAGAAGATGTCTACAAAATTACCGCTGTAAAAAACCAGAGCACCTGCGATGAGAACAGAGACTGCGGAACCCATCTGCGACCAAGAACGCGTAAAACCGTATATTTTCGTCTTTTCATCCGACCGTCCCTGCAGGCGAAGCCAATCAAAGATCATCGCCTTATGAGTGCCACTGCGGAACGCATCGCCTAAACCGTAGAAAAACATCGCAGCGAACAGAGGGAACAGCGATTGACTTACTGCGAATATAACAAAAGAAACGATATAGGCAAAAAACGAAAAAATCATGGCGCGTCGCCTGCCATAAAGATCCGCGACCGCGCCGGACGGGATTTCAAATAGGTTGGTGCAAACCTCCCGAAATCCGATCAAGATGCCAATTGCAAAGTAGGACAACCCTTTGTCAAGAAATGCAAGATACAGAAAGTTTTCATAGTAACGTTGATTCTTCAGAAAGCCGTAGAGCGAAAAACGGAATAGCATCAGTACGTTCTCGTTTTAACAGGTTAGAAGTGGCAATTGAGATCATGTTCAATTGCTATTTAGGCGCGAGTAGAACTTCTACGTAATTGGTTAAGATAATAACAGATTTAAAAAAAAAGACAAGGGAAAATCAGATGTGCTTAAATGCTATCGCACGAGATCAGTGCCATAGAAATGTATACGGAAACCGCGATCCTGTTGTCAAGTTACAAAGGATAAGGACTACAAATCGGCGGTTAATTCTTCTGGATATGCAAAGAGTGCTGGGGTGCCGCCCGTGTGGAGGAAGATAACGGTGTCATCACGTCCGAGTTTACCCTGTTCGATATGGTCAATGAGGCACGCCATCGCCTTAGCGGTATAGACAGGATCCAGGAAGATCCCCTCGGTTTTGGCAACGAGTTTGAGGGCATCAATACATTCCGGTGTGAGGTAACCGTAAGCTTGCCCGATATAGTCATCTGTGTTCTGAATATCCGCATTGGTGACTTGGATATCTAATTCCAAAAGTTCGGCGGCATTGTTTGCGGCGGTCCGTAGCCGATCAAATTTACCTTCCCAAACAATAGGAGCAATGCCAAACGGTTTCATCTTCAGCCCAAGCGTTTTGGTGCCGAGGACAAGTCCTGCCTGTGTGCCGCCTACGGAAGCGGTATAAATCCAATCCGCGTCAATACCTAACTGTTGCTGCTGTTGCGCAATTTCAGCAATACACCACGTAAAAGCAACGGCGGCAAGGGCAGTCGAACGCGGTGCTGCGAGGACATAAGGTTTCAGTCCTTGCGTCTTTAGTTTTTCCGCGAGTGCGTACTTCACCACATCTAATTCGGGTCCGAACGGTACATCAACAATCTCAATATCCGCGCCTGCGATATTATCTAACAGTAGATTCCCTTGGAGGATACTCTTGTGATCACGGGCGAGGCGAAGATAACACTTGAGTCCGAGTTTACCACAGGCAGCAGCGGCTTGTCGACAGTGATTGGATTGCGAAGCCGCGCCCTGTATAATGGTATCAGCACCTCCTGCGATAGCATCCCCGATCGTGAAGGTCAGCTGCCGTACTTTGTTGCCACCAAATGCCAAACCTGAGCAATCTTCGCGTTTCATAAAGATACGCGGTCCGCCGAGTGCTTCGGCAAGTCGCGGACATTCCTCCAAGGGCGTCGGGAAATGCCCGAGGTCCACCTGTGGCAGCTGCGCGATCTTTTGAACTAAGCGTTCGTTTGTCTCCATCCGCTCTACTCCGCTTCAATGACAACAGCCGTCTGATTGACGCGTTTACCATCTTTGGACTGCAATCCAGCCTTAACAACTTCAACAATCGTCCCTGTTTCAAACTCACAAGCACGGGCACCCTTGACCTTGTGATACTTCGGTGAAACCTTCGTCTCTCCGACTTCAATCGGGATAACTTCAGAATCAACGAGATCCAAAAACCAATTCAGACGTTTCGGTAACGCATTCCCTTGCGTACTCTCTACCACCTCAACGAAAAGAAAATCTCGGATAAATTCAATGAGGAATTTTTTAAAGATAAGCACCTCAATTTTCTCTGCGTGTCTTTTTTCCTGTTCGATCAACTTACCGGTGAAGCGTTGAAGATAAGCATCACATTCATTCTGAATTTTCTCCAAATCGCGTTCGCTTTCGGCGAGAAGGTCTGGAAACAATGTCGGGGCCGGTGTAGAGACACCGCGCGTCTGCTTAAGTGTCTGTCTGAGACGTGTATCTACTTCATCAAGTACTTGGACAAGCTGCTCGGTCTCAGGTGTAGCACGCCCGTTCTCCTTCCGCCATGCGATCACTTCGCTCACCATGAGATTCAGAAGCAAAATTGCGATTTCTGACTCAGAGAGCGTGTCCATATCCCAAGCAAGGAGATCGAGTCCATATCCCTCGTTGTAATCTCGTTCCAACTTAGCGACTTGGTCTTGAAATGCGTTCTGAACTGCTTCGCCTTTTTGTTGACAATAAGCCTTGCCACGTCTACCACCGACAGCAAACCCCAACGCTCGGGCAAGCTGCCCAAAAACGCCCTTCTCTTTCCGTTTTAAAACTGTAGTACCCAGCTGCGCCGCCGCTTGTGCCTTTCGTTGTGCTGCGCGCGCGCTTGGCGGAAAGGGCGGTACTGCGATCTTAAATTCCAAATTAGAATCCACAATGGACGACACAGGCACGGCCTCCTGAGTTACAGGGAGTCTCAATGCCATAGGTCCAGGCACAAGTTTCCTTTCCGGCTCCCGTTCGCGCTTTGGTAGTATTGATTCCGCGGTGTGTTCTCCAGAAGGATGTTGCACTGCTACTTTTTCTTTTACCTGTTGCGGCGTTTGGACATCAGGTAAAGAATATTCGTCATCGTCAATGCCTGTTCCTATCGGTTCCGAGGCCTCTGCCATCGGAGCCTCTTTTGCTGCTGCTTCTATCTGTTGCGTTGCTTCTACCTCAGGAACGGAAGGTTCACCCCCATTACTCTGGGTTTCTAAAGGTGGCGTAGTAGCGACAGTTGCACTGTCTGGTGGACTCCCTAAGAGCGGTTCCTGAACTTCGTCCTGAACTGCGGTTAGCGATTCAGATTTGAGCGGATCCAATTCAGCGGGGGTCTCTGAAGTATCCGCCACTGGTTGTTCAGGTTTGAGTGCCTCCAACTCAGTTAATATTTTTTCAATGCGGGCAGAAACGGGGTCAGCATCATCAACAAAAAAAGTTAAACGATATGCCTCAAGAATCTCTGTAGGGAGACGGCGCGAGACGGGTGCATCGGTTAACTGAAACTGCGCCCAATTGGCGAGCCCGCTCATCAAAAGCTTCTGATACATTACACGCACCTGTCTTTCGGTGTTAACCAAATTCCGCACACTCATAATGGTGGCATCACCATCAATACTAAACAGGATTTCAATATCCCGGAAACGCCCTGTTACGCTGTTCCTTGCCATGTTATCCTTCTCCTTGAAAATCTCTCTATATGTATTAACCAAGCGCGAACATAAGTTTGGTAAACGCTATTGTACTAATTTTATTCAACGTCTTTTTGTCAATTTGCGTTACAAAGTTTTGCTATCCAACAGATTCACAACCTGCAACTTGGGTTATCACAGGTCAATTTTTTATTATTTTTTAGATTATCGAATTATCAATACCTTCGCCAAAATTGATTGATTAAATAGGGTAAATATCCTAAAGT
>VXZK01000151.1 GCA_009845545.1 Candidatus Poribacteria bacterium
CCTAACAATATCAACCACATACTGATCTCCAAAAAAAATGGGGGTAAGTGACTTCTGGTTAATTCTTGACAAGGTTTGCGGATTTACAGGGTTATTTTACTTTTACCTCTGAAAGGGGTTCGGTTAGGACAAGTTCTTGATTCACCGCGAGGTGCTCCAACACCTGCACAACCCCACTTTGCCAACGCATTTCAAGTTTATCAACGACATCTTGCTCCCCGACCCCGAGAAGTACCCTTGGATCGTTGCTACTGAAGTAGCTGGAACCCATACGGACTTCGCGCGTCTGGGATTCAGAGCCGATGGTCAATGTTATGCGCGTTCCAATGCCGTCGCGATTGCTGCGGGTGCCGATGAGTTTGAGTCGGACCCAGTTGTTGGCTGTCCGGCTTTCGTTACGGAGGAGCGTCACAGCACCGTTCAACTGTGTGACCAGTAGGTCTGTGTCGCCATCGTTATCGTAATCTCCGAAGAGCGTACCGCGGCTGACAGCTGGAAGATCATCAAACCGGACCTCAGCAAAAGTAGCATCGCCTTGATTCCAGAAGAGCTGATTCGGCTGCCTATATGAAAGTACATCTGTGGTCTGCTCAACGGTCGGGAAAATATGCCCGTTCGCGACGAAAATATCGAGATGTCCATCGTTATCGGCATCGAAAAATCCGGTGCCGAACCCCAAAGAGAGATAACTCTCCTCACCGAGTTGTGCTTTATAACTGACATCAGTGAAAGTTCCGTCACCGTTATTCCGATAGAGGGTATTTGTCTCATAAGAGAAATTGGTGACGAAGATATCGAGAAAACCGTCGCCGTTGTAATCACCAGCATCAACACCCATACCGGCTTGAGCGATACCATCTGCACTGTAGGCACAGCCTGTAAGGATGGCAATCTCGGCAAAAGTGCCATCGCCTTTGTTATAGAAGAGATAGTTCGGCGTATCATCGTTGGCAATGTAAATATCGGGGTTACCATCTGCGTCAAAGTCTGCGGCAACAACGCCTAACCCTTTGCCGAGGAACATGCCACCGGGATCTCGAGCGTTGGCAGCCTCGGTGACATCGGTAAAGGTGCCATCACCGTTGTTCCGGTAGAGTCTATCGGGCGCGCCTTCAAAGTGTTTCGGATGGCAGTAACCGCGTACCTTCTCGGTTGCGCCGAACACGGGAGTCTCGAAACAGGGAGGATAGGAGGCATCTAATTTGTAGCTGAGGTAGTTAACAACATAAAGATCAAGGTCGCCATCCGAGTTGTAATCAAAAAAGGTCGCGCTACTACTCCAACGCGAATCTTCTGTACCTGATTCAGTGGTGACATCGGTGAAGGTACCGTCGCCGTTGTTACGATAGAGTCGGTTCGCACCGAAATTAGTTACGTAAATATCCACGTAACCGTCATTGTCGTAATCTCCGCATGCGACACCGTGTCCGTAACTCCCTTGATTATCAATACCGGCAGACGGTGTAACATCTACGAAAGTGCCATCGTCATTATTGCGGTAGAGCGTACTTGGCGCAGCACTATTGACAAGATAGAGATCAAGGTCGCCATCGTTGTCATAATCAAGGAATGCGCCGCCTGCGCCGAGTGTCTCAGGCAGATGAAATTCGCCAATTGCGCCATCTGTGTGTTTAAAGTGGATACCAGCAATATCGGTAACATCTGTGAAATGAATACGAGATTCCACTGACAGGGCGGGCAGCGGTATCAGGGTATGGAGTAGAGCAGAAATTGTGGTAATTAAAACTAGCCAACCAGATTTGAAAGCAGTGTAACAATAAGAGAAAAAATAATCTCGCTTTGAAGAGGTGTTAGACGCGAATGCATCCATAATGTGTGCGTTTCATCAAATTTTGGTGCCCACTGTGTGATACATCTTCATAATCAATTCAAGGATGTCAGGGGCTTTAGTAAGGTAAGGCACCTTTGCCTGTTCTTTAATATCCGCGGGGATTCCGTGTAGTGCCTCAGCGATAGCACCGGCGATTGCACCGAGGGTGTCAGAATCACCGCCGAGAGAGATGGCGTTACGCACAGCATCTTCATAATTTTCGGATTCCAAAGCACACGTGATTGCCTGTGGCACTGCCCCTTGACACGTCATATCAAAAACGTAATTGGGACGGATATCGTCCACCGATTGTGTTAAATCGTAACTGTATGCGGTAGCGATAACATCCCGGATCGCATCAGCATCTTCACCTCGATAGGCGAGCCAAATGGCGTGTGTTGTTGCACGCGCCCCTTTTCTTCCTTCGGGATGATCATGGCTGATAACAGTCACTTTGTCAGCTGCGAGGAGTGCGGCGTCAAGATCATCACGATTCAGGAACACTGCCGGGGAGACCCGCATCGCCGCGCCGTTGCGGAAAGTACAGTTCGGTGCGTCCGCCTCGGATTCGGCATAAATCCATGTTTTGAATATCTGACTGAAGCCGCAGCCCGGATACCGCTTTCCCCATTTGCGCATCGTCTCTGCTGGTGAGAGGTCATGTAGAAGGGCATCAGCGACAGCTGTTGTGCAGACCGAATCATCCGTGAAACGGCAATCTTCAGAAAAAAAAGGAAAATCTTTGGTTTTGATGCGGCGATCTTTGGGTTCATAGATCGAACCGACAATATCGCCGATAATTGCCCCCAGCATGTTGTCCCTCTTTAAAGCAGTGTAGGGCTGAGGGACGGGAACCTCGCCCTACAACACAAACATAAATAGAAATAAGTTCTATTGACGTGTACGTTGTGCTTTGATGCTTGCCCATGTCGTGGTAAATTTGTCTTGCGGTTCAACGCTTACGACAGGTGCTGCGTAAGCGGCAAAATCAGCTGCATCAAAAGCGGAATTGTAGACGATGACTTCATCAATGATACCGCCAAAGTAGTGAATATTCGTGCCTGCGCCATCCTCATCGTGGAAAACGGCATTAGCGTTGACGTGCCCGATACCGATATCGTCGCCGTGCCCGAAAAGTGCGCCGCCATCTTCACTTGCGATGAGTTCACCATTCAGCCACATCTCGAATTTATTCGGTTCAACTGCGTTTGTGGCATCCCGAATAACTAAAGCGACGTGATACCATTTTCCGGATTCTACCGGTGCAGAGGGAAAGGCACCCGGCCACTGGTATTCGGCACGGTTCCATCCAGCAACATAGACCTGTCCGTCAAAGACATTAAGAACAAGACCGCGTGTGCGTCCGCCTTCTTCAAAGATCGTCTGCTTTTGCTCGGTGATATCGACATCTGTGCAGTTGAAATAAGCAGCGATAGTCCGATCAGTGTAGAAGTTAGGTTGCGCGAGCGTATTGATACCAACGGAATCAGGAAGTTTGACCCCATCGTCTACACCGTCAAAAAGCAGTGCTTTGCCAACAATGCCATCAACGACTTCTGGGTCTCCGACGATGTTTCCGTTCAAACCTTTCCCAGAGGTGTCTGCGGCATCGCCATTGTCAAAGTTCCAAACGCCTTCAACGGTTGCTTCATCTTTCGCAGCGTAAGTCGCTACGGCTATTAGTATAAGTAAAACGCTGAAAACGAAAGTAAAACGATATTTTGCCATTTTGGCATATCTCCTTTATAGGTTATCGTTGTTAAAAACGCAATTTTGATGTTGAGGTTACTTTTGCGTTCGTTGGGCTTTTAGACTTGCCCAGGTTGTTGTGAATTTGCCTTGGGCTTCAACGCTGAGTGGCTGCGCGAGTTTTGCGAAATCCCCCTCGTCAAAAGCGGAACCGTAGACGACGACTTCGTCGATCAAACCAGCGAACCAGTCAACATTGGTTGCGCCCCCACCACTACCATCATGGTAGACAGTGTTCTGGTTGAGATGACCGATGCCAATATCGTCGCCATGTGCATGGAGTTGTCCACCCTTTTCTTGGGCGATGCGTTTGCCATCAACCCACATCTCAAACTTTTTGCTCTCTACCTTAGCTGCTGCGTCTCGTATGACGATGCCGACGTGATACCAACGCTTCGACTTAACATCGGCAAAGGGCCAAGCCCCGTTCCAGTTATATTCAGCGCGATTCCAACCACCGCCGTAAAGTTTGCCGTCATGTACATAGATGACTAAACCACGTGTCGCTCCGCCTTCTTCATAAATGACCTGCTTCCGATCATTAATTTTTACATTATCGCAGTTGAAGAGCGCAGCGACCGTTCGGTTGGTATAAGGACCGCCTGTGTTTATATCCACGGAATCTGGAATTTTTATGCCGTCATCTTTACCGTCAAACTGCAACGCTTTTCCAGCGATACCGTCAACTGCCTTGGCACCTCCAACAACATTACCGTTAAGTTTCTTCTTTGAAGTATCATCAGCACTACCATCGTTAAACGTCCAGTTTGCGGCAACTGTCGCTTCATCTCGTTGCGCCTCCGTTGATATGATTGGCAACACCGCGCATAGTAGTAGGGCAATACTCGATGTGTAAATTATTCGTCGAATCACTTCTACATATACCTCCTTCTTATACGGATTTCCACCTTTTTATGGTATTAAGGTTAATCTTTTTGAGATGGATGTATCCGTGTTTCCAGATTTTGAATACATAATCTGCACTTAATTATTGAAAATTGTCAAAATTTTGTCAAGTCAAAATATATAAAAGCGTTTAGAGGAACCTGAAACGATATATCGCTGCTACGGTGCTAAAGTCAGAATCGCGAGCAAAACTCGCTCCTACAATACAAGACGAATGAAGACATCGCCAGCTGCATCGCTACAACAATGCCAAATTCTATCGGGCACTATAGTAACCGAGAAACGCAATGTCTCGTAACCCCCGAAAAAGTTTTCGTCTGACCCCGAGCCGGCTTTTCGCCCAAGTGTCTATATATCTCACTGCATCAGGCGGGTCAAGCTGCGTAAAGTGGCGGAGTTTTCCAATGAAAATGACGGGTGCCCACTGGAATAGGAAGAGCGCGAAACGGAGTTGCGTCCGTAACGTCTTTGGCAATTGCTTGACGAACGTGTCAATAGTAATAACAGGTATATCCAACGCTGTATCACACGGTACCCCCACCATATAGGCACATATGGACTTGAGAATTTCGTGTTCAGCCTGCGTGAAAAAGTAGGTGGTACTTGCGGTTGGTTTAGGCATCAGATTGTTCACGCGATTGTGACAAGGATTCGCACAATTCCCGTGCCTCTATGACGGGTTCTGCTTCGCAAGGATGAATCTCTAACACCTTTAATATCTCTAAAGGCAGCTGCTTGAAGATTTCGTCCCATTCAAGGTCTCCAGTACCTGGTGGGTGATACGGCTCAAGGTCTTGAAGATCGTGCAGGTTTACACCGACGAGATGTTCCGCATAATGCTCAAGCCATTCATCTGCCCAACATATACCGAGTTTTTCCTGTAGGGCTGCATGCCCGACATCGTGCCAATACCGCATCGGACTCCCGTAAAATTTCTCAAAGAAGAGTCCAATCTCATCAAAATTCGGGATCTGGTAGTAATACGGACGATTTTCAATAGCGATACAAAGTCCCATGCGTAGCGCGCTTTCGTTTAATTCATCAAGACTCCGTAAAACGGCATCTCGGTGTTTTGCCTCTTTGCGTTTCCGCCATTCTGTGGCTTCCGCTACCTTTTGACTGAAGGCTTCAAATTCGCGCTCGCCGTAAGTGTAAAGATCCGTCATCAGGTATGATCGGTCGTATGTATCAACTTCACCGAGATGAAGGACAACCGTTGGAACCTCCAATTCAAGGGCGAGTTCCATCGTTTGGAGGGTCCGCCGGACTGCCTCTTTTCGCTCGTCTGCATTGAGACTGGAAAGTAAAATCCTGTCTTTCTCTGCGTCGGCTTGAGAGGTTCCGGGAAGGATAGGGCAAAAATTGTGGATGGAGCAGGGCGGATTTTCGCGGAGGGACGGCTTGAGCTGCTCGACCTGATCCGGTGTCAGATGCCTGCTGAGTTCAATTGCCTCAAAGCCGAGATTCTTGAGTTCATCGAACAGAGCAGCACCATCTTGCTGGTTCAAGGCATTCCACATTGTTGAAATTGCTAACATTTTATTCGTTATCAGTTATTCGTTATCGATTATCAGTTTGCCTCGCAGTGAGAGTTAAGAAGGCTTTGTAGCGGTTACACAAAAGGGCATATCCAGCAGCGGCGTAATCGAAGATTGACAACTATTGTACAATCACTTTGTGTCCTTCAACCTTCAGCCTACCCTGTGCATACCACTTAATCACCTCAGGGTAGAGTTTGTGTTCCTCTACCTGAATCCGGTTGTGTAAACTCTCCTCGTCATCGGTATCTAAAACGCGGACGGCTGCCTGAGCGATGATGGGACCAGAATCTACACCTTCGTCAACGAAGTGAACGGTGACACCGGCAATTTTCACGCCATAGGCTAATGTATCCGCAACAGGGTGCGCCCCTGGGAATGCAGGTAAAAGCGCGGGGTGGACATTAATGATACGATTCTCATATCGTTGAACGAAGGGGGGTTGGAACAATTTCATAAATCCTGCAAGGACAACGAGTTCGGCGGCATAATGTTCAATGAGGTTTGAAATTTCTGCATCAAAATCGACGCGATTCTTAAAATCTTGGGTTTTAACAACGTGTGTCGGTATACTTGCGCGTTTCGCACGTGTGAGGGCATAAGCTTTCCGCCGGTCGCTGATCACAACTGCGATCTCAATACCACTTGTTTTGTCTTGATGTAGCTGCTCAATCAGGGTTTGGAGATTCGTTCCACTCCCTGAAACAAGTACTGCTATTTTCATATTTTTACTGATTGGGTTTCCGCTCCGATTTTTCCGCCCCTTTCCAGTACCGGGTGGGGCCCCCTATCAAAATCGGGTTTTTAATAAATTTCGAGGGTGTTCGTTACTGATAACTGTCCATCGCTTCAGGTTTTAGGATCAGACAGACAATTGATTTGAGCCTCTACCAATACGAATTGTTTGTCCGCTGTCCCTCCGGGATAGGCACCCAAACACCATGGGTTTTGGTGGCCACCGCTTGTTGAAAATCGTCATAGGTGCCGACAACGCTGACGAGAACCTGTTCTTGCTCTAACATTTGGATAATTGCGAGTGGTGAGTATTCACCCTTCGCTGGCTCATCTGTAACGAGAATGAAATAGGGTTTTGCATTCGAGCGGAGCTTTAGCCTTCGGAGTCCGTCCGCTATAGCGTCCAATAACATCTCATCGTCTTGACACGGCAATTCAACGATTTTTCGGACCTCTTCAAGCGTTTGCGGTGGATTGTAGACGTTGATCATGTTCACAGACGCACGGGACCGGAAACGGACAACCCCGATCTGATAGTCTATTAAAGCGTTATCCCAATCCCGAACGAGTATATCAAGTTGCTGCAAAAAATTTGGGAGTTTATCGTCCATACTTTCGCTACTATCAACGAATAGGATAATATCGACGGGTGTGTAACTGCCATGTTTGCGTACATCGCCGCCGATTTTTGTATAAACGTCGGTCCATTGTGCGTTACGTAGCGATACTGCTTTTCTTCTTGGATTCATCGCCCTGTTCGATCTCTGTGCCGGATTCTGTGCCGTTGGCGATCTTGGATCTTCAGGAATGAGGTGCCATTTACCGCCGGTCTCAGCAGCAAGTATCTGATGTTCAGCAAGCGGGAGTCCGAGGACATTGACATAGATACCGAACTCTCGGCAATGCGCGATGGTAGCGGCTACACTCAATCCTATTCTGCTTGTGAAAGGTTCATCGGTAACAAGAATAAAATGCTTTTTAGATGTAGGGCGGAACCGGAGTTCTTTGACAGTCTGAACAACAGCATCCAATGCATTTTCATCCTGATGGGTTATGATTTCTTGGAGCGTGCGCTTGTATTCCGTGAAACTTTTTGTCAACTGAACGACCGTAATTTTGTTTCCACCTTTACCTGCCCAGAATTTTGTTACACCGAGTGCATAATTTATTTTGGAGGCTTTATAGATGTCTACCATCTCTTTGAGATGTTCAGTGACAGCTCTGATATTATCGCCCATGCTGCCGCTGGCATCAATGACGAAAACTACGTCAATCGGACCGCCCTCACTTGTTTCGACGATTTCCTGTGCAAGTTTTTTCATAACCTGTGGAAATGAAACCTTGGGCAACATTTTCCGTTTCTCCCGAATCTCCTGCACGAGTGCGGCTGGTATCTCCTCTTCCACTATTTTGAGGGTTGACATTTTGGGTGCGCGCTGAATTCTCGGCGGTCCTGGACGTTTCGCGCCAAAGGCGGTATCACCTGCGGGGCTCGCGGCTTCTGTTTTTGATAAATTCCCTTCAAGGTCGCGAAGTGTACGGGCAGCGGTGCTGACATCGTTCCAACTTTTTTTCGACAGGTCAAGAGCTGCGGAAGGTTTCTCTGTCTCAGTATCGGGTTGCAAGCTGCGCCCTAAGGCAGGGCGCGGATTTTCAGTTGGCACAGCGACAGGAGATACCAGAGTTGGCGGGGATTCCGCAGTCGTAACATCCGCAAACTCCCGTGAAGGCGTGTGAAGACGCGGCATGAACTTTTTCAGCGGTGGTTTCGGTCGGGCAGCATTTTCGACTGAGATAAGTTCCGCTGCGAGACTTGCCTTCTCTGATACCATTGGCTGATTCTGCACCACGACGTAAAAGGTTGTGATGAGAAAAAATAGATGGAATACGAGAGAAACAGATAATGCTTTACGCGTTGCTGATTTCGTTTTCCAAGTCCTATATAAACGCGTTTCTGATTTCATTTTTCAAGTCCTATATATCAAGTTTACAGAAGAACTTCATCAAACAGATAGGAACGGATGCCTTGAAGATACAGGTTATTTCCCTTGAAGGTAGGTTGTGAGTAAACGCTTCGGTGGTTCTGGTTGAATAACCTCAAAAGAAATTAACTTCTCGGCATTCAGTTCAAGTTCATGCGATTTCTGCGCCAACTTATCATCAGAAGGCGGGTAAAGCGTTACCCCTACCATCGTAAAGATCGCGAAGGTCAATATGAAGATGTAGACAGGGCTCCGCGTACGAATATTGTAGTGAAGACTACCCATCAATATAGAGAGGTACCGCGTCCATCCAAAAGACGTTTCAATAAACCGTGCAACGCGGGATCGCAGTGTGTCGTGTTGTCTTTGGTGCTGTGCGACTTCAGATACGCGCGCCATCACACCACTTAAGAAGTCCCCAGAGACTTCTACACCGCCAGCATGGCGGAGAAATCCGTCGGTCTGTTGTAGCCGTTGTACGCGAGCAGCACAAATTTCGCACTTCTTGAGGTGCCATCCGATGAGATGGCGTTTCCATGCAGGTAACTCTTTGTCAATGTAAGCGGAGAGTTCGTCTGGACTCGCAAGTAGTACTTCACATTCCGAACTACATATGTCTGGAGATTTGGTCTGTCTATATTTTCTCATTGACCCTCTCCTCCGCTATGCCAGCTTTGATAAGCAGTTTTTTCATTTTTTGCCGAGCGCGGTGAATCAACGCTTTAACAGCCCCTACCGAACATCCGAGAATGTCTGCCACCTCTTCGTATCGCAAATCTTGATATGTAACGAGCGTCAATGCGACGCGTTGATTTTCTGGTAACTGCGCGAGTGCTTTGCGGATCATTTGTCTTTGTTCCTTTTTTTCGAGCAGTACATCCGGTAGGTAACGCGTATCCCGCATGATTTCGGTATGATACACATCCTCACCTTCCTCGACCAGATCTTCAAAGAAGTAGGTATTCCGACGTGAACGGTTCCGAATCTCGTTCCGACACAAATTCGTGGCAATTGTATAGAGCCAACTTCTGAACGATGCGGTCGGTTCATAACGGCTTGCACTCTTGAAGACCCGAAGGAACGTTTCTTGGGAGAGGTCCTCGGAGCGGTGATAGTCGTTGATAGAGCGGTGGATATAGTTAATCAGCGGGTTTTGATACCGGCGCACGAGTAACTCAAACGCTCCTATATCACCTTTCCGACATCTCATCATCAAATCTTCATCGGAAACAAACATGGTGTCCTCCGTGATGGCATTCGGTAGGCTTTCTGTCTTGTGTCCATCTTATGAAGCATCTCGAACAAGTGTCAATTTGATTCGCATTGCTGCTTTGTATGCGTTGACAGCTTCACGCCGTTTCCCCTGAAATGTATAGACTGCCCCAAGTTCAGAATGCAATTCAGGGTGATTCGGAATAAAACGGATGGCGCGCGTGTAAACGTCAATTGCCTCATCGTAGCGTTTCAGCAAGCGGTAGGTTGCGGCGAGGTTGAGGTGCGCTGTCGCTTCGCTGGGTTCACATGCTACCGCCATTTTGTAGGCATCTATCGCCTTTTCATATTCACCGAGCATAAAATGCGACAAGCCGAGATGGAAATGCGCTTCTGCCGACTCTCGGTTGTGTTGAATCACCTGTTGAAATTCTTCAATTGCTTTCGCAAAATTTCGAGCGTTTAAAGCATCCGCGCCGTCTTTTAAGTGTTTTGCGGCGGTCTGATGCGTATGAATATCGATCTGCCCACGTTGGATGAGTTCTTTTTGTGCCCGGTTTGAGGACACTGCGGAATCATCAGGGACTAAGGCATTTTCTGCATCGGTTTTGTTGTCTTTCATCTGTCTTTTCCCGATATAATGGATTTTACAATCAACCATACGCCATCAATCAGCACGCTTACAAAGCGCGCCGACCAGCGACGGTGTAACATTAACGCGCGATGCGGAACCCAATTACAAACTCCGCGTATCCGTTGCTAAAGAAATCGTAACTCGTGCAGGTGCTATAGTCATGGTTGTAGTACCATGCACCGCCACATGCCACACGGAAATTTCCTTCAGCGTCATAAGTTGTGTCTGTCCATTCCCAAACATTGCCGACCATGTCGTAGCAACCGAACGGACTGATGCCGCCCCTGAAACTAACGACTGGGGTCGTCATTCCTGCACCGAGTTCTGCGGTGTTGCATCGTGGTTTGTCGATTTCGTGTCCCCACGGAAAAAGTCTGTCATCGGCAACTCCACGTGCAGCGTATTGCCACTCAGAAAACGTCGGTAGTCTGCCCCCGATATAACCGGCATACGCCTCAGCATCTTCACAGGTTACCCAGACGACCGGGTGATCCCCTCTGTTTGCTGGATAGATACCGTCTGTCCAATCCTGAGGTGGCGTGTGTCCTGTATCCTGAACAAATCGTTGGTATTGTGCGTTGGTTACAGGGTAGACTCCAATCTCAAACTCATCCATCTCAAGCGGGGCATTCTCTTCGCCAATATGTGCCGTTCCTGCAGGGATGTCAAGGGTTACATCTAATACTTGTAGTGCAGCATTACGAACTTCTTTATTTTCGTGTGCAAGCGCGTAACCGAGCGGTGAGATGACTTCACCAACCGGTGGCGTTGTGAGCTGCGACATCGTTTCCCAACCAAGGTCTGTGCTTAGTAGTAACCGGACGCTATCGGACAATGATTCGTCGAAATGCCAAGTCCAATAATCACGGCACAACTTTTGGAGAGCATCGGGTGTATTGCTTTCTACCAGGGCAATTCGAGATGCGCTTGACTTTGTTATATTTAGAGTGTTTTTTGTTGTAACGCTGTTTGTGCGCTCCATGTTTACTATGATAACATAAAGCAGTAGTTTTATGCAAAAAATTTTGGATCCTACAAATTATCCAACCCTACAATCGCAGGGATCTCAGCCAGTGAAACCACTTCGTAGTCGGGCTGGATGTCCGTGTCGTTGGGTACACCTTCACGGTTGAGCCAGACGGAAGGTGTGCCAACGTTTTTTGCTCCCGCAACATCATTTTTAAGGGAGTCTCCGACGTGTAACATCTGTGTTAGGTCGCATCCTGCACGTTGCGCGGTTATTTGAAAGATTTTTGGCTCCGGTTTCTCAACTTGTACATCTTGGGAGAAAACAACAAAGGCGAAACGTCCTTCGAGTCCACAACGTTCCGGATAGGTGTTTCCGTTTGAAAGCAATCCTAATTTGAAATGTGGTGCCAAAATATCAAAGGTCGGGATGACATCGGGATAGAGTTCTATATCCCCATAACGGTGCTTACGGTATATCGCATTGAGGTGCGCAGCGAGGTCCTTATCTGGGTGTCCAACGTGTTCAAGTGTCCTTTCAAACGCACGCTTCCTGATTTCCAACAGGCTCCAAATTTCGCCTTTCACTTCCTCAGCCAATTGATCGCGAATAGCAATCATTTCGTCAACAGTAAGGTCTAAGGCGCGTTGGGTTGGCACCTGTCTTTGCAGTTCTGCCAATGTTTGCTTGAGCGAATGTCGCATCACCTTCCGAAAGTCCCATAAGGTCATATCGCCATCAAAAGAGATCGTTGAAATTTGCAAGGGTTTCTCTATTTCACCGCGGTTAACTCTCATCACACCTCCTTGGAACCATGTCGTTGTAAACGTCCATCTCTGGATCATCCCAACCGGCTCGAAGCCCTGCTTGAATGAGGATGTAGCGACGTTCTTCCTCAGTGAGTGGCCCGTCGTCGTCGTAACGCCCTTTTCGCATGAGTTCAAACGTTTCAACAGGTAACACAACATATTCCACGTTTGTTTCTGGGTCCACTAATCGTACAGGATCCTCCTGAGCGTCCTTGATCGCTTTTTGAATTTCTTTAGAAAGCACTATCATAATGTGTCCTCCGTTGTTGACGCACCGATGGAGGCGTGGATCTGCGCGAACTTCCACGAGTCATCTATTTTTTCCAAAACTCCCGTCATCCGCATCACAAATTCCTCTGGTGTGCCTTGCCATTTGAGTTTCCAGACTTGGCGCGTATAGAACCACGCGACATCGTCACGTTCCTGCACGTCAAGATTGATAAAAGTGATGCTGAAATCCTCAGTGCTTGCGACGTGATTTTGATAATACGCCGCGATTTCTGCGCTGCCTTCAACAATTTCGTCTGCATCGGTACCGATCTTGACATAGTGTGCGGCAGGGAGCATCATTTCAATGAGGGTTTCAGCATCTCTGGCAACAAGTGCGTTAAAATATGATGTCACTGTATCATGCGCATTCGGCATCATGAATTCCCGTGAGTGCATTCCACAAGGCGGTACTCATCTGTTCACACGCCTGCACGACAGTGGTGTGAGATTCCGATGGTAACGCGCCGATGTATTCAAGCAGCTTCTCCGCTTCATGCTCATTATGTGAATGCGTTTCAAAATACGGTTCCACCGTCTTCGGGAGTTGGTAAAACGCTTGCAGACCTGCCAATTTCGATTGTGCTGTTGCGGGTTGCTGTGCCTCGAAGGCATAGAGCGCGCCGAATGCGGTTGCCGGTTCCGAGAAGAGTTCATCGGCTGTCTGAAGGAGTGTCTTCACCTGCGGGATTTCCGCTTTAGAGACAACGGTATCAAGTCCGTTAGCGAAATCAGCCCACATATCAATGTGTTCTGTCTCTTCTGCTGCGATTTCGGGATCGTTGATTGTTTCCCATCCGTTTGGTATCGTAGCGATAAAGGCACCGTATTCACTGGCATAAATGCGTAGTACTTCGACCGGCAATTCGCCAGCACTCCACGCTTGGTAAAATGGATGGTTGAGTAAGTTGTAATCTGCGATTTTGTTGTCTAACGCTTGTTTAAAATCCATTAAATTGGTTACTCCATTTTTTTTTTGATGAAGTTTAAAAAATAATTCGGTAATTTATTGGCGAGGTCCGGTGCGGTTCCAAACCGCACCTACCGGGCCCGAGGAAAATCGGAATTACCGATTTAAATAAAATTCAACTGCACGGCGTTGATTCAATTGAAAAACGCCATTAGTGCCATGTCTTTAAATATAGCATATCGTATGCATCGGTGTCAAGGAAGGTTATCAATTTTTCCAGAAGCGGTCAGCGGTCAGCCATCAACGATCGGGAAAATGGTTTCCATCAGTGGATGTCGCGACCGAGAGGTCGCTTCTACAAGCCAGAAAAATCGTTTGAATTAAAGGAGAAATTTGTTATAATAGTGTAGGATGATCGGAAGCATTGTTTGTTAGAGAGGTAATATGTTATGACTGAAGAACAGAAATTTATCTTTGATCTCAAGGGTTATCTGTTAATCCCTGAAGTTTTGACGGCTTCGGAGATTACGGCACTGAAAACACAAATTGAGACGATCCGTACTGACCCTAAATCCTTGCCACCACAGGAACGGCGATTTCCGGGTGGGACCGCCTCATCTTTAATTGACCATCCTGTCGTAATTGATATTCTCCATGAGATTCTCGGGGAAATTCGGATGGAGTCGAGTTGGTTCACGTATCGTGAGGCAGGTAACGGCGGACCACCACCACACGGCGGTGTACGGAATGTAAATCCGAACTTCAACTATCAGTGCCACGATGGAAAGATATACTCTGCACTCACGCGCGTTGTTTTTGAGCTCAACGAAGTCGAAGCGGGTGAAGGTGGCACGCTATTCTTGCCGGGGAGCCATAAAGCGAACTTCCGCATTCCTGAAGCGCACCGACAGACAGATTCACCGCTCTTTGAGACCTACAGTTGTCCACCGGGTTCTGTGATTATCTTCACAGAAAACCTTTGTCATTCGGGAGTGGCGTGGCAAAATCCGGATCGCCCGCGGATAGCCATCTTCAATTGCTACAATTTCGTTGGGTGTCAATTTCACAAGCCATCAGTACCGAAACACATCATTGAAGGGTTACCTCCTGAAAAACAGGCATACTTCCGCAATGTCTGGGTTTGGCAGCAAGGCGGTCCTGATAACGGCAAGAATCTACGGTACGACGGTTGATGCGTGTTAGTGTCAGAATGCGTTTTAGGGTAAGGGTGGCTCGGTGACAACACGGATCTCACGCATGGCTTCTATAACGCAAACGGCTTCTGCATCGCTGATTCATGCGGCAAGATTAGACGCATCGCGAAGCGTCGCAAAGTGGCGTTGGACACTATTAGGAGTGATTCTCAGTATTGTGCCGATCATCAATATTGTGCTGATCGGCATAAGTACGATTGTCCTAAGTGTCTTAACACCGACAATTAACTTGTCCGCGCCTCAGCGACAAGCCCTTTATTTTCAAAATCCGGCGCGTTATACGGTGGAATATCGGCGTACAGCAAAGCGGTTGCGGTGTATGCGCACCTTTTATGGTTGGCTTACCGGGGTCATCATTTTAAATCTTTTTTGAAGGAAAGGCTAAGGACGAATGCCAGATAAACCGACACCGTACACAGGTGTGGAAGACCAACTTATTTTACGCGATCACCTCGCGGCAGACCGGACGATTCTTGCGAATGAGCGCACCTTCCTCGCCTATATTCGTACGGCACTAACACTATTCGTTGCGGGTTTATCCTTCGTACATTTCCAAGAAATCTTTAGTTTACATGTTGCTATCTTTAGCTCACATGTCGTTGAGGTCATCGGCATCATCTTTATTTTACTCGGTATCGCCACCTTTTTTGTTGGACTCGTGAGATATAGGCGGATGCATGCACTGATTCACAAGATTAAAGAGGCAGAACGCAAAGAATTAGGAGTGGAAGAATCGCTATGAGAATAAGAGAAGTCGTTGTAACCGGTCAGCACCAAGTGGAACTGCAGACTACTGACACAGATGCCCCGGTGCTCGCTGCTAACGAGTTGCTGATAGACACAGAATACACCTTTATCAGTAGTGGAACAGAACTCGCTAACTATACAGGGAGAGAGCCGAAAGTTTTTCAGAAGGGGGCATGGTGCGAATATCCGTGGCGTTCTGGTTATGCGAATGTCGGCATTGTACGTGACGTAGGTGCGGGTGTTACCCGCGCGGCTCCGGGTGATCGAGTTTTTACATACGGACGACACGCCTCAACAATTTCTTACTCACAAGATCGACTGGTCGCACCTATCAAAGAAGCAGTAGACCCCGCTGTGGTTGCGGCATCACGAATGGCAGGCGTTGCGATGACTGCGATTGTTGTCGGAGAAATCGGCACGAACCCCTGGGTTGTTGTTTTTGGGTTAGGGCTTGTTGGGAATCTGGCATCACAAATGTTTCAGATTCATGGATGCCGCGTCATCGGTGTGGACCCGGTAGCGGAGCGGAGGAAACTCGCGGAACGGTGTGGGATTGAACATACCGTCGGGGGCAGTCCCAACGAAACACAAGCACGGATTCAGGAGATTACAGCAGGCGAACTCGGGAACATTACAGTTGATGCCGTTGGGCATAGCAGTGTCGTTATGCAGGCACTCCGGGCGACCGCTAATCACGGGCAACTTATCATTCTCGGTTCACCCCGCGTCTCAGTCCAAGGAGATCTGACCGATTTACTGTCTGAAACGCATCTACGATGGATTACCATCCGTGGTGCATTAGAATGGTGCGTCCCGATGTATCCTGACATCGGCAACCGAACTTCCCAATTCGGTAAACAGCAAACTATTTTTGACTGGATGGCGCGCGGGCGGCTACACGTTGAACCGTTAATCTCGCATCGCCTCAACCCGGAGCGTATTAAGCAGGCGTATGATGGCCTTCTCAATGAACCGAATGTGTATACCGGGGTTGTTTTGGATTGGACGGCTTCCGCCTAATTTGTACAGTGATTTGGACAATTTCGATAGCACACAGGACATAATCTCATATTACACCCCGATTTTTTCTTGACACCTCTCCCTAAATGTGTAAAAATTTGAAGCAATCGAGACCTCACGCCTGATACGAGACGTATGAGAAAAAACCGCATAATATGATACGGAGACACAACACAATGAGCATTACCAAAAAACAACGCACCTTCTTAACTATTATAGCGTTTTCCACCGCACTCCTCTTAGTACCCCTAACCACATCCGCACAAATCGTTAACATCCCGGATGCCAACCTACGCGCCGCTATTAACGAAACACTCGGCAAACCCGAAAACGCACGCATCACACAACAAGAGATGCTAACGCTGAACGAACTGTTCGCCCGGAACAGAGGGATTACCGATCTGACCGGACTTGAGATCGCAATAAACCTCCGAGAATTATCATTGGAAAACAACTTGATATCTGATCTCACGCCGGTTGAAACCCTCGTTCGTTTACATATCCTTCGACTCGAGAACAATGTGATATTCGATATATCACCGATTGCTTCCCTTACCGACTTAAGAGAGATAAAAATCCATCACAACATCGTCTCCGATTTATCACCCCTCGCCGGACTCATAAGACTCGGAGTCATTGGGATGTCTGACAACCCGCTTGCCGACCTCGCCCCTCTCTCTGGGTGTATTAGCCTCCGAAACTTTCACGGATGGGGAACCCCTGTCATAAACCTTGAAGGCATCGCGGAACTCCCCAAATTTCGGGAGTTAAATGTATGCGGGGCAGAAATATCAGACCTCACGCCCTTAGCAAAAGCGAAAGGTTTAACCGAACTCTATATCAATAGTAGCCAAGTCACGGATCTCTCACCGATAGCAGAACTAACGAACCTCAAACGCATTAGTTTTAAGAACAACGAAATCTCCGATATATCGCCCCTTGAAAACCTAACGAACTTGACATGGATAAACCTCTCAGGAAACGCCATCTCCGATGTCTCACCCCTCGCTGAAATTCGGGGCTTAACTTGGATAGACCTCAGCAATAATCGCATAACAGACCCATCGCCGATCGCGAATTCGGATAGCCTCAACTGGATCGGGTTTACCGGCAATACCATAACCGACGAAACCATCTTCGACAGGTTCGCAGAACGCACAACTATCACGCATTCCAATTTCGTAAATTCCGCATTCCCAGAAGCAGGCCCCAAAATCGAAGGCCCCTGGCTCTGGGCGATCTTACCTGGTACCTTAGACAGAGACACCGACTTCATCGCAGAGGCAACCGGCGGGGCAGCAACCGAAATTAAAATCGCCACCTTCGGCGCGACCGAAGGGAAAGCCGTCGGCAATAGTGAGTGGGAAGCACATACACTATCACCCACCGGCGGCGATAACATTAACGAAATGACGGATGCCCTCGGATGGGGATTCGGTTCCGACATATACAACCACGTCGTCTACGGAACCGTTACCCTCAACGCACCCCAAAAACAGGAAACGACCATGCTCGTCGGCAGCGACGACTCTGTCAAAGTCTGGCTCAACGGACAAATGGTACATTCCAACCTTGAAATCCGAGGGGCAGGCGATTTCCAAGACGCATTCCCCGTAACTCTCAAAACCGGGGTAAACGTGCTCCTCGTCGCTGTTGATAACCGTGGACATGGCGGGTTCAGCGGATTTTTTGGGTTCGCAAAGGATACCGAATACACCGTTAACCCGATCGACAAAAAATTTGTTATCCCTGTCGCGAAATGGGATGTCAATAGAGACGGCGAAGTCAACATCTTAGACCTCATCCTCGTCGGGCAAGACTTCGGAAAAACCAGCGGCACCAACCCCAGCACCGACGTAAACGGCGACGGAAAACGCGATATACAAGACCTCGTCCTCGTCGCCTCACACCTTGGAGAACTCAGCGGTCCCGCCGCTGCACCGTTGCTGGACCAAATCCTTGCTGCGAACCGAATATCGCCTACTGTTCTACGGGCATGGATTGCGCAAGCACACGCTGAAAACGACGGCTCTATCGCCTTCCAAAAAGGCATCGCCAACCTTCAGAGATTGCTGACAATACTGGCACCCGAAAAAACGGTACTGCTCCCGAACTATCCGAATCCGTTCAACCCGGAGACGTGGATACCCTACGAATTGGCGGAACCTGCGGAGGTGACGCTGCGTATCTATGCTGTGGATGGTACTTTGGTGCGGCGTTTAGTCTTGGGTCACAGAGCTGCCGGTATCTATCACGACCGCAACCGCGCCGCATACTGGGACGGAAAAAATAACGTAGGGGAGGCTGTCGCAAGCGGTGTCTATTTCTACACGTTAACGGCAGGCGGTTTTAGTGCCACCCGAAAATGCTGATAAGGAAATAGTATCATAAGCGTAGGGGGCTGTCAGAGATTTCCTACTACAAACGGATGACCGAAATTCAGGAATGGTATAATAGCCAACAAAGGAGATAGCACGATGAAAAAAAGAATAGGTGCTGCCCCAACACTCGTCTATCCCGAATCAGATGGAGAACCGATGGCAGAAAGTGGAAGACACGTCAAAACCCTCTTGGATATGATAGATGCGATAGACCTGCATTTCCGAGATGTTCCTGATGTGCATGTATCCGGGAATATGTTCCTCTATTATGAAGAGGGCAACCCACGGAAGGTTATCTCACCGGACGTATTCATGGTCCGTGGTGTTTCAAAGAAAGACCTGCGAACCTATAAAACGTGGGAACAGCAGCCGTATCTTGATTTCGTGCTTGAACTTGCCAGCCCAAGCACGTATATGAAAGACTTCAACGAAAAGAAGGCGATTTATGAACAGATCCTACGGGTCCAAGAGTATTGCATCTACGATCCATATCACGAGATTGATCCCTCCTTCGTAGGCTTTCGGCTTGTAGAGGGTGTGTATGAAGAAATAGCGTTTGTAGAGGGTAGACTTCCGTTTGAGACGTTAGGGTTAGAGTTAGGTGAACGCGATGGCGTGCTGCGGCTCTATGATCCCGGCACGGAGACGTGGGTGGGGCCATCTCGAGAGCACGTAGACGAAGCGAAGGCTCGCGCATCTGAAGCCGAAACCTACGCGCGTGAAGTCGAAAACCGCGCATCTGAAGCGGAGAACCGCGCCTCTGAAGAAGCCCGTGCACGGCGAGAAGCAGAAGCCGAACTCGAAAAACTGCGAGCAGCACTTCAACGCCTGCAAACAACCAAATAGGAGATTAATTGTGAAAATCAGCACATACCTCCCTATAGTCATCCTAATATGCCTCGGATTAGCGTTGACAACAGCAGATGCCCAAGAAAACCTTGCACAACAGGCATATCTCATCTTAGAAAACAGATGCCTCGACTGCCACGGTCCCAACGGTGCCTTCACAGAGAACCTCGTTATCGACTCCGCCACAGGACTCATAGATACAGGCGCCATCGTCCCTGGGCAACCCCTCACCTCTAATGTTTACACACGGCTCATCACAACAGACACCGCAAAACGCATGCCACTCGGACAACCACCCCTCGATGACACAGCCCTACAGATCATCAGCAACTGGATCGCAGCAGGCGCGCCCAACTGGCAGACACAACACGACGTGACATTCATACCGACAGATGCTATGCTCTCCGATATGCTACAACACCTCCAAACGCTGAACATCTTCGACCAACCCTTCGCCAGATACTTCACAATGACGCATCTCTATAACGCAGGCGAAACAGTTGAAGCACGCAACGCCTATCAAATCGCACTCGCAAAACTCGTCAACAGCCTCTCCTGGGGGTTCAACATACACAACCCGATCCCTATTGATGAGGCCGAGACGATCTTCTACATCGACCTCCGCAACTACGAATGGGACATCCGAGACGCATGGACACAGATCGAAAACGTCTACCCCTACGCCATTGTTTTTGATGAACAGACGCAAACCGGACTCCATACAAAACTCGCCACCCTCCAAGAAATGATGAACGCAGAGGTGCCGTTTGTCCATGTAGACTGGTTCCTCGCCACCGCCTCGCTACCGCCGCTCTACCATAACATCTTGCAACTCCCCGAAACAGAACCCGAACTTGAACGTGAGTTAGGCGTGGATGCCGAACGGAATCTGTTGAGAGACCCAGGTCGCCGCGTCTGGCGTGCCGGCACCAACGACTCCGGTGTCTCGAATCACAACCGCGTTGTAGAACGGCACACCTCACGCTACGGTGCCTATTGGAAGAGCCACGACTTCGCAGGCAGTGCAGCCACACAGAACATCTTCACAAACCCACTTGCCTTTGAACGCGACGGTGGCGAAGTCATTTTTAATCTACCCAACGGTCTACAAGGATATTACATCGCGGATAAATCCGGGAACCGGATAGACGTTGCGCCGACCGAGATCGTCTCTAATCCGGCGGCAAGCGACCCCGCGGTTCACAACGGCTTGTCCTGCATCGGGTGCCATACGGAAGGTATGAAAACCGTTACAGACCAAGTCCGAACGGTTATTGAACAGACGGTGAACCCGCCGTTCGATAAAGATTACGCCCTGCTCTTGTATGTAACGCAAGCCCGGATGGATGCACTGCTCGCTGAAGATACCGCACGCTACAGAGCCGCCTTAGAGAAAACCGGCGGTGTGTTCGGTGGCATTGAACCTGTCCACCGGTTCTACGAGGCGTTCCAAGATGCGTTAGAGGCACCGGATGCGTCAGCAGCCGTCGGTTTACAAACCGATGCCTTTCTTACACAGATTAGCCAGAAGTCCAGCCTCCAGAATCTCGGACTGACAGCACTGACAAGCGGCGGGAACGTCAAACGCGACGCCTGGACGCAAAACTTCTCCGAGATCATCACGGCACTCCAGTCACCCGACACCCCGGTCACGACGACACCTGACACTGTCCGCCCGGTTCTACCCACACCCACCGGCACTGTCCGGATACCCGACCCGAACCTACGGAACGCCATCGAACAGCGACTCGGTAAGAATCCTAACGACGCAATCACGCCTGAAGATATGGAAAGATTAACGGAGATTGTCGCCGATGAAAGCGACATCCGCGACCTTACAGGATTGGAATACGCCACCAACCTTGAACGCATAGAATTTCGACACAACGCCATCACCGACCTAACGCCCCTTACAAATCTTCTCCGATTGGATAACATCAAACTCCGCGGCAATCAGATCACCAATGTAACACCCGTCGCAAAACTCTTCAACGTGGAGTGGATGGGACTCGAAGAGAATCAGATAACCGACCTCTCACCGCTCAAAAACCTCAAGAAACTCAACGGCATCGGTCTCTCTGGGAACCCGGTCACCGATCTGTCGCCCCTTGCAGGTCTGATTAGTCTTGAGGGCATCGCCGCGTCTAATACAGGTATCACCGACTTCTCACCCCTGGCAAACTTGCGGAGATTTGAATGGATAGAATACGGTAACGATTCCTCCATATCCGCACTGCCATCCCTAAAGGGTTTAAAAACACTCAGACGACTGGTTATAGAAAACTGCAGTATCTCGGATATCTCTGGACTCACAGAACTGACATCGCTTGCACATCTCAGCCTTCAATCAAACACTGTGACAGATATATCGCCACTCGCACATTTAAAAAACCTGATACATCTCGATCTGAACCACAACCGTATCTCCGACTTGTCACCCCTCGCCGGATTAACCAGACTGGAAAGGCTAATTCTTGAGCATAACGACATCTCTGATATCTCTGCTCTTGCAAAACTGACTTCGCTCACAGAACTCAACCTTGAAGGAAACCTGATATCAGATATATCGTCCTTATCGAACCTAAAAAAGTTGATAGAACTAAAGTTGGATAGCAATTTGATTACCGATGTCTCCCCACTCTCAGGGTTGACGAATTTACGGGAAGTCAACCTAAGGAACAACGCCATATCTGACTTCTCGCCTCTGGAGCGTCTACCCGAAACGACAACAATACAGGCACAAGACAACCCAGGTGCCTTGACAGGCAGCGGCGGTACCAAAATAACGGGCCCTTGGCTCTGGATGATCGTCTCCACCGGTGATCGTGGCGGTGCCGATGCCGCGCGTTCAGACATAGATTTCCTTGCCCGCGCCAGCAACGGTGACATAACAGAACTTAAAGTCGCTACGGATGGCGCGACTAAAGGAAACCCCGTTGGGAACAAGGTCTGGAGACTCGGGGAATTGTCCGCCACAGATGGCAATAATCTTAACGCCATGGCAAACGCCACCGGCTTAGGGACAGGCGATCTAAATAATCACGTCGCTTACGGATCCATCGCCTTGGAATCCCCCAGAGAACAAAAGACAACCATGCTAATCGGCAGCGACGATGCCGTGAAAGTCTGGCTCAACGGTGAATTAGTCCACTACAACCCTGTAAATCGAGGAAGTAGTGGTTATCAAGATCAGGCTCCTGTCACGCTAACAGCGGGAAAAAACGTCCTACTCGTTGCTGTTTACGAAAGCCGTGGCGGATGGAGCGGGTTCTTCGGATTCACGCCAGAGACCGAATACACCGACCTAACACCCGTTACCCGATTTTCGCTCACCACAGACACAACGGAATTCCAAGTCGATTCCAAATTCGTCCTCCACCTCAACACCGCAAATATGGAAGACTTGGCAGGATGGCAAACCGATGTCGTCTTTGACCCTGCAATTCTAAAGGCGAACAGCATTATCCAAGGCAGCTTCCTCAAACACAACAACGGACAGACGCATTTCAGCAGGGGCACGATCAATAACACGACCGGCAGGATTACAGGCATCACTGCCGCACGCCTCACCAACGGCGGCGTAGACGGAGACGGAACACTCCTCTCTATCAACTTCACACTCATAAAAGCAGAGGACACACGCGTCCGACTCCGAAACTTCAAAGCAGGGGACAGCGAGGGTAAGCCGATCCAAGCAACCGCCCCCGAATTCCGCATCCGCTATCCGAAAACCGAAACGACTGTCACCACGATACCGGCATGGGATGTCAACGAAGATGGCGTGACGGATGGCACAGACATCCAACTCGTTATCGCAGCACTCGGGCAATCGCCGCCCACAAACCCACGCACAGATGTCAACGGCGACGGCACCGTTGACGGAGCAGATATCGCACTCGTGGCGGCACACCTCGGCGAGAAAAACGACCCGGCAGCCCCTACCGCCCTTAAACGGACACCGGGAACCACATACAAAGTGATTCAGCACGCGCTGGACATCCTGCACGCCGCAGACGATGGATCACCGCTCTTCCAGCACGGCATCGCCAACCTTCAACGGCTGCTCACACTGTTCATACCAGAAGTAACCGCTTTGCTACCGAACTATCCGAACCCGTTCAACCCAGAGACATGGATACCCTATCAACTTTCAGAACCCGCAGGGGTTACGTTGCATATCTATGCTATCAATGGAACAAAAGTGCGGACATTACGGCTCGGACTGATGCCTGCCGGTATCTATCACGACCGCAACCGCGCCGCATACTGGGACGGCAAAAATGACGTAGGGGAATCTGTGGCAAGTGGTGTCTATTTCTATACATTGTCCACGGAGTCCACACGCGACTCCGTTACCGCAGGAGATTTCAACGCCACACGAAAAATGCTAATCCGCAAATAGAACAGCTCTGAAATCCACTATAATCCTTGGACTCACTATAATTTGGCGTTAAAAACATTATGAAAAAAACAGACGTATTTCAAAATTACATCGAATCCGAGTTACCACCCGGACTGAAAGCGCGGTTGGAAAAAAAGCAGGTGACAGACATCGTGTTCTCGCCAGACGGCACACGCATCGCTGCAGGGGGCGATGGGCGTATCTGGATATATGACACCGCCAGTGGTTCACAATTTGCCATGCTTTCAGGTTATACGGAACGGGTGCGTGCAGTGGCATTCGCGCCTGATAACTCGCTACTCGCGAGTGGCAGTGAAGACAATACACTTCGCTTGTGGGATACTGCGACGGCCCGTGAAACCTTGACACTCGCCGGAGATTCTAATTTAGTTCAGGCGTTAGCTTCTTCATCACCGGATGGGGTTCCACTTCCTGGGTGGGATCCGCGGACAGAACGGTTGCTCGCCAATGCGACTGAAACCCCTGGGCGCATTAGGAGTTTGGCATTCTCACCGGACGGTACAACGCTTGCGAGCGGAAGCGCGGATGGTAAGATTCGCTTGTGGGAAGTTGAAACCGGTAGATCCCTATCATCCTTCTCAGCACATGACGGACTCGTTTTGGCTTTGGCGTTTTCGCCACAAGGTAAGGTGCTGGCAAGTGGCGGTTCGGATACACTCGTTCGATTGTGGGATGTGGATAGCGAGCGTCTACTATCTATCTTAAGAGGACATACTGACTCGGTTGATACTGTCGCATTCTCTGGCGATGGTGAACTGCTTGCAAGTGGCGGCAGAGATCGGCACATTCAGTTATGGGATGTGGGCACTGATGATCCTCTCATATCCTCGTTTCAGGTCAAAGAAGGAGCCATCCGTGAGTTGATGTTTTCGACAGATAGCGAAAGACTTCTATGCGTGACACACGAAGGTTTACTACTTGTAAGGGAATGATAATCGCATAGACCGATAAATTGAATTGGGACAATCGACAAATCTTAGGTTTCAATGTTTACTGGCAAATCCTGAGAGGAGAAAGCGGTGAAAACGAGACGAAGATTTCCCGAACGTTTCAAATGGCGCATGAATGATCGGCTGCCCGGACAGACTCTGAAAAGGAAGAGATGGATCTTTGCGTCAATAGTGTTAATCTGTGCGGTATTTGATGTGCTTCTACTTTTCATTGCAAATAATGCCATATCTCCGTTGTTAGAAGATGCTCCCCATTTGCCTGAAAAATATGCCCAAGCGTACACACATCTCGCCACCTTCAGACAGGATCTTCACCCGGAATGGAATGAAACTATCAAAACAATCGCATTTTCACCAGATGGGCAAATCCTTGCTGCTGGTCAATCCCGAGAGGTTCGTTTGTGGGATGTAAGGACCGGCAATCTGATAACCGTTCATGAAGAGCATCAAGGCTGGATCCAGGCAGTCGCGTTCTCACCGAATGGAAAAACAGTAGCATGTGTAAGCAGCAACGGAGGATCAAATAGTTGGCCAGTGGTGATATTATTGGACCCTCTCGCGCCGAGATATTTAGTTACCCATACAATCCGATTGTGGGATGCCAAAACCAGCACCACACAATTAACGTTCTCTGCGAATACATTACCGATTACTGCCTTGGAGTTCTCATCGGATAGCACCAAACTGCTCATCGCGAATCAACAAGGCTTTATTGGCGTATATGATAGTGCTATTGGGCACCAGGAGCAATTTAGTAGGGCTCCGTTTGTGCATGACGCGATACGTAATACCTATGGATTCAACGCGCTTGCGTTTTCACCAGATGGCAAAACCCTCGTAACCGGGGGCAGAAATAGTGGTTATCGTGGGTTAGATCGTGGGTTATACGATATCGCTGATGCAGAAATTCAATTGTGGGATACCAATACCGGACACCTACTTCACACATTCAATAGTCCTGGTCGATGGATTGATTTATTAGTTTTTTCGCCGGACGGTAAAACACTTGCCAGTGTAGGAGAGGATTGGGATTGGTGTACCAAGATTTTCATCTGGGATTTAGAAAATCGTCGGTTGCTTTCTATTATTAATACAGGTAAAAGAAGAATAAAAACGTTAAAGTTTGCCCCGGATAGTACCACACTTGCCAGTGGTCACACTGATGGGTCTATACACCTATGGGATATAACAGGTCAAACGAAAAGTGAATAAACAATTGAAAACGAAGGACGGGAAGGAGCTGAACAGTGATTGGTATCTCTTATCATGCGGGTGGGATGAAGGACATTCCACTAAACGAAGTGATTACAATTCTTGCCGATACTGGTTACGATGCAATCGAGATGATGTGCGGTCCAGAGGCACACATCCCCTCCGGTGAAGTCACAGGTGGCTTGCTCAAAGAAGTCAAGGCGATGGTAACCGATAGTGGCTTAAAGGTCTCTGTCATTAATCCGTTTACTGGAGGCGGTCTATACCAACTGGCAGTGGAGGATCAACAGGGCGCAATTGACCATTACGCGCTGCTTCAAGATGTAGCAGTCGCACTTGGTGCAGGTGGTGTTAACTTCCTCACTGGCTATGGTGGCGATAAAGGCGATGCCTTCGCATGGCGACTCCTTGTCGATGTGCTGAAACCGATTTGTCGTCGTGCGGAAGAACTCGGTATCACAATGAACATCCACAATCACGAGGCGACGACGATTGACGCGTCTGCAAAAGTAACGCTTCTGATTGAACACGTCGGATCAGATGCGCTGAAATCCCTTAACGACATCACCAATTTCTATCATCTCGGAGAGGATATCGCTGAAGTGACCGAAAAACTGGGACCACTGACTGCGCATTGCCATGTCAAGGGCGTGACAGGTATGTACCCTTACAGTACTTTCCTGATTCCGGGTGAGGCAGGAGATGAGTTGGATTTTCGGACCTTTGCGGCGAGTTTAGGGAAAGTGGGATATGATAAATATATCTCGGTGGAGACGTTTCCGCACATGCGGATGGAGAAGGCACAGATTGCTCACGATATGATGGCGGGAACATTGAAGGAACTGGGCCTGAGATAGATGATGCAGAAGTGATGCAGAAGGCGCAGTTTTTAACTGCGCCTACAAAACTGTTAGATAAAAACGTAGCAGCGTGGTTACAAACCACACCTACGAAATGCTATCTATGCTGAACCATTTTCTAACGCCTTGATGCCGGGCCAATCGCGCCACATGTCCTCGTTCGGCGGCTCTTCCTGTGTATGTGCTAATTCTGTTTTTCGGAAGTCGTATAGCACCGCCTGCCGGATCTGCTGTGAATAGTTATGCCCAGCAGCGTGTCCGATGCGATGGTGCCAGAAAACAATATCCCCCGCGTTGCCGCAGCATTCAATCCCTGGACCTCTACTGATACGCTCACGGTCAACATCATACTGCGGTGTCGGTTCGTTCTTGTATTGGGAATGGTAATCGTAATAGAAGACTTGATGGCTCCCGGGCCAGACAGTAAACCCACCGCCTTCCGGTGGTACATCGTCAATATAACCGACTGCGCCGAGATGAAACGGATGCGCGTCCACATGACACCCTATCGATTTTTTAGGGACATCTCCATAAGGCAGCGTGCAGTAAATACCTCGAACACGGTCTGGTTGTACGAGGTTCCCCTCGCCTAAAAGCTGCTCCGCCATTCCCCAGACATTCGGATCGGTAGCAAGGAGTTGGACCATCCACTCTTCACCACCCGGCTCGCGGAAGTTCCAGCGGAAACCGCGTCGATTATTGTTTTTATCAACGTTTTCCTCTTCAGGGGTGAAGGGGCCTATCCAAGTTTCGGGATCCTCACGTTTGCGTCCTTCGGGGGCACCATCCCAGAGTCTTGCGCGCGCCCGCTCCATCAATCCTGGATCCAACACGTTCCGTTTCACCAAATATCCCTCAGTTTTGAAAAATTCGATGTCTTTCTGTGTCAGTTCAACCATGATTTTGTCCCCTCTTCTGTTAAAAGTTGCACCGAGTGTACTCACGGAAATATTACTGAATGTTCCCATCACTTCTAACCGTATCTAAGCATTTTAAGAAATTTTAACGATTATTTCAAGGAAAAGTAACAAATTTTTGTCGAATATCAGAATTTTAGGCCGAGAAATGTGAGAATACAGAACCCATTCGTAAAAAGAGAGGCAAAATTTGACAAGACGATATATCTCTTCTATAATTATGTGTATGCTGAGACCTATAATTGTCCTACTGCTAACCATTTCATATCCAATGTTGCTCTTTGCACACCCCGAAGGGACAGGTAAACACGTCATTGAGGCTTACCGCATTGAAGGTGAACCGCCACAGATTGACGGGGTGCTGGATGATGCTGTATGGCAGCAAGCATCACCACGTAGCGGTTTCATTCAACTTGAACCTGCACGCGGTGCCTCTGCAACGGATGACACAGAATTCCGTATCGCTTACGATGCCCATAATATCTATGTCGCATTCCGATGTTATGATGCTGAACCTGACAAAATTGTGAATCGGATGACACGGCGCGGCGATGTCTATGCCTCAGATGTTATCTCTTTCTTCATCGACCCACATCATGACCATCGCACAGGCTATAAATTTGCCACAAACCCAGCCGGTGTTCAGAGCGATAATTATCGGTACGAGGATACGCAGCGCGACTCCAACTGGAAAGGTATCTGGTGGGTTGAAAGCAATATTGATGAATCGGGATGGAGTGCCGAGTTTAAAATCCCGTTTTCTAACTTCCGATTCACTGACAGACCGACACAGATATGGGGATTTGACGTAGAGCGTGTAAATCGACGAAAAAGCGAAGTAACGGTGTGGAAACAGTTAACCCAAGCCGGTGTTGTTACGCGGATGTCCGATTTAGGGCATATCGTAGGAATTCAGGGGATTGAGACAGGAAAGAATTTTGAAATCACGCCGTATCTTTTAGGTGGTGCCACCGGTGCTGCTGATACGGACATCACACGTCAACTCGGTACGGGTTTGGATGTCCAATACAGTCTTACGAGCGCACTCAAGGCAAATGTCACCGTCAACCCTGATTTCGCACAGGTTGAGGCAGACCAGTTGGAAATTAATTTGACCCGATTCCCGACGCGTTTTCCAGAAAAACGACCGTTTTTCGTTGAAGGAAACAGTTTTTTTGAAACGCCTTATGATTTAATGTTCAGTCGTCGTATCGGGAGTCGTGGGAATATCCTTTGGGGAGGCAAACTCACAGGGAAGGTAGGGAACTATTCCATCGGTGTCTTGGGCAATCAAACCGGTGCGTTCACTTTTTCTCAGGACACTTCATCCGAAAAAGAGGCGGCGTGGTTTTCCGCGATCCGAATTAAACGCGATATTCTCAAACGCTCTAACGTTGGGATTCTGCTTGTAAATAAAGAGCTGCCCGATGGCGATAGTTGGACACACAGCAGAATTGGCGGCATTGATATGAATCTTGCGCTTGGCAAAACGTATCATCTCACAGGTCAGTACGCTGGGAGTTTCCATCCGGGAGCGGATAAGGATAACTTCGCATACACGGTTGACTTCGCGCAGCGGAACTACCTTTGGAGCAGCAGTATCGGATTTGAACGCGTCGCACCGCACTTTGAGATTAACCAAACAGGATTCTTACGAAAAGAACGCAACCGCGGTTGGCAACGCGTCTATATGCGTTCCTCTTATTCTCCATACTGGGGGGCTCGCCAATTTTTCTCTGGCATCACCACCCGCCTTTCGCAAAGCCTTTATACGCCAGAATATTTCAGCGAATGGAGAGAACGGAACCCAGACCTATCCCTCTCACCTGAATTTGACGAGGATCTGTTCAGATGGAATGTCAATGCTTACGTCGGAATAGATTTCAGGGAAACCCTTTTAGACGATATTACCGCATACTACTACCGGAGTCGAGAAGTAGAACTGACTGAAATATTTATAGCAGACGGATATGGGTTTTCGATTGATACGAACTCCACAAATCCGATCGCTATCGGCATCGAAATGGACTTCTCTGACTATTTTAACTTTGGACGGCAACAGGCAGGCAAACAACGGAGCCTCACGCTTGAATCTACCTTACGTCCACAGAGTAATTTTTCGATAGAATTAGATAGTAGTTACGCGCAGAGCCTTGATTTGCAAGGTGCTATTGATGGCAGATTTTTCGTCAGTTCATTGCGCGCGACTTATCTGTTCACCCGTGAATCGTTTTTGCGGATGTTCGCGCAAGCGAGTCGGGAACGTCCACTATCCGCCGAAATTCATGAGCACTATCTGCTAAGCCTTCTATTCGGATGGGAATATAGCCCGAAGAGTCATCTTTTTGTCGCCTATAACGAGGCTTGGGCGGATGTGCCTGTTGGAGCAGGCTTGAATCGTGAGTTAGCGTTGGAAAATCGAGTTGTTGTGGTTAAAGTAACGTATCTCTATAATCTATAGAGTTATCGGTTGTCAGTTGTCAGTGGGAGTTACACCAAGAAATCCCCTACAAAACAGGGCATTAGTTTTACATATTTCCTTTATGTTTACATATTTCCTTTATGTATGGATCTATTTTCTT
>VXZK01000229.1 GCA_009845545.1 Candidatus Poribacteria bacterium
GTAGCCAATTGGTGAAAATCGGTTGGTATAAAAGAATAACGCCACAGATGAATAGTCTCATCCGTGACGTTCAGCACTACCAAAAGGTGTAGTTTTGATAGTGCCGGGTTTATTCTATCACGATATAGCTTTTGTGTATATCTGAAATGGTAAACTCGGCTTCCCATTCGGGTTGGAGGTGAAGGTATGCACTGCACATACAACCACTACTATTCTTCAATACAGCAACGATCCCTCCGCTGTCAATATTCCCACGCTTTTTCGATTTTACAACCTTTCACGCAACGATGCGTGATACAAGCATGGTATCCGTTTTTATGTTCGCTTCGGATACTGTGAGGGCAGCTACATAAAAATGCTGTAGGTAGTGATAATACCTACGGCGTTTAGCACTGCCAAAGATGTGGTTTGACAGTGCCGGGTTTAATTATAGCACAAGGTCGGTATGCTTTGGTATGTTAAACTCGGCCGCTCTATAAAGGGTGCCTTCCCTGGCATTTTCTGTTATACCTCCATTTTTGTTAATTTCAACTCGACACAGACGTGTGTCGAAAACCATAAGCCACTGCGTCTTTTCTACGCAGTCCTTGATACGCCCAAAGCGGCGTAAAGGAGATAGAAAGATGATCATCAAATTTGCCAAAAAGTGGTCGGCTATAGTTGTCGGTGTATTTGCCGAACAATGGAAGTTTTTCGCTGTTTTTTCTGTCTGCAGCTTGATCCTGTCGTTCTTCTTCGTTAGTTATTTCCTTAGTTATGACGCAAGAAGAAAAGATAGTATCCGAGAACGGGAAATCCGGCTGCAGCGGACCAAAGACCGAGAGGCGGCGAGAGCGGAAGCCGTGCGCCGAAACGCTGAAAAATCCGACCGCAGTCCGGATCCGAGCGTCCGAGTCGCGCCGACAGTTCGCCCAGTTCGCCCAGTTCTCCAGAACAGACCGACACGGGAAATGGCTGAAGAAAACCCCGGTGAAGCGCTGAGTGTGTTAGAAGCCGCAAAGGCTGCCGAGAGACAGCACGCATTAGAGACCATGGCCGCCGCGAAGAAACGCCGCGCATGGGAACTTCGGAGAGACGCACTCAAGAAAAAGTATCTTGCAAATGCGAAAAGACGAATAGCCTCTGGCGATGCACTTCTCGCATCTGCCGATGCTGAACTTGAACTCATGCTCTCGCTCTTTAAGGGGATGTCGCCGGAGCAGCTCGAGTATGCGCGTGAGGAGGCATTGAAAACCATGCCTGCCGAGAAAGTCGAAGCGTTTTTTGACGATTTAGCCAACCACGGGACCACAAAGACCCCTGAGCAGCTGACGAAAGCTGCACAGGACATCCTGAAATCCCGTGAAGCACGCGATATAATTGATCGGGAAATCGAAGTGGAATCTCAACAAATCGCGCTTGAGGAAGAAGAACTCAAGCGCACCGAACCCCCGATCCCTTGGTAAGGGCATTCGGGGCATTTTAAGACCAAATGGAGGTCTCTTATGAAATGTTCAATGTTAACACGAGAGCCATTGCCTCGTTCGTCTTGGCAATCTTTTTGATGTTCACCAGTGTCGTCTTAATCGCATGGGCTTGCGACGCCTTAAAAAGAGCAGTGGAGACTCGAAAAATAAACTACGAGGACGCAAAGACAGCCGTTCGTAATATCGAAGCAAGCGGCGTAATGGATTCTATCGCTACAGGTAGTACAGTTGGTATGGTTTCAACTGGGGCTGCGGGTGTAGCGTTTGGTGCCAGTATCGGTCTTGCTGGTGGTCCCGTGGGTGTCAAAGCTGGTGCGATCACTATCGGTGCCGCCGGTGCGGTCACCGGAGGGATCGGCGGCGGGATTGCTGGTGTTTTCGGTTACTACCAGAAGCTATCGGATGCGAAGGATAATGTAGAGACTTATAGAAAGCTATACGCTGAAGCTCAGATGCTTTATGAGCATTGCCTGAACCCACCGGCACTCTATACCTATACGGATCCGAATACTGGCTACGTCTATGAGTTCTGCGCAACGATGTACGGCAGCGATGAAGCCGCTTACGATGCTTATTGGGATTTCATTGAGAGCCGTGGTCACCCAGGCAGTGGGAACTAATAGGTTGCTTTTTGGCGTTCGCGGTGAACGTTCTCGGTTTCCGTTTGGTCAAACAGACGGTGGGAAATCACGTTCACCGCGCCTGCCTTTCGTCCTTGTCGTCTTTTTGACCCTTGTGAGCAGTTTCGGGGTCGCGTATGTGCTGGCAACACTTATATCCCCGCCGGTTCTGTCGCCTTTGCCCGTTTCCGTCGTCGGTATCTCCGATGCGCCTGCCCGTGCGCGCCGCGTTCCCCTGACAACACCCGAATTCGATGCGGAATCGTTCTGCCGGACGATAATAGAGAACAACCTGTTTCGTCCGCTCGGTTGGACACCACCCCGCCCGAAAGAACCGTATCGTTTGATAGGAACGCTCTTGCCCCGCTCTGCGCACACGCCCCCGAAAGCCATCCTACAATCCACCACAGGAGAGAAAACCTATATTGTGTCGGTCGGAGAGAAAATAGACGCGGCCACCGAAGTTATCTCTATAGAAAGCAAGGCAGTAACGCTTTCAAGGGAGGGGCAATCTCGGACGTTGCGTCTTCGGATCGGTTTTTAGCGTAGTTTTTTTAATGTTTCGTTATTTATTGAGTGTCTAATAGAGAGCCTCTCGTTGTGGGGGGTGATAGTAGCAGATGTTGGAATACTGACATCTGTGCGTTAACTAATAGTAGTTATAGGAATCGGGGACTGGCTTGTGTTGGTCCTCGATTTTTTTTATTTTTCAGGTGCTTTTTTCTCTTGGGTAGTGTTCGACATCCAGTAGGGGGTGTTCTTAGAGAACACCGTTGCGGTGATCTGCCGCGCCTACTGAATGTCGGAGCATACGTTGTAATATTCTTGTAAAAAATCAATTAGATGTTCAAGATATTCAGGTGGATTGTCCCGTTTCGTGATATGAAATAATTCTCTCCCAACGGAAGATAAGCGAAATCCTGATATTGTAATCTGTTGGTGATCCTCTGTTTTAAACGGAGGATTGGCAGATGGATTTATGGGGATATAAATTTCGTTATTATACCAAAAATGTGGATACTTATTATGGGTTTCATCCTGAATAAGTCCATGTTCTGACAATAATTGGAACTCGTTAAAACCAAAATCATATTTTTCATATATAGACTCGGATTTTTGATAAAGTTTTTCCCGAGACTGATGAGAACTGCTATTCTGAAGGGTAACCAGATCGGTTATACTGTCTCTTATAATAGGAACTCTTGCGTCTCTAATTTTAAAATTGGAGGGCGATCTCAAAAAGGCATGAGGATCTTCTAAAGCCACAACACATAATGAACAAAAAGTATTGAATAAAATCAAATCTTTTTGATTCATATCTGCTAAAGTTGTCAAGGTCTTCGGTGAGTATGACCCCGCACAGTTGGCTTCGCTAGCTAAAATGCTTGCCCATAAATCTTGCACTTGGTCATCAGTTACTAATCGGCATTTATCAAAGAATTTGATAATCCAATCGTTCTCTATAGCCTTAGGATCTGCCTCTTCGTTTAACTCAGGAATTGCTTTTATGATAGTGTTTTCTATGCTTTCCTGTTGTTGTCCTTGTTCTGCAATCGAACGCTGTGCCGCTCGTCGATGTAAGTCGGTTATCTCTATCTCGGTTTTTGCTTTCGCTTTATCTATCTCGATTTCGGCTTCCGCTTGAATTATCGCAGCCTCCGCTTTTGCCTTAGCAACTTCAATGATATGTTTAGGTTCATAAAGTACGTATCCAGCATCAGCTAACTTCTCAATTAGTACCTTAGCAGGTTCTGCTAAATCTCCAATGTTCATGATAGAATTGTCTGACATTATTTTTTCCTTTTTGCCGCAGAATGCCACACTTATGCTCTGCTGCCTTTTTTGAAAATTTGGATGGAAGGTTTTCCGTAATGCCTCGCTTATTGTAACCTACCGAAGATTGATATTATCCTATTTCAATCGTTTCTTCCCCAAGCATGCCGATGATCTTCACTGCGACACGGGCATCAGGACGCGGTATTGATACCGTGTATTCTCCTTCGATAAAATCTTCATGTTTTTCTGGAACATCACTCTCAACTACGTTAAAATGATCGCTTGTGTAGTCGGTATCTATTAGCACGCAATCGATTTGTGCTCGGAAATCTTCGATGTGTTCGTCAAAGATAGATCGGTCTACATCTAAACGATCACAGATGGTTGGACTGATATAGTCTGCAATGGTAATCGTGACACTTTGTCCCTCTCTTTTAAAATTAACTTTTGCTTGGGCTGGTTCAAAAGTGGTGACCCCCTCGCTTCCAATTTCACGGACGATAATTTTGTTAATCGGGTGCAGACGGTTCCATTCATCAATCTCATCGCGAAGGTTGGACTCACTCCCATAACAAAAAATGGTAATGTTGCGTTCATCATCCGGACGATTGCTGAGTTCATTTTTGAGATGTTGAATATCTAAACGAGTCAACGGTTTCGTCAGGTCAACGATTTTCACAAGTGTTCCATCCAGTGTGCCATCAAAGAATTGCTCCTGTCTGTCAATTTGCACGCCGCATTTTTTGATGACAATATTCCTGCGCTCCAGATCGGCGCTGGCATCGTAATTATTGACGCGATAATGAGCGATTCCGCGAGGTTGGTCGATGCACGCCTGTATCCGTTTCATAGTTGTCTGTATTGCGCCTTTGTTGATATCCGCCGCAATCCAGCGTTTACCGAGTTTTTCTGCTATGACCGCTGTGGTACCGCTGCCTACAAAGCAGTCGAGAACGATGGAATTTTTATTGCTTGATGCCTTTATAATGCGCTCTATGAGAGCCTGAGGTTTTTGAGTAGGAAAATTTTGCCTCTCTTTTGCACTTCTACTAATAATACCAATTTCAAATAAGTCCGAAGGCAATTGACCTCTCGGATGTGCGTACCATTTCTTACCTGAGGAATCCAATGTGTAATAACCATCCTTATCCCGTTTATAGCCTTTCAATTGTTCTTCTGTATAAGGTTCCCGCATCTCATCTAGTAGTCGTTCAATGTTGAGTTTGAGGATATAATCTTTTTAGTTTGATGCGT
>VXZK01000210.1:0-24633 GCA_009845545.1 Candidatus Poribacteria bacterium
ATCATTAAGTGTAAATTAAAGTCACTAACTTTTTAGTAGCAAGTTTTGGCTTGCAAACGATACCGAAAAATGCTTAACACGACTACATTTAATATCCATCACCATCATTCGGTCCACTTTTGAGTAGAGCGGATGAGGGAATGTGAATAAATATTTTTGATACGAAGCAAGTTTAACTTGTTTGGACCCTGGTAAACGAGCCGCTCTCCTCCGTGCTATGTTGTTGGTACGCGCGAGAAAAGTGCAAGCGTTTGCTGGGTTTTTTATTTTTTAACTACTAAGTTTTCGCTCCGTTTTTTCCGTTTTGACCAACAACTCGTGCCTTTCTGTATTATATTCGGAGTCGAGTTGTTGGTCAAAAAAACGGGTTTCTGCCTAGACCGTGGTAGGATTGAGAATTTTTAAGTCTTTTACCCCAAACTGAAACTGGAGTTTTTCATAAACAATAGATGGAGGATGTACCCTCGGGGTACATAAAAATATGGAGAAGTTTGATAAACCTGCCGGGACGAATGACTTCCTACCCGAGCAGATGGCTCAGCGAAATTTCGTCGAGAATGTTGTTCGTGAAACGTTTGAAACCTACGGATACGCACAAGTTCAGACCCCCCTATTTGAATCCTTCGCGCTTTTATCCGCGCAATCCGGCGAAGAGATCCGTCACAAGATGTTCACATTCGTCGGTTCGGATAGGGTGGACTATGCCTTAAGACCTGAGTTGACGGCTCCTGTCTGCCGACTCATCGCCAATGGTGAACTCAAAGACCTTCCTTATCCGTATAAACTTTACTACATCGGGCAGTGTGTACGGCAGGAACCGATCACTGATGGCACCGAAGTCAAGCGGGAATTCCGACAGGCGGGTGTTGAACTTGTTGGACCGGCTTCCGCCCATGCAGACGCTGAAATCATTGCGATTCCGATCCGAATCCTTGAGAAGCTCAACATTTCACAGACGAGATTAAGAATCGGCAATACCGGGATTTTTCGCGAGATTTTCAAACAGGTCGCGTTGGATACCAAGGATCACGGTGAAATTATATGGGACATTGACTACCTTGCCCGTCTCGGTAGCGAAAGCTACCTCTGGGATCTGGAAACGCTTCAAGACGCGCTGAATATGCTGCGTCGGTCACAAGGTCCCGACTACCAAGGTGCTTACAAAATAGAGAGTTCCGAAGTTCAAGAATTGACCGAAAAGACTGCGCCGACTTATGCAGAAAAACTACCCGTAATTGCCGAGGAGACCTATAAAGCACGGTGGCTCCGCTACTTTAATATCTCCGAAGAGACTGCGCAGCGTTGTATAGATGTCTCAAAGATTTGTGGCGATAAGAAAACTGTCATGGCAGCATGGAAAACACTTCTCGGCGACACTGCCAAAACAGCACGTCAAGAACTCATAGCACTTTGCGACTGTTTAGAAAACTACGATATTACAGACTTTGAAATCAATTTGGGTATCACGCGCGGGTTTGATTTCTATACTGGCACAGTTTTTCAGATTGAATTACCTGAGCAAAGTTTATCGCTCTGTGGTGGTGGGAGATACGATGGTCTCATCGCGTCCTTTGGCGGTCCACCGACACCGGGTGCTGGGTTTGCGTTCCAATTTGACGCGCTTGTAGAGGCGTTTGCCGACACAGGAAAGGCGACAGGTAACGGAGGAAGAGACTATTTTATCGCAACGGAAACATTGGAACAGACTTCGGAAGCGGAACGACTCGCTGAGACGCTGCGAAAAGAAGGTAAGAACGTGGAAGTGGATTTAATGGAACGTGATTTCCAAGCACAACGGGATTACGCCAATCGACTGAACTACGATTATCTGCTCCGTTTCACTACAGATGGTTCGATGTACTTGATTCATCTCAGAACTGGCGACACACAAAAAATCACTGTTACCGATCTCCTTTAGGTGTTGTTGCTCGTCAAAACTGAAAAAGAATGCTATTACCTTTGAGAAAAAGGAGCGCACGTAAAAAAATGCAAACGGAATCACAACGGACGCTGAACCTACTTTTACCGAAAGGGAGTCTACAATCAGAGACCCTTGAACTGTTTCAGCGTGCCGGTTACGAACTCAACGGTTATACCGAAACTGACAGATCTTATCGCGCGACCTTCCGCGATAATAACGAATTTCAGATCAAGATTTCACGTCCACAAGAGATCCCAGTCTATGTCGGTATGGATGATTTCTACGATTTAGGGATTACCGGTCAAGATTGGGTTGAAGAGACGGATTCAGACGTTGAAGAGATCCTACCTCTGGCATATGGACACATCGATATTATTCTCGCTGTTCGTGAAGAACGAGAAGATATCAATACATTTGAGGATTTGCTGAACCTCGCTGATGGAGACATCCTCATTTCTACGGAATATTTGAATATCGCCGAGAAATATATCCTTGAAAAGACAGAAAATAAGGTCGCGCCGACGATCTTAACACCGTGGAAGCGGCTGAATACCCCCGGCTCTTATCAGTCCCCGATCACGCTCATGCTGTCTTTTGGGGCAACTGAGGGAAAACCGCCTGAAGAAGCCGATGCTATCATCGACAATTCGACGGCATCACGACGTACCATCAAGGCGAATGCACTCAAAGAGATTGAACTTTTACGCGAATCCGAATCTACCCTTATTGCAAATCCGAAGGCACTCAGGGACGCATGGAAGCGGGAAAAGATTGAAGCATTCAAGCAGACACTCCAGAAAGGTTTACGGAGACGGCGGAGCCAAACACTTCCCGGACACATTTAATTATTAAGGAGCAAATTCATGGTAACCCCCCCATTCATTAAGCCGCGCGTCCCGCGCGGGATGCGAGACATCTTACCTGAACAGATGATTCGTAGGCAATATGTTATAGATGTGATTCGTGACGTGTTTGAGGAATTTGGTTTTGAACCTTTGCAGACCCCTGCCCTCGAATTATCGGAAGTACTTACAGGCAAATATGGACCGGATGCAGAGAAACTTATTTATCAAGCAGGACACGTCGGTGGAAAGGAGGACATCTCCCTCCGCTACGATCTTTCAGTGCCGCTTTGCCGACTTATCGCCATGTATCCACAACTCCCGAAACCGTTTAAGCGATACCAGATTGATCCGGTTTGGCGCGCTGAGCGTCCCCAAAAGGGACGGTATCGCCAATTTTTTCAGTGCGATGCAGATACGGTCGGCAGCGAGAGTATGCTCGCTGATGCCGAAAACGTCACGCTCGTCTATCAGGTGCTAACGCGTCTCGGTTTCAAGCAATTCGAGATTAATATCAATGACCGGAAACTCATCACTGGCATCGGACAATTCGCTGGTGTGCCAACTGAACAACTCGGTGGTCTCTATCGCTCTATCGATAAACTGGATAAGATTGGGTTAGCAGGCGTTAGAGCCGAATTAGCGGAAAACCAGATCCCGGAGCCTGTTATTGAGAAACTTCTGGCATTGCTTGAGGTCGAAGGCGACACAGCGACAGTACTGAATGCGCTCAATGCGCAGCTTGGTGATTCTGAAGCAGCGCGAGAGGGTATCTCGGAATTGGAGGCACTGATCGGTTATCTCACAACGCTTGGTGTTCCCGAAGAATTCTATAGGGTGAATGTCGCGATGGTGCGCGGCTTGGAATACTACACCGGTCCGATCTATGAGACTGTCGTCGAAGAACCGAAAATCGGAAGCATTACTGGTGGCGGTCGATATGATGAACTCATCGGAAGTTTCAGCAAACAGGGTTACCCCGCGACCGGTACCAGCTTCGGGATTGAGCGGATTATTGACGTAATGGAAGAATTTGATATGTTCCCATCCGCAGTCGGAAAGACGGTAACGCAGGTGTTAGTGACCGTTTTCGATGCCGATCTGGTGCAGGAATCCTTGAAAGTCGCGACGCTTCTGCGTCAAAGTGGCATTTGTGCAGAGGTTTATAGTCGTCCGGCACGCATGAGTGCACAGATAAAATATGCGGACACCAAAGGCATTCCGTATGCTGTGATCCTCGGTTCGGATGAAGTAGAGGCAGGCACAGTCGCAATCCGAGACCTCTCGAATAGGGAGCAGCACATCGTCCCACGCGGTGAAGTTGTTGAACGCATCCGAGAATGGAAAAGTCCGTAAAAATTGCCTGTTGGATATTGCAAATGACAATAGGAGTTTTGTACAAAATGAAACGATTTTATCAACGCCCTAATTTCACCCGCTATATTATTCTGCTCTGTTGCATTATTCAGGCGATACAGTTAACAAGTGCGGGGTGCAGTCATACCAAGCCGTATTACCATCCAGAGATACCTGATATTGAAAGAGGTGAGCGTGAAACAGAAGGCGTGCTCCGTTATCGTCTTTTGTTACTCGGCGATGGTGGCACACCGAGACCGGATGAACCGGTCTTAAAAACCCTCAGTGAATGGGCACAAAAGGACGCTGCGAAAACAAGTATCGTCTTTTTAGGGGACAATATGTACCCAGAGGGGATGACAGTCCGGAAAAAACATGAAGCAGCGACGCGTCTCACACCACAACTAACAGTTGTTAAAGATGCGGGTGTCCACGGACTTTTCATTCCGGGAAATCACGATTGGGCAAGTGGGAAATCGGAAGGGTATAGTGCGATTCTTGCACAAGAGAAGTTTATCAATGATGCACTTGCCGGTGAACAGAATTTCCTGCCGTCTGGCGGTTCACCCGGTCCAGTTGCGCTTGAGCTGCCGAAAGTTAACCCTGTCGTCCGGCTTATTGTACTGGATACACAATGGTGGTTCCATCAACATGAAAAACCAGAAAAATCCCCTGAAACGGTTATAGAAGAACTTATAGCACTGTTAGATACAGAATTGCCGGTTATTGTTGTCGGACACCATCCATTGCAAAGTTACGGACCACACGGCGGTTATTTTGACTGGAAATCCCACTTTTTTGCTGGTAGAGTTCTGAAAAAATGGCTCTGGATTCCAACGCCGATCCTCGGTTCAGCGTATCCGTATGCAAGGAAATACTTTTACAAATTCGATCAAGATATAGGCAGTGCCCCATACGACAATTTGGTAGTGCAACTCAACCGAGCATTTTCCACACGCAAACCGCCACCTGAAGGCACATCCCTTTTAATCTATGCCGCCGGACATGAACACTCTTTACAGGTCTTAAAAGGTGATAGTGTCGATTATCTCCTCATTAGCGGGGCCGCCGCGAGTCGAAAGGTAACAGAAGTGTTGTCTGGCGAAAACACCTTGTTCGCGCATCAGCATACAGGTTTCATGGCGGTGGATTTTTTCACCGATGGGAAGGTCTTGTTGTGCGTGGTTGAACCTGAAGGTAAAGGGGCTCTCTTTCAGCGATGTTTGACCCTTAACTTGGCACAAGATTCGACAACGCGCCCTGACACAAAATAGGCCGATCAGCAGTTAGAAAAAATCGAAATTTTCTACGGGGTCACCTGCTTCATCCTCATCGGGGCGTGCATATATCTTAAGGGTTCGAGTGTCAATACCTAACGAAGAGGCTGCCTCAACGAGCGTTGAATATTTCTCAATGCGCGTTCGGGCAAGTTGATGTAGAATTTGGCGCAGATTCATATTTTCTGTACAACACGTTTCTTTTTCGGACAGGTTTGGTAGATGCGCTGAGATCGCTTGTATAATTTCATGCTGTGTCTCTGTGGGAAGTGCTCTCAATTGAGAAATGAGTGTCGGAGTGGAATCTTGTGTGTCAGGCGTGTCTTTTCTTGGGTTCAACTGGCCATCAGGCATCGCTGAGACTGGTGGCGTAAAAAAATTATACGGAAAGTCTTTGATCTCAAGTAGAGGGGTTGTTGCAAGTGCAACAGCTGTTTGAACAGTAACTCTGAGCTGTCGGATATTGCCTGGCCACGCTGCCTGTTTAAGACGAGTGAGCGCATTAGGGGAGATTCCGGTAATGCTTTTCCCATACTCGGAATTGAACTCCCTAATAAAAACTTCCACTAAAGGGTCAATATCGTCTTGCCGCTCCCGCAGCACTGGTATGTCGAGCATCACGCCCATGAGGCGGTAGTAAAGGTCTGGTCTAAATTCCGCTGCCAAAACCGCTTCTCCAATATTTTTATTTGTTGCCGAGATGATGTAAAAATCTGCTGTTAAGTTCTCATTCCCACCAAGACGAGTAAAGGTGCCCGTGTCCAAGACGCGGAGCAGCATTTTCTGTGCCTCCAAGGACATCTCAGCAACCTCATCTAAAAAAAGTGTGCCACCGTTTGCTCTTTCAAAAGCCCCTTCGCGCTGATGGCTTGCTCCGGTAAACGCCCCTTCTTCATGGCCAAAGAGTTCGCTTTGTAGGAGTTCAGCGGTGAACCGTCCACAGTTGACAGCTGCAAAAGGTTTGTCCTGTCGAGGGCCATTTTCGTGGATGTATCGAGCGATTCCTTCCTTGCCAACGCCCGTCTCGCCAGTAATGAAAAACGGGATACCTGATGCTGCGAGCTGCTGAATTGTGCAATAAATCTCTTGCATCGGTGCTGATGGCAATTCAATAAATGTTGGAAGTATGTTCATAATGTTCTCGCTTTCTATTACGGGGAAATATAGGATAAGGAGATAATACCAGTTCCTATTTTTTTTTGCAAGAAGAAAACGCGCTTAAAAGGTGTGAGGCTCCGGTGACGCAATTTTTGCATGTCCTTAAGCAATTTTTGCGTGTCCTTAAGCAATTTTTGCGTGTCCTTAAGCAATTTTTGCGTGTGCCTTCATAAGGAAAAGAACCCAAACAGTTGCCATTTCCACAGCGAGTCGGAGGTTTTGAAAAAAACTAAGAGGGCTTATGATGCTGATAAACTCAGGGGCTGTCTACTTTCGCACGCGTAAAATATGTTAGCATTTCAGGAACTTTCAGACACATTGGCATGAAACTTGCTACGCTATATAGTGGATGCATTTTGTGAAGTTTTTAGGTGAGGGTTTTCGGTTAAATAATGATTTCGCTCCATTTACAAAACGCGAGTCCTAATAATCTAAGTTCTCAATTCTAAAACGGTATATATCATCACTTAACCGAAAGCCCTCGTCGTTTTTACCATATATCGCCCTTCCAAATGGGAGACGTAACTATGAGAAAATTGGATCTTTTAGGACATGAAAAGCGCGTCGTTTGGGGGCTGGCTATATTGGCTACCCCCTTGCTACTCTTTGAACCGACCGGCGTAGCAAAGATTATTGTTTATTCCACCTGTGCCTGGACACTCCTCTCAGTGTCTATGATGTTAGTCGATGAGGCTTTGCCTCAGTTGTCCACGAAGTATAGGCATCGCCTGAGTATTGGTTTAATAATTTTTGTCATACTGCATCTGTGTTTGTACGGGGTAGAGCGTGTGTTTCTACGCTAAAAGTAGAGATTCAAGGAAACCAGCAGGTAACGCTTTCGCGCAACGGGCATCAGTGGACGCTAAAACTGCCAGCGGTTTTTAAAACCCGCCCGTTTATGGCATCATTTTATCTGTCAAAACCGTTCACATGAAAGGAAATGAAAGATGTCAAAACTCACCATGAGCGAAGCCGTCAAGGTGATACCTGTTTCCGAAAGTACACCCCGCAGAGACTTGAAAAGTGGAAGGTCTCCTCTGAGATTGACGCGAAGGGGCTCCAAGCAAATAGATGTGCCTGAACTGACACACATCGACAGACAGATAATAGGTTCGTTATATGAGTTAGTTAAAGGGCAAAGGTGAATAATATGTTCCGTGATTTACTTTCCAGTAGATGGTTCCAAGGCGGTTTCGCGTTCTTTGTGCTGTGTATCGGCGGTAGCCTACTCTATAGTTGGCACGTCCACCGCACCACTGAAGCCGAGTTTGGAAAGAGACCGCCACCGGTGGTGTCGATCGAAAACAAGTCGTCGACAAACACCGCACCGGTTGATTTTCAAACCGAAGGCGTTGTGAACACGCCCGAAGAAAACACGGACACACCGATGTCCGATGAAACCGAGGCGGAAACGATAGACGAGACCGAGTTCGCGGATCTCGCGGATGCGTTCTTACCCGATGATGCTGTGTCAGCGGACGCACTCGATGCTTCAAAGATGTCACGCTTCGGACTCGGGCCCTACCCTGAAATACCAAAGGAGTGGAACTTTAGCCCCAATTATTGGGAAACCGTCGATAGCATAGAAAGGGAATTGACCAGGCGTGTAACCATCAAGATGCATAACGAGGGCACACGTTCCAAATACGGTAGTGTTGGTGTGAGTCCTACTGGACAGGTTATAGCTCTCGAAAGAGGCAGTGTCCTTGTTGAATACGAAATTGATGAGAATGGCGAGAAACGTATATGGAGCGTACTTGCTCACCCCGATGATCTATCGGCAGGGATATACACGCGCGATAGCCAGATTCCTTCAAACCTGAAAATTGTGACATCTGATGAAATAGCGTTTGACGCCTACGAATACTTAGGGCTTCCTAAGTAAAGGAGTTTAATTCATGAAAAAATTGACAGCGTTCTTTACGATTGCCCTACTCGTTTGCCTCGCAACTTTTGTTGCCTTTGCTAACATCAACCGCGTTACGTCCAGTTCCACTTTAGTCATGGCTCAGACTGATGATAATCTCCCCGCCTATATTAACGTTCAATCTGAATTCAATTCAGGTGTTGATAGTCAGGGACCTCTCTATAGCGCAGGGTCTACAGGGTATTCGTATTCTCGTAGCGGCAAAGATTTAATGATTAATATCAATGGTGCGGCATCTGTTTCTTGCTCTACAGATAACGATGAATATGAAACAACGTATAGCGTGTCTGCGAAAGTGCCAGGGAATTTAGACAACCCGCCTGAACGAACTCCACAGACACTACCAAAGTTTGGTTCTTTCTCTCATTATGTATACCGAGCTGGGGACGGCAATGGCAAGTTGTATGGCAGGAGCGGCGCAGGCGGGAGTGCGTCAGCAACCGGTGAGGATCCGAATGGTGACCAACACAGCACCTCCGCCGAGGCCCCAACACCGGCCACTGCCCGCAATTTGTATACTTACTAACAATTCTGGTTGTGATCTGTGTGAGGCGTATAGATAGCAGAGACACTCACGAAAGCACCTTTCTTGAGACGCGCCGGTTATCTCCTGATAGCTGGCGCGTTCATTGGATTGGCTGTTATCTTTGCGGTGCGTTTTCCTGCGTCCCCGGCCCCCGTCGTGGAAAGGACAATACCCCTGTCGCGTCGCGATCCCACGCCCCTGCCTGCATCCCTTGATGTCTCCGATACGTTCTACCGGACCATCATAGACAACAACCTGTTTTGTCTGTTAGGGTGGACCCCGCTACTGCAACCTGTCCTGCGCAACGGTGCGGAAACCTCGTTTCTAGCCGCCAAAGACATCTCAGCAACCTCATCTAAAAAAGTGTGCCACCATTTGCTCTTTCAAAAGCCCCTTCGCGCTGATAGTTTGCTCCGGTAAACGCTCCTTCTTCATGGCCAAAGAGTTCGCTTTGTAGGAGTTCAGCGGTGAACCATCCACAGTTGACAGCTGTAAAAGGTTTGTCAACTCCAACCGGGGGTCGTCTTTTCTATCTACGAAGTCCACAGTTGACAGCTGTAAAAGGTTTGTCCTGTCGAGGGCCATTTTCGTGGATGTATCGAGCGATTCCTTCCTTGCCAACGCCCGTCTCGCCAGTAATGAAAAACGGGATACCTGATGCTGCGAGCTGCTGAATTGTGCAATAAATCTCTTGCATCGGTGCTGATGGCAATTCAATAAATGTTGGAAGTATGTTCATAATGTTCTCGCTTTCTATTACGGGGAAATATAGAATAAGGAGATAATACCAGTTCCTATTTTTTTTTTCAAGAAGAAAACGCGCCTAAAAGGTGTGAGGCTCTGGTGACGCAATTTTTGCGTGTCCTTAAGCAATTTTTGCGTGTCCTTAAGCAATTTTTGCAGATGGACAACAAGCACAAAATCACGAACAATCCTCATTTTTTTAGCGAGTGCCGCCTTTTTTGAAAAAAGTTGAAGTTTCCGCCTATCTTCACGACCCCACTGTATACCTGTATTTTAAACAGATAACAATGAGAAATCTCCTGGGGGCGACATTGATTTTAGCGTAGCGTACGCTTTTATTTCCAGAATTGGCACGAAATTTGCAAAAAAGGATAAGAATCTGGAGGTAAAGTATGTTTCGGGACATTTCTCAACTCAATTGTCGAGCTCTTCCTGACGCGTAATCTTTACCACATAATGAATACTGAATTGGAGGCTACATATGTTCCGTGATATTCTCCTAAGTCGATGTTTTATCGTAGGGGTCATTTTCTTCATCCTGGTAGTCGGCGGTGCACAGTTTTATAGTTGGAACGTTCGCCGCATCAGTGACGCGGAGATGGCGCAGACAAACCAATTTCTTCGGCAACTTGGAAACGAGAAAGAGACACGCACTGTACAGGATGTGGGGGTTATGACAGATAGTGAGGGACTCCAACCCACGGAAACATCTTTAGCAACTGATGACACGCAAAATAGGTCGGAGGAAACAGAAGCGTTACTTGGACCTAATGGGGCCAAGGGCGTTGACTTTTCGGAACCATCCTTTGATACAGTTGTCACAGTTGAAGATGCGTCAGCAGGTGAGGAAGTACATTATGGTGTTTCGCCTCACGGCTTTGGGGCGTTCCCAGCGGTGCCGCCGGATTACTTTCGAACGGCTGAGGAGGTTTGGGGAGAGGAACGTCTGCGGACGATGCTCCCAGAGCATGAGTTGTTGTCACGAGTCCAGATTAAGTTGTGGAATCAGGGTATTCGTACCTTTGGTGCTAAGTTTGAAAATGGGCTTGTTTATCCAGCTTTTGATGATGTCGTTTGGATTGAATGGGCGGATTCTGTTGCAGCAGACGGTAAAATGTATGTTGTCAGGCAGTTCGGATCTCCTTCAGTAATAAACCAGTATGGGGATGATATTAATAAAGGTATTTTCCCATCCCATCTGACGGTTTATGAATTTCCAGATGGGGGTATTGACCCCTATGAATTCCTCGGTTTGCCGAGGTAAGGAGTATGTAATGAAATTTTTAAGTTTCTTTTCAATAGTGACGATTTTAGGTCTCACCTTTTTTGTGTATGCGGAATATCCAATTAAGACAAGTAAAGACGGTCCGTATTGGGTGAGTGCTCTTTGTAGACGCAACGGGCTTGCTGTTGATGGTAAATTGAGAGCTGAAGGCAATAAGCGTGCTGTGAACTATTCCTGGAGTATGACTTTCTGTCGGTTAAACCCTTGGGTGGCTCTGGGAGGTAAGAGCAGTTCCCCAAACGGACAGTTGAATGGTAGTTTTGCTGAGAGGCACGATCAACCCCCGATAAACGTGAATATTCCAGGTAAACTGTACGGGTCATCAAGTGCTTGGGGTTCAGCACAAAATGGGAACTGGTATAATGCATCAACTTCTGATACATCCAACTAACCCTATTGACGCGATGGAAATATCCGCACGACAATAAGGCGGAGGTATCAGATACCTCCGCCTTATTGTCGCAGAACTTATTGGATGACCGACACTTTTGCCAAAGGTCTGTTCTACTCACGCTTGTTTTTCTTAACCTTGCGATTTTGGCGGGCGTACTTTAAAAATTCCATATTTCGTAGATGTGACTCAGCCACTTCCAATTCAGAACGAATTTCCTGCAGATCCCCAACCATCTGTTTTAAATCCGAGTCAACTTGGCGATAGGTTTCTTGAGCCGTTTTCGGTGCATATCCGGATTTTTTTAGGTAATACGATGTGGACACCCAGACGCACATAAGTATAGTGACTGTTGTCGTTCCCATCACGACTGCAATAATAGCGGTAACCGCAGCAGTAAACTTAATAAGAAAGAAAAACAGCAGTCCGATGACAATCAGTAGTAACACCGACATATTTGTTCCTCCCTACGCATCAACACCTTTAGCGATTTTGATGAGTCGTTTCACTTCATTTTTCAGGACATCAATTTCTTGTTGAACATCGTCTACTTTCTGATGCAGTGCCTCTACTTCACGTTGAGACGCTCCTTTTTTTAAGCCTTTTTTCTTCGCAGCGTAGGACGTCCCCATCCAGACGCATCCGAGCGTCGTTATCGCGATACTTCCAAATATAATCATGATAATCAGAACAACTTCTCCCATTTTTAATGCCTCCAACTTTTGAATAAAATGTGGTCTTATTTTATTAGAGTCAGCAAGACACAAAAGGATAGTAAAAAATGGGTCTCACATGTAGTCAAACAAATTTCGGTGTAATTTCCTCATCCGATGATGGAAAAGATTGTTCTGATTCATCTTTTTGAAGCAGGCGAGCCACGTCATACCCTCTACGGAGCAATTCAATCAAAAGCTCGTCATCTGCGGCATCATTGACCGAATGTAACGTTTTCGTTGTTACGTTACATTCAAAATCGATCGACATCGCCTCCGATGCATCCCGAACACTGGCGTAATTGACCCCCAAATATCGCTGGGTTGTCACCACGCTCTTATGCCCTAACATCTCCTGCACGGCATAAATATCGTTCGTCTGTTCATAAAGCCGCTGTGCGTAAGACTTCCGTAAGGAATGTGTGCTAAGTTTTCCATTCAACCCCGCGGCCTCAAATGCCGGTTTCAGTGACCTGTGTGCCGATATTCTCGTCATTGGTTGTGAGCCTTGTCCTTTTCGCGACGGAAACAGCGGACGCTCAGGATCAAGGTCTCCATATATCTCGGTATGCCAAGCAATGAGTGCCTCAATTGCCTGTCTGCCGTCTACATTGACAGGTACAGCTCTTGATACCTCACCGCCTTTTACAATCTTCCGATCAAACAGCAAATCCTTGATAGGCTTGCCATTCTGCCATACATCTCCCACTTTCAACGCAAGCAGTTCGCTAATCCGTCCTCCGACGGATACGCCTAACATAAACAGGCTCCGATTCCGAACGGTAAATGTTCCGCTAAACGCTTCCGATACTTTTCGGATTTCGGCATTATCTAACGGTCTTGTGCCTTTCATTTAAAACTCCTTCGCTTACAGTCCATATATCTAATAAACGAAATAAAAACTTTATCGGTTACCCTATACGTGTTAGACAGGTGTGGATCTTCTAACAGTTGCACTGGTGCAAAGTTCACACACTAATTGCTCCAAAATACACGTGGCATCTGGATTAGTCGTTTTCAATTGGGTATCCACATCTAAACTTTTTTCAAGGGCAGTGACTAACTCATCAACCGTAAAAGCGTTGAGCGTTTGAAAGATTTTGTAAGCGACATAAGGGTTCTGCTTCAGAATGTTGTGCGTAGCCGTATTCGGTAAGATGCCGCCGACTTCTTTGGCGAGCGGTTGGAATATATTTGCTGTAAATTCACGAAAAGACATCCGGCTGTGTATTGTTCGGAGTTCCTTCCTTTCAGCGATGAGCTTCGCTTGAAGCGCAAATCGGAATTGGCGGGCGATTGTTGAAATAACAGGGATAGGCTCTTGACCGCTTGCCAACACCTCATGAAGACTCTTCAACGCCTGTCCGACCGAGCGTTTTCCGATCGCATCCGTGAGATCGAAGATGCCGTCAAATGTATTTTGTGTCACCATGTTTCGGACATCTTGCTCGTCAATTTGGCGTTTGTCGCCAACAAAATTGACAATTTTATTGATGGCTTCAGCAACAGTGTGCATATCACCGCCGGTTCGAGTCCGTAGTAGAGAAAACGCTCGGGGTGTAATCTGCTTATCAAATTCAGCGAATTTGTCTGAGACTTTCTTATAGAGCGGGTCTCGGTTCAACGACGGTCCAGCTTCGACGGGGTCGAAAGATCGATAACGCCCCACAGTTTCGATGGCTTTAACAATCTGATTGCGCTCGTTCACGGGGCCCTGTACTGTAAATATCAGGACGCTATTTTGGGGGAGATCGCCTTGAAGCCATTCAAGCAATACGGCTACGTCGTCGGTATCCTCAGTTTCCGTAGGGTATGTATCAAGTTGTTGAGCGATTTGGGGCAAACGTTCAAGAAAACCGCGCTCCTCATCAGTGAGCTTCGTATCCAGTTCATCAATGAGCGAATCAACAGCATTTACGTAGTTTAAATGCTTTTCGGCGATCTGCTGTGAACTGACTTCCAAAAGTTTTGCCAATGTAGAGATAGATTTCTGTGGGTTTGTAATTTCAACTTTGAATGCATTTCGGAGGATTGTTATCGGTGTCGCACGTTGCTGAACCTTAAAGAAAGGGGCATCTCGGACAATCACGACTCTCCAATCAGACATAACTGGATAGAGATCTGCTTGACTCAAAATTTCTCGAATTGTTATATTAGCGTCCTCTAAAAAAGTGAGATTGAAATCGCGCGTATCAGGTGTAAGCAAATGATCAAGCATCTGTTTGAGGGCACCCTCAATGAGAAAACTTTCCTCGCCACAGAGCAGATACACAGGAAAAACTTTATTCGCTTGGATTTCTCGGAGGATATTTGGTGGTGGATTTGTGGGTTTTTGTTTCATTAAAATTTCCTTCAAGTATGGTTTGGGGATTCCAAACGACTCTATAGCGCCAATTTAGGGGTTTACGCGGCATTTAAAGCATTTCTATAAATGTCATCCCTCTGGAACATCTCTTTCTCCAATACGCTGTTTCTATACAGATACAGGCTTTATGGGAGACAAAAGAATGTTTGTGGGTAGACAAAGTTTGTGCCTAAGGTCCGGCGCGGTTACAAACCGCGCCTACTTTGGTTCGAGGAAAATTGGGATTTGGATAGATGGTTAGGGCAAACTGCCGCCAGCTGGAATTGCTCAGGTGGCGTTATCGCTAGCGGATTCCTTTTGAGTTCCTGCAGTAGCGAATGTGGAGAAGCGTTTCTTGGTGTCGTGTGTCCCACAACTGGGGCATTTCGGAAGTTTCTTGGCGTTCCCCGCGCGCTCAAGCACTTCAAACCCAGTCTCACAGTCGTTGCAATGGTATTCAAAAATTGGCATCGTTTTACCTCTAAGCCGCGACGGGCTTAATGATTACCTTGACCTTTGTTCCTTTAGGAGGAATCACATCGGTATTGACACGATACGTGCGATCGTCGGTGCCGGTAGGCAAGGAATGATTGAAAAGGGAATCTGGATCGCGGTAGACGGCAATAATATTATGAAAGAGTTGAGCAGTAAATTGGTCGTTCTTTGTAAGTCTGCCACCGGTGAAAACCCATGATGTTTCTTGCATCGGCTGCTCTGTGAAAGCGTTCCACACCAACTCGCGCGCGCGGCGTGAAATTACTTGCTCGCCTTGGCTCCATTCTACTCTGATTTCAACAGATGCCCCTCTTGGAACGCGTGGATCGCCTTCAACAGCAAGATTCCTACCGGGTTCTAATTCCAAGGCAGCGAGCGCCATAAGCATATGAACCGGTTCGGCATCAATTATCAGAATGCTTTCATGCGTTTTGCCGAGTTTGCCGCACGCGAAGAATTCAATATTAGCATCACCGCCGACAATGTTAATTTCACCCGGCACTGTTACTTCACGTTTATTGGTATCCAAAATGACATTGCCGAGTTGGTGGACATTCTCGCTAATCTTCTGGGGTTTCATCTGTAGTGTATCCGCTGCCGCGGTGGATTGTGGATAGACAGTGAGTTTTTCCGAAGCAGTATTGTCACTTTCATCTGCCTCTGTGATGTCCAGGCGTGCGACAAGTTCTATCTCACCTTCAGTTGCAGGTGCCCAATCCGCTGAAACGACAGTCTCCCCTAATTGAGGTGTCCAAAGCACTTCAGTTGAGGTAACCTCTTCGTCATCTACATAAAACCGGACGTTGAGAATCCCATCAAAAGGTGTTCCCGTATTACGAAGGGTTGCACTGAGCCGAATTGCCTCGCCGACGCGTGGGGAAGGTGGTGAAAACCGAAGGCTCCGTGGGACAATCCCAATATTGGGTTCTGTTGGCCCCGCGAGTGCATGACTCAAGGACATCACGGCAAAACAGGTCGATAAAAAATCGCTTTCAGATCCACTCCATCTCCCGTCAGGTTCTTGTTGTGACACCATCATCTGTGAGATTTCGTCGTACCAATCGTAGCCAGCAAACGTGTTTAAGGTTGGTGGGATGTCACAGAACCGTTGCAACGAGAGCAGATAATAGTAGAGCCATGAGTTAGAACCGGGGTTCCGGGTTAGCGTCCAATGCTTTTTCACCCATGCCATGCCCTTCTGTACCTGTGGATCCTCGACGGGAACACCACACGCGCGAAGTGCCCACAATCCGGTTGCAGTCATACTACCGTAAACACCGATCGCCCAAGGTGAACCGTCGTCAACCAAATTATAGAGCCATCCGCCGGTTTCGGTTTGGTTTCGGCGAATCCACTGTTCGGAGCGTGCCCAGGTATCCTGTGGAATATCAAGTCCCCACTGCTTTGCAGCATAGAGCGCATAGATCACCATGTTCATGTGTGCGCCATCGGCAGTAAAACCGTAACCCCAGCCGCCATCGTCCCTTGGGTCCGCGAACTCACTACCGATTATCGGGAGCTGTTTTTTGACCAACTGGTTCACGGCAAATTGTGCCCGTTCCCTGTACGTTTCATCTTGGGTTGCTACCAGAACTGGAACAATCACTGCGAATTGGTAAACAGCGAACTCATTCCAATTCTGCGCCAGTAGGAATTCCAAGCCGCTTTTAACGGCTGGATGCGAAGTGGTGTGTCCAGCGGCAAACAAGGTTTGCAACGCCAGTGCCGTCTCCTGTGTTTGATCTTCACCGAAATTCCATACAACATCAGGAATGAAGTTTTCAGCCAACCCCTTCAGACTCGCCTGACAGGTGATGCAGATTAAGATGAGTTGGTTTTCAGTGCCACATTGCAAACAGGTCCGGCTATGCTTTCCCTGCTGCGCCTCTATCCAATCAACCCCTTTTGTGATTGCGTTCTGGATTTGTTCGGTCGTGACAGTAGGGAATGTCCGCGTTTGGGCGACGAGCGTCGTATGCGCAACGTTATTTCCTGCATCGGCTTCCTCAATATGCTTAGCGCCTGCGGGGTTAACGACAGCGTAAATTTCTGTTTTACCAGGGGGCGGCTGCCACTGAGCTTTCACCCGACCGGTCTGCCCAGATTTTAATTCTATGATTACATCCTTACAGACGATTTGGAGCGGTTGCGTCGCTGGGTCTCCTTCGTAAAGCTCAACAACGAGGTCCTCGTTCATCGTCGGGGTGGCATCTCCAATGTTCTTCACCTCAACCCAGATGGTAACCTCTTCCCCTTCACTGGGAGTGGGGTTGGAAAAGGTAATACTATTCGTATCAACACGAAAATCTGGCAGCTGAGCGAATCCACTCGTGGTGCACACTCCAAGAATAAAAATTCCGATTGCGAATTTTAACAGAAAACCTTGAAAACCTCTATGCCGTGCCCAAGGCTGATAACCCATCATAATACACCTCACATTTATCCCTCAGAGAAGTTGCAATCATGCCCGCGAGTACTCCGATAAGCAGATGAACGTAGCGACGCAATCCGTGGCAGCCCTATGGATTAATTTCCTTCCCAAAATCCGACCGAAACGGAGGAAGGTTGCGGAATAGGATTCGCGAAGAGTTTCGTTCCGCTTGTAGAAAACTTACTGACCTCGCCGCTGAAAGTTGCACCGAGCATGTCTGCGACCCAAATACCGCCATCTGAAGGTGAGAGACTTATTCCGACAACAGCCATACCGGCAGCAAATTCATGCCTTTTTGTCCCGTCCGCTGACAAGTTTAGCAGCATTGACTGCTCTGAGACTACCCATACACTGCCATCCTTAGGATTGACGCGCGGAGAAACCGGACTGGTGATCGTGAGTTTTGCGAGTTCTTGACCGGTTGGTGAAACCCGAATGAGTGTGTTAAACTGACTGTCAGCGACCCATGCATTTCCGTCATAGTCAACGGCAACGCCGCCTTTGGGTTCTCGCATCGTCGGACCGGTTGCGATTTGAGTGCCGTTTGCATCGTAACGATTGATGGGACCGCGTGCGTCCGCTATCCAGACGCTGCCATCCTTAGGGTTCACAGCGACATTGAACCTACCTGTCTCTACGTTCGGGGGCCCACCTTCTGGGACTACCTGCGCGAGAATTTGTCCTCCGTCACTTGATAACTTCGATACCCCGTGCAGCCATGCTACCCAGACGGTGCCGTCTGCTGGGTTAACTGAGATCATATTTGGGCGTTCAATGGGTGGTGCTTGTGTAAATTCGTTCGTCGCTTGATCGAATCTAAAGACAGCATTCGATGCGGAAATAGCGATCCAAGCGACACCATTGGCAGGGTTGACCTCCGCAGCACTCGCTTGCGTCAGGTTCGGAATGACCGTCGGATCAGCGTTGCCATTCGCATGTAATTTATAAACCGTATCCCCGCCACTTACAACCCAACACTCGCCATTATATTGCCCGTAACTCGTAGCAACACACATCACAAAAAGCATCGCTACCCAAAACATTTTTTTCATCGTAATCTCCTGTTTTGTCCTATAATTTTGTTTGACTTAAAGCCTATGGAATAGCGTCCATTTTTTAAATGTTAGCATATTTCAGTGTAATTTTCAAGGAATTTGTACATTCACATTCCGAGCACCTCTCGCCGTTCATTAACCCGACGCTCATATATCTTCGTACCACAACCCTTCTCATTTAAATCTTGCTTCCATCCTGTCTATGTCCAACACCCTTTTAATCAATTTTTTTGTTGCTTAGATGTAGCAAATTTCGTGCCAATTTGAACAATACCACACTGACGGAGTTCTCTACAAAATACAGAGAAAGCACTGCACAAAATGGGGCATTCTTTAGACGCAGTTGCACGAAAAGGGGCGCACTTAAACCTAAGCTGCTTATAACCTTTTAGTCGGAGAAAGTACCTGTTATTGAACGCACATCATTTATTATCAAACTGGCGTTAAATTATATGCTTCCCTGTAAACTTTTTTGTGATGCTGAGCGTTTAGGTTTTCATATCGTCGAACTCACGTTGTAAAACTTAAGATTTCGACTTTTTCTAAAATTATGCACCCTTTTTAGTATGAAATCGCGTCATTAACAGTTAAATGGCAGTTATCGGATTGGACTCAGCAATTTTTTTTTTGAAACTTTTTGTCTTTTATGGTGTCTAATGCAACTGAGGATGTAAACTTACAGATTAAGGGAGAAGATTCAGGAGGAGATCAGTAATGAAACGTACACATTTCTATTGGCTTACTTTTCTGGTGGTACTTCTATTTGTTGGCATAAGTATGGTAAGCATGGCTGAAGAGGCGGTTGTCTTGAAAATAGAGATTTCTGATGTTGTTAGCAACGCCGATGCGCGCCAAATTCGACGATTATTGAAACCGTGGGCGGATCCGAAGGACGTTACCTTCAGTGCACCTGTTGACAAGAACGGTAGAAAGCGACATTTCACTACCGTCGTGGAAGTCAAAGCGAGACAAGGTGTTACAGAGTACAGCGAAACACATACGTTTGATGTGTATAACATCATGCGGCAACTCAATGATTCGCGCTTCCGGGGCCGTCATGGGCTCGGGGGTGCGCGTGTCCTTAAAACCCATGCGACTATCCGCGGTGACATGTTTGCACACCCCGGTTTCGCTCGGAGTTATCTCCGAAACGTTCCGTCATGGCGACGCTGGCGGCCGGAAACCTCTAATATCATGCATGCGTTGACGACAGAAAACCAAGGCCAGAATTTCGTTTTCGACGCGAACCCTGAGTTCGATCAGATGCGGACCGATGTTGGAACGACTGGTAAACCGGTTGAGGTCCAAGGCACAGTCACCGGATTTGACGGTCCCTATCCAATCATATCGGTGCAGAAGTATGAGGTCGGCTATCACCTGAAGAACAAGGCAGCTGAAGAGGGCGAGGAAACCAAGGAAAAGCCCACCTACGACTATCTTGAAAACCGGTAGTGATTTCTCTTTATGACTGATAACCACCCGTATTGAATAAGACGACGCGTTCGGAAGGACTCATCATCCCTTTTGCAACAAGTTGTTTGAGTCCAGCGACGGTCGCTGCACCTTCAGGGCATGTTAGAAGCCCCTCGGTTGTAGGCAGCAGTTGCATTGCCTCACGGATCGCATCGTCTGTGACGGCAATTGCGGCACCGTTGCTTTTGCGAATCGCCTCTAAGATAAGGAAATCACCAATCGCTTGTGGCACGCGCAAACCGCCCGCAACGGTCTGTGCATTAAGCCACGGTGTTGCTTCAGTTGCGCCTTCCTCCCACGCTTTCACAATTGGTGCACAACCTGCTGATTGCACAGAAATAAACCGCGGTCTCTTTTTACCGATCCATCCGATTGCTTCTAATTCAGCGAAACCTTTCCACATTCCGACAATACCCGTACCACCACCGGTAGGATAGAGGATAACATCCGGTAGTTCCCACGCGAACTGCTCCGCGAGTTCAAATCCCATCGTCTTTTTACCCTCTACACGGTACGGCTCTTTGAGCGTTGACACATCAAACCACCCTTCATCTGCCTTCCGTTCTGCAACGATCCTACCAGCATCGTTGATTAAACCATCAATCAGTGTGACGTTCGCGCCCGCGAGTTGACACGTCTCTTTATTGAAGGCGGGTGTCTCTTGCGGCATAAAGATGTGCGCGGTAATACCGGCTGCAGCGGCATACAATGCAAGTGCCGTAGCGGCGTTACCAGCGGATGGGATCGCCAACTGCGTCAATCCGAGGGATTTCGCTTTGGATACTGCCATCGCTAAGCCGCGTGCCTTAAAACTACCCGTGGGTAATCGCGATTCGTCTTTCACCCATACCTCCGTGAGACCAAACTTCGCGCCCAATCTTTTCGCGTGGATGAGGGGTGTCATTGTCTCGCCGAGTGTTACTATGTCCTTGGGGTCGGATATAGGCAGGAGTTCTCTATAACGCCAAAGTGATGGTGGTCTTGACATCAGCGTATCGTGGGTCCATGTCCGTGATAGTTGTTCAAGTGCATAGCGAGCAAGCAGCGGTTTCCCGCAGGCACTACAGACGTTCTGTGGCACCGTGTGCGGATAGGTTTCATCACATTTGCTACATTCAAGGTGCTGGAGATAGTTTTGCATATCTTCACTTAAGCGTGTGCGAGCAATCTGAGAAGGATGGTCTTCAGGCTATGGAGGCGGTTTTCGGACTGATCAAAGATAATTGACCGTTCATCGTTGACGAGTTCACCTGTGATTTCGTATCCGTGATGCGCGGGGAGGCAGTGCATAATTTTGCACGCATGTCCCTCCAACAATTCCGCATTTAATTGATACGGTGCCATCTTTTTTAACCGGCGTTCCCGTTCTTCCGCAAAAGATGGATCTGTGAAAAACTCCATGTCCACCCACGTATCCGTATAGACAATATCGCTTTCAGCGATGACTTTTTCGAGCGCCGGACTGATGTTTGGCGTGTCTGTGTCAAGTGTCTTATAGAGACCTTTCTGAGCGGCTGCATCCCATAATTCTTTATCAACAGCAGCGGGGTTTATCTCTGGTGCGACGACAGTGACTTCAATGCCAACCTTCATACCCGCAGCAATCAGCGAATTACAGACGTTATTATGCACACCGATGAAACACAATTTGACGCCCTCCAATCTGCCGAGATGTTCCTGTATCGTCATGAGATCGCCGAGTGCTTGCGTTGGATGGTACTTGTCGCAACAACCGTTAATAACGGGTACTGTTGCGGCAGCGGTGGCTTCAACGAGTTCAGTGTGTTTCAAGAAGCGAGCCAAGATAATATCCACATAAGCAGAGAGGACGCGCATTTCATCACCGAGGTCGGCTAATGCGAAGTTTGTTGTACGCCAGTCGAGGTAATGTGCGTGTCCACCGAGTTGTGTAATACCGATTTCACCTGCACAGCGCGTGCGCGTGGAGGTTTTTTGGAAAAGTAGACAGAGGCTTTTTCCACCTACAGCGTGTCTATATTTTTCGGGATATTTTTTTAGATTTAGGCTCTCTTCGACCATCTGAAAAATATCTGTTTCTGACCAAGGGTTCAGTGTAATTAGGTGCATAGTTACCTCCACAGTAGGGATCGGAAACCGGCACGCGGTTTCTTTTTCAGTGCCGATGTTAGATAAGAAACCATAATTATACCGAACTTTTTACGATATGTCAAATATTTTCTATCCGCGCTGCTACACACATTTCACTCTCATTGTCGGTTCCACGGAATTCCAACACCTAACTCATCTGCGAGTTGCTCGATCACTTGCACTGGCTCCTTGTGTAGCGGAATTCCATTTGCGAGGCGTTCTTGTGTTAATTCCCACTCAATCTCACCGGGTAGGGTGACGCGCGTAAAACCGGCGCGTGGGGTCGCTTGGCGTGTCATCCGAACCTGTCGGTCAATTTCGGCTTTGAATTCTGCAACAGGGGTAAAACTGGCAATGTTAATCGCGAAGAAAAAATGTGCCGATACGCGTTTTTCGAGTGGTGCGTCCCCGGGTTGAAACCGTTTATTAATGCCCATCAACCCACCGCTTAACGGGCCGCACAAGACATCCATCACGATCGCGAGCGCAGAACCTTTCGGACCTGCAGCGGGTAGGATAACAGCGACTTTCCCTGGATCATCGGTTTCGTTACCGTCCGCGTCGAGCGCCCATCCCAATGGAATTTTCTCTTGGTATAACCGCGCAGTCCCGATCCGTCCAGCGGCGGCAGCACCACACGCCATGTCCAACACAATCGGTGGCTCTTCGCCAGCAGGGATCGCAAAGGAAAACACATTATTTCCGATCGAAGGAGTTCTTGCACCGAAAACGGCAGTATTTACACCGAGTCCGTTGGTCGTTGCGAAACCGATCATATCGTGCGGCAGTGTACGCATCGCATGGCTGGAGGCAGCCCCGAAGTGATTGCTGTTCCGAACAATCGCCACGCCCATCGAAGCGGATTTCGCTTTTTCAATAGCCATGTTCATTGCCCGAACACCGACGAGATGTCCCAATCCGCGGTCGCCATCCAATAGCACAGAGGCAGGATTATCCGCGAGCGTCTGGAGCTGTGGATTCGGATTAATGTTCCCACTGATGATGCCCCGGACATAACCGGGCATGCCGCGTGTCGCGTGTGAATGAACGCCGCGCAAATCCATCAGTACTTGCATTTCCGCGACTGTATCCGCATCGGATTCAGCAACGCCGACTTTCTGGTAAAGCTGGCTACAGACGCTTTGCAACGCTGTTGCGTTCACAATTTGTTCTTGCTCGTGTATATTCATGGCTGTAGACCTCCTATAGCAATTTCAGTGCTACCATTTTAGCAAAGCCGTTTTAAAAAAGCAAATTTCAGCGGCATTTACAAGGAACCATAGAAACTGTGGATAGGCAGGGTTAAAAAGTAATGGACTTTTTCTACATTTTTTTTGAATAATATGCTAAAATAATTCGCAATAAGTTTTGGGATTAAAAAATAATTTAAAAAACCCGCTTTAAAGCGAAGTAATAGGAGATGTTACAGATGGATCACGCAAGATTACCCACAGAAGCACAACTGAAGGACGAAATCATAGATGTTCTTCAAGAGAACGGACCAGATGTGTATATGTCAGGTCCGCAAATAGGCAGAAAACTCGGGACATATAGGCAGCCATATAATCCGCGGGCTAACGACCCGCTCAGTCGGAAACATTATGACATTCTACGAAAGTTGAAAAATGAAGGGCGAGTTGAGCATTCTGAGCGAATTGGATGGCGACTCACCAAGGCAGAATGGAATAGATTACCGCTTGATGAATAAAACCTAACTACTGATTCAGAAATGTTATATCCAATTTAACTAACCCCAAAACGACTTATTGCGAAATAATTTAACCTATGAACTAATTATTTCCATGTAGTAGAACCAAAGTATAGGAGAGTTATAATGCTAAAAGGTCCGGCTATTCTATTAGGAATTCTCTGTGTCCTTTTTGTTACTGCCGCGTTTGGACAGGAACAATCAGATCCAAATATCATAACGGTTACTGAAAGGATAAATATAGCAAACCTCAATAATAACGTAAAGGAACTCGGCGATGCTGTAAAGAAACTCACCGAAATCACAGAGAAACTTAGCGGAAATGTGGAGAAACTCACCGAAAGTGTGAATAGCCTTAACACAAGAGTTGCGGTGCTTGAAGAAAGAACACAGGGAACGGCCAAAACTGTACATGTGATTCTGGCATCATTCATAGGTCCTCTGGTCGTAGCAATTTTAGCAGCAATTATAATTCCTTTTATTATCCGCAATAAGAACAGCGACGGCAAAGCAGCTGCTACCAACACCACGCAAGCGAACCAGGGCGACGGCGAAATTGCTCCTTCTCCAATCACGTCATCAAGGTTCCCCGAGGGAAAAGATTTAACAGAGTATTTAAAATCCGATGATTTTGCCACAAAAGAGCCTACCTAATGAAAAATATGAACGATTTGAATAGCAATGCTGAATCTGCCGAAAACCATCTTGATACAGGGAATGCTTTGTCCGATCAAGGAGCTTATGAATCCGCTATTTCGGAGTATAATAAAGCACTGGACCTAAATCCTAGCCTTACTATCGCCTATTTTACCTATTTTAAGCGAGGCAATGCAAAAGACAAAATTGAACTATATTTTGAAGCTATTTCCGACTATGAT
>VXZK01000210.1:24733-30499 GCA_009845545.1 Candidatus Poribacteria bacterium
ATTTTGAAGCTATTTCCGACTATGATACGGCGATACGCCTGAGTCCTAATGATGCAAGTATCTATAACAATCGAGGAATTGCAAAAGTTAGGTTAGGACATCCTGAAGCCGCTATCCTTGACTTTGATGTGGCGATACGCCTAAACCCAAACAGTGTAAACACCTATGCCAGCCGAGGGATTGCCAAGCGAGAGTTAGGTCTTGCTGATGATGCCAAGCGTGATTTACAGACGGCATTAAATTTGGCGGAGAAGGCAGGAGATGAAGAACTTAAGTCCAAAATTATGGGAAGTATAAAAAGATTAGAAGATTAGTAGTGCTTCAATGTTGAGTTTATTGGTAAATTAGGTTCATAGTAGGGCAATTGATTGCCCGTTGCTGCTTTCCTTCGGACGTGCGATGAATCGCACTACTACGAACCTACTCTCACATTCAAAGTTGAAATACTATTAGAAATGTGTTTACAAATTGATGGAGTCTATTGATGATTTCGCTTAATTATATCCCACGATACCTCTGTGTAACGTTGGTATTCGTGCTTATTGCCGTTTCTACTAATCCGGGTGGAGAGGAGACCTCTCAATTTGCCGAAGAGGGTCTCCCCTTCTTGAAAAAATACTGCTTCAGCTGTCATGCTGGCGATGCACCCGCCGCCGAACTTGCACTCAACGTATTTTCAGATGATCTGTCGCTCATTGAGAACCGTGATGTCTGGGACCGCGTCTTGGATATGGTAACGACAGGCTATATGCCACCATCGGAGAGTGAGCATCAACCAACGATAGAAGCGTCAGATGCCTTTGTTGCGCATATTGAGGCGATTTTTGAACACGCAGACCGTACGGCGAAACCGGACCCTGGGCGTATCACGGTGCGCCGACTCAACAGAGTCGAATACAAAAATACTGTCCGAGACATGCTCGGCGTTGATTTCGACCCTACCGAAAATTTCCCAGCGGACGATGTAGGACACGGATTTGATAACATTGGAGATGTGCTAACGATGTCGCCGCTCCTGATGGAACGCTATCTTGAAGCGGCAGAAGCCATCGCGACCCGCGTGATTTTAGTGGATCCGCCACCGCCATCGAAACGCTACCAAAGAGGGTCACGTCTCAATCCACGCCACGACGATGTCCCTGATGAACGGTTCCGACTGCTCGCCCCAACGGCGACAGAGGCGTGGAAATCTGGTCCCTTTACAACAGGTGCGACCTTTTTCAAGATGTTTCCGGATGAAGAAATTATCTACAAAGCGACCCTCTATGCTGAAACCGATAATGAAATGCCCGTTGAAGTCGCCCTATTTATTCAAGGCGAAGGATTAGAGGAAGTTTCTTCACCAGAAGAGCTTGCACGATTGGTTGGCGTGGACCCAGCAGCCGATAACGGGATTAAGATTCTAAAGACCTTTGAGATTACTTCTCGCGACCCCAAAAAGAATCAGACAGTTGAGTACCTTGTTACTGGCATCCCGAACATCGAGAACGCAGGGATTGCGATGGTTAAGCCTACAGACGGTGAAGCATCCGTCAAGCTCCAAATTCGGACGCTCTGGGCAGAAGGTCCGTTGGATACACGCCCTGATACCCAACTCGAAATTTTGGCATGTACACCGGATATTCCACAGATAGAGCAGACGCGTGAGGTGTTGACCCGTCTGCTTCGCCGTGGCTATCGTCGCCCGCCGACTGAAACTGAAGTGGAAGAACTCGTACAGTTCGCGGCATCAGTTCAGGACGATGACACGAAGTGGGAAGCGGCGATCCAACAAGCGATCAAGGTTATTCTCTGTTCACCTAAGTTCCTGTTCCGATTAGAATTAGATGACCGTCCGCAAACTCCAGACCCATACGCGATTGATGAATTCCAGCTTGCATCACGGCTCTCCTACTTCGTGTGGCGGAGTATGCCGGATGATGAACTCTTTGAACTCGCATCGCAAAACCAACTGACTGTGAATCTTGAAGCACAAGTTAAACGGTTGTTGGCGGACCCGAAAGCGGCAGAATTCGCACGTGACTTTGGCACGCAATGGTTACAAATTCAGCGGTTGGCAACAGTTACCCCTGATCCTGAACGATTTCCGCACTTCCGTCGTAGGGGGTTAGCCGCGATGCTCAAAGAGACAGAACTCTTCCTCGAATCCATCTTCCGTGAGGATCGGAGCGTCCTTGATTTACTTGACGCAGACTACACGTTCCTCAATCAGGAATTGGCGAACCACTACGGCATTGCTGACACCAATGGGAACTGGAAATATCAGGAGAAAACTGTCCCGGGTGGTGAAGCGATTAAGGGCAGTGCGTTTCGGCGCGTTGCATTGCAAGGCACCTCACGTGGGGGTATACTGACTCACGCCAGCGTCCTGACAGTGACATCTAACCCAACTCGGACTTCTCCGGTTAAAAGGGGACGTTGGGTTTTGGAACAGATACTCGGTTCACCACCGCCGCCGCCACCCCCCGATGTCCCAGAATTGGAAGAAGAGCAGGCAGCGACTAGCGGAACAAGTTTACGAGAGCTGCTCGAACAGCATCGAGAAGACCCCGCATGTGCCAACTGTCACGCGAAAATGGACCCGATCGGATTCGCGCTCGAAAACTATAATGCTATCGGCGCGTTTCGGAAAAAAGACGGTGGATTGAAGATTGACACAGCTGCAGAACTTCCAGATGGCACCACTTTTGACGGTATAGCAGACCTGAAGCAGATCCTTAAAGACAGGAAACAGGAATTTGTGCGATGTCTAACGGAGAAGATGTTGATCTACGCTTTGGGGAGAGGCTTGGAATATTATGATCGTCCAACCGTTGACCGAATCGTTGCACAGCTCGAAGCCGAAGGTTATAAGAGTTCCGTATTGGTTACTGAAATTGTTAAAAGCGATCCGTTCCGTTTGCGACGTGGTTTTTCAAATTAACGCCAAGCGCGAAATAACAAGATTCGTTAAACAACGTTACTCGATATATATCCCGCATTGCTCCGCTGTCGCAATGCTGCTGGCACTCTGTTACTTAAAACGAGGAACAGATATGACACGAATTATCAGTAATTTCGTTCTTCTTGCTCTCATAATTCTACAACCGAGTTGCTATATATCTGGTTATCAAACAGTAAATGAAAATCCGACTTCACAGCAGGAGAAAAAATACGCTTCTCACTTAGCGTTGGAGGAAAAATATTCTGTTTATTTAGATGCGACATGGACGACAAAAGACGCACACGCGCTTTTGAAGGTCTTTAAATCCATGCCGTTAGGGCTGAATCTACAGTTTTCCAGATGGCATATAAGCGATGATGACTTAGAAAACGGTATTAAGATTGAATCTAAAGATAAGTTAAAACTCGTTACGGTTAGTAGAAATATCTTTCCTATTGAAGGATCTGAAGAGGTTTTGTCGCCGGACAAGGACCTGTATTATGCTGTCGTTCAATACATAACAGAGAATGGAACAAACAGATCCGTAATAGAATTAATAATGAAAACAAGGTATGGTATAGATATCCCCTCTCATGCTGCATTACCGCAGCGTACGAAAAACAACACACCAAAAGGGTATTCGGATTTTGGAAATGACGATCTGATGCTGATTATGTCCGTCCTTGAAGCCTTCCCTCAAGCATTACATAAAACACCGCAATTAAAATATATAGTTCGCAGAATTGATGGAATTGACGATGAGGATAGAGGCATCAGTTCCGCAATGATAAGTCGCGGTTATATAACATTTGCTGAATCTATTTTTCTTCGCGATCGCTATCATCGTAATGATACGCGTAAAATAATTGCCCACGAAAAGGCACATTTTTTATGGTGGTATGTTTTTAATGACCAACTTAAATTGGATTGGGCGAAACTTGGGGGATGGTTCCGAGATTCGAGTGAATCTGGTTGGTCAACGACTCAAGAACGATCAGCGTTTGTAACAGCGTATGCTTATACAGAAAATCCAGATGAGGATATGGCAGAAAGTATCGGATATTATTTCGTATATCCTGACAAACTCCGTTCCTGTTGCCCTGAGAAATATGAATTTATTCACGATCGGATTATGCTGACGTATAGCAAACTTTATACGCCGTCTAATCTGATGTAAATTGACGTCAGATTGGCATGAATTGACAGTTTGTAGTAGGGGTAATTCATTACCCGTTCCAGTGGCAAGCGGTGTCTACTTTTATACACTTTCAGCAGGCGAGTTTAAGGCTACTCGCAAAATGTTAGTAGTAAAATAACGTGCGTTATCGCGACTTCTCCAATAGAACCGACAGAAGATTCCGGAAAAACGCAGGACGATTTAGTTTTCGGTTTTGATTTTGATTTTCGTTTACAAGCGTTAACGTTTCTTCACAGGATCACGAGCACAACTCGCTCCTACAGAAGCAAACATACATAGGTATATAAAGTAAAAATATAAAACTAAATGACCCTGGGAAAAACGATTGACATCCTGCTATAAACAACGGTATAATGCAGATATGGCGCAATATGATGAGTCGAAGGAATTGTTTAGTAAACTATTAACATCAACAGTGGAAATATACATGAACACATCAAAACAACTTTCACGTCGAACATTTTTACGGGGTCTGGGTGTCAGTGCCGTTCTACCGGTACTCAATCCCCTGACGGTTTTGGCAGATATTCCCTCAAAAGAGGGACCGATTACCCGCTACCCTGATCCAGCAGTTGAAGTTATTGACCCGCGCTTTGCGCAATATAAAATCGGCAACGCCGTTGTGGAACGTCTATGGACTGGTGCGCGTTGGTCCGAGGGCCCCGTCTGGTTTGGCGATGGTGGGTACCTCCTCTGGAGTGATATTCCGAACAACCGTATCCTGAAATGGCAGGAAGCCACAGGTAAAGTGAGCGTCTATCGCAAACCGTCCAACTATACCAACGGGCATACGCGCGATCGGCAAGGTCGACTCATCAGTTGCGAACACGGCACACGACGCGTCACACGCACCGAATATGACGGAACGATTACTGTCCTGATTGACAACTTTGAAGGCAAACGGTTCAACGCACCCAACGATGTGGTCGTCCATCCGGATGGACATATCTGGTTCACGGATCCCGGATACGGTATCATGTTTAATTATGAAGGGCATAAAGCACCTTTTGAATTGCCGACTTCTGTCTATCGCCTCAATCCTGTCACTGGGAAAGCAGCCGTTGTGACAGATGAACTCGAAAAACCTAACGGCATCTGTTTTTCACCCGACTATGATAAACTCTATATCGCTGATACAGGACCTCCTAAAAACATCGTTGTCTATGATGTCATAAATGGTGAAGGGCTGGATAATAAACAGGTATTCGCTGAGATGGCACCCGGTGCCGCTGACGGTCTCCGGTGTGATACTGATGGCAATGTTTGGGCAGGTACAGGTTGGGTCGGTGAAGGCTACGATGGGGTGCATATCTTCGCACCGGACGGAACCCTTATCGGTAAGATTCACCTCCCAGAAATTTGTTCTAACATCTGCTTCGGCGGTGTGAAGCGGAACCGACTCTTTATGACAGGTAGTCAATCTCTGTACTCGGTTTACGTTGAAGCACAAGGCACCCCGCTGTTTTAATGCGTCCCTCTCATACAGATAACCCACCTTACGCAGTGAGTGATAGACTCGCTGCACCCTCCTATGTTGATGACAAGTAACGGCTGAACGTCTGTGTTCAAATGGGTTCGGTCGTTATCCATCAACAACCTTTATCCCTCGTTTAAAACTGTTCAGTTTGCTACCGCAGCACATGTT
>VXZK01000100.1 GCA_009845545.1 Candidatus Poribacteria bacterium
CTAAAAAGTCAATCGAAAATTTTACTATTTTCTACTTTTGAAGGGAATGATTATTCAAAGAAGACACGCCAGAACACAATATTGTAAAGGTGAACTCATTGAACGTGAGGACTTCTCTGAAGATTTAGCCGCGTTCAAATTCCGTGTTGATAAGCAGTTGCCGTTTATACCGGGACAATACGCGACTATCGGTTTTGAGGTTGACGGAAAAATCGTCCAACGTCCGTATTCGATAGTCTCCTCCCCACATGAACCTTTTATGGAGGTTTTCGTAGAATTAGTGCCAGAAGGGGCAACTACGCCTCTATTTTGGGCATTGGAGTTGGGCGATACCGTGTTTATCCGAGAGCGCCTCGTCGGGAAATTTGTGATGGACACAGAGAGCGGGATGACGCGCCACGTCATGGCGGGAACGGTGACCGGTGCTGCACCCTATATTAGCATTGCACGGACGCAAAAAATTGAGCAGGAACAGGGCAAAACCAGTCCACATCAGATCATAGCGATTGTCGGGGCAAGCCGTTCGTGGGAACTTGGGTATTATATGGATGAACTCAATGAACTCGCAGCGCAGGAGGAGTGGTTCACATTTGTTCCGACAGTGAGTCGGCCGTGGGAGGATCCTGACTGGCAAGGCGAAAGCGGACGTGCCGAAGATGTGATCCGGAAGTACGGCGATCAACTCGGCTTTGACCATACCAACGCTGTCGTCTATGCGTGTGGACATCCGCAAATGATTGAGAATGCGAAAGCAATCTGGGCGCGCGCACGTTTCCCTGAAGAACGGATTAAAGAGGAAAAATTCTTTGTGATTAAAGAGTAGTGTGGATGGGTGTCATCAGCCACGCTTACCGAAGGACTTTAGCGAAACAGCAATAGCACATTGATGTAATGCTGATATGGGCGCGTTTACGCAGCGCGCCCTATTGGTTCTCTGCTCTCTGTCGCATCTGATAAATAAACATATTTGTCATGAACCGATAGACATCTGAGGAACGTCTTGAGGCGAGTGGCGAACGACTATCGACCTCTGCAGTCTCCATACTGCACAAGTAATCGAGCGGACAAAATACGACTGCCAGACGAGGCTTGCCCAACCGCCCCGGCACTAACATCCCTTTAATATACCGCCATTTTACGTTCCCACCTTTGTATCCTGTTCCCCAGAACGCCGAACCGCCGACGGGTGTCTTTTTCAGTTTGTAATAGGATTGAAAAATCTCATGTCGAATATCATCCAGAGTTTTCATTGGATACTCAGGGAATACCTTGCGTAACTCCGTTTCTACGAGATTGGCGAACGATTTTTCGTTACCGCCGTCCCCGCAGTAGTCGAAGAACAGCATACCGTTATAATCGAGAATATATTTGCGAAGGGCTGCGCGCTCTGCATCCGTGAACCCTGATGCTTGTGAATTGCGGTCAGCTAACTGTTGGTAGGACACCGACATCGTTTGATCGTGTCCTGTCATGATCACGAGCGGTGCATCCAGGATGCGATTGTCTGTGAGCGGCAACGCGCCACCCGCGTACTTCATATCAGCAGTAATGGATCGCGCATTCTCACGCAGCCACTTTATTAGGGACGGAATCGCTGTTGGGTCCTGCCACCAGTCGCTCATTTGATGCTTGAGACGTATCAGTCGGATATGTCCACGCACGATGCCGTCCTCTTCATCAATAATGCTGCCGAGTTTATCTCCAATCTCATCTCTGTAGCTGCCAAGCGTTTCTGGAATCCCTTCCCCCAATCCGCCTTGTCCTCCACCACCGGATTGTGTTAAGTTACCGAGACTTTCACCAGAACCGCCACTTTGTTGTCTCACGATTTTACCACTATTTCCTGAACCGAGTACTGCGTCTCCACCCACGATTTCTCCGCTGCCTCTCTCTATTATAGGTGAGTTCACATCGGTTGGTGAAAGGATCGTTTCTGGCGAAGGGATAAGATCGGCTGCTGTAGGGAGCGGCGGTGCCTCTAAGGTGGGTGTATCCGTAACGCGTGGGATTGCTGATCTTGATGCCGTAGGGAGTTTTGCTGCTGCACTACGAATGGCGGGCCCTGCTGTGGTCTGTTTCCGTTTTACCTCTCGGACGAGCCTTTTCGGAACTTGTGTCCGCTGATGCTGCTGTGGTTCGACGAACTCCACAGCGATGCTATTTTCTATTATCTGTTCTATCTTGGGTTTCAGTACCAATACCGCAGTTAGGATAATTGCAATCACATGCACTATCAGAGAAAAGAAAAGTGCCATGTTCCTGCGCTTTTTGGCATAATACTTCTCAGCCATGCCTGTGTACATAGCGAGCTCTCCATTTGGGTTTAAATTGCAGTATTATACCATTTCTAAAAGTTTATATTACATTAATCGCACTGTTCACCCAAACCCAGGTAGGTGCGGTTTCCTAACCGCACCGGGCATAACCAAAACATTAGATTCTTTTAAGAGGAATCATCAATTAGAATTGGTATTAGATAGCAATGCCGAACACTTTTTGGAGTAGTTTTACGCGTTAGGCATTATTGCACTTTGCCAAGTAGTGCCTTGAGGTAATTTGATGGAACAACAAAATTAAGGTTTTGCGCGTCTTCATCCTTGTGGATAGCCGTTGCAATGCCTATGACTTTACCTCTACTGTTTAGCACAGCACCTCCACTGCTTCCTGGAGAAACTGCAGCAGTTATTTGGATCCATTTATTGTTGCCTGTGCCTCGTATGCTACTGATAATACCATTTGAGACTGTCCCTTCCAAACCTTTCGGGTTACCTACAGCATAAACAGTCTCGCCAATTTCAACCTTGTCGCTATTAGCAAGGGGTAGTACTACTGAATTAGTATTACTAACTTTCAGGATAGCGAGATCGCGCTCTGGGTCTGTTGCCGCAATATTTTCAACACGGTACGTTGTTTGTTTACCAACCAGCTTTATATATGCCGCCGTAGCATCTTCAATAACGTGATAATTGGTAGCGATATAGTTTGGTCGGATGAAGAAACCGCTTCCTTCTGAGATTGTTCTGTCAAGTTTTTGTATTCCAAAGTATACTGTTGCCTTTAAAGCGTTTTGGGCAATCTCCTGTGCAGTTTGTTCAGTAATCTTGTGCTTTTGTGAGGTGTTAGTTTGTGGTGTGATCTTGTCTTCTTCTGATGTATTGTCCTCTAACTTTGTGTTTAGAAGTCCTGCGTTCATATCCCAAACGATAATAGTACCGTTTTCACTGCCGCTGACAAGGGAACTGCCATCATCGGAAAAAATGAGAGTGGTTATACTGGAGTGAGGGATGAAGAATTCCCTTGCTTTTTTACGTTTTGTGGCAGGATCAAAAAACTGAATTGTACCAGTGGTATCTCCGGCAGCAAGACATTCATTAGAAAGCGAATACGATAGGGCGGTAATAGCCCCTAATGGAGTACTGTAACCTGTTCCCACTTCTGTGCCTGTAAGGGCGTTCCATTGACGAATAGTACCATTTTCTTCACCACTGAAAAGATGGGTGCCATCAACTGCAAACGCCAAGGCTGTAATTGTGCCCTGAGCCCCTTTTAATACTTTCAATTCACGGCGAGAGGCAACATCCAATAGGTGAATTCTGCCATCTGCGCCACCAGTAGCGAGTGTAGTGCCTGCTGGTGACAGTGCAAGCGCAGTGATGCCATGTGTGTTCCCTGTTAATACAGACTGTAAGCTTTCGTTGTTAATTCCTTTATTGTTTTCGAGGACCTTGAGGACATTTGATAGGAAAATTGTCCCATCTTCGCTTCCACCGCTAACAATCGTTTTACCATCGTTTGAGAATGTGACAGCTTGTGTTAATCCAGTATGTTCGCTAAGTGGAGAAAGTTCGCTACTAGTACCAGCATCCCACAGCCGGAGTTTCCCATCTAATCCGGTCCCACATGCTCGGATACGATTGTCTTCTGTGTATGCTAAGGCTTTTATGCCTCCGGTATGTTCTGATATTTCAATACGTGTTCGGGCACCGATTGTGTCCCATAATAATATCGTCCCGTCAGGACTGGCACTGACAAGTGTGGTGCCATCAGCGGAAAAGTCAATATCTGATACAGAGTCTTTGTGTCCTGTAAAGGTAAGGTTGTGCCTTGCCGTGTTTGTGTCCCATAACCGAATTAGTTTGTCGGCACTGCCAGTGGCAAAAGTGTTTCCATCTGGAGAAAATTTAGCCGTATATACTGAGGCGTTATGTTGTATTGGTGAATGAAGTTTTCCACCCGCACCAACGAGACTCCATAACAGGACGCTACCGTCTAAACTCGCACTTACCAGTTGAGTCCTATTACGTGAAAAATGCACCGCTTGAACAGAATTAGTGTGTTCTTTAAATTCGTATATTCGGTCACCTGTACCAGCGTCCCAGACTTGAATAATCCCATCGTCACTTCCACCAGCAAGCATCCGATTGTCGAATGAAAAGGCTACGGTCCGAACGGAATCCTTGTACGGTAGGATTGCAATAAGTCTTTCGTCGTCGGTTACAGTGTGTGGGTCCCAAAGTCGGATTGTTTTGTCAGCACTAGCACTTGCCAACATGCTGCTTTTATCATCGGATGAAAAGGTAACCGCATATATTTTATCTTTATGGCCCCTAAGGGCAGGTATCGGTTTTTTGGGATTCTTTCTGGTGGGTTTCCATAACCTAATAGTCAAGTCTTGATGTGCGGCAGCGAGAAGTTGACCATCTTGAGAATATGAAATTGCATTAGCACCGCCCATGTGTCCTTCAAACCGGTTAATTTGTTTACCAGTGTGACTATCATAAATCCAGATACCGGTGGTAGTTGCGACGGCAAGTTGGTTGCCATCAGGGGAGAATTCTATATCACGAACCCACCCTTTACCGAATCGGTCTTTTGCTCCTTTTGGTAAATCTAATTCAGACTCATCTTGAGTATATGCATTCGATAGGAACAGAGTTGATATTAGTAGATAGGTAACGACTAATAGATAGATTTTTTTCATGTCGCCTAGCTCCTTTTAAGATGTTGATTCGCTGGATAAAAATTCACATTTCGCGATTTTAACACATAATTAATCTTGGGTCAAATCTTTACGGATATTCCT
>VXZK01000154.1 GCA_009845545.1 Candidatus Poribacteria bacterium
GTATAATAACGTGAGTTTGCGTTTAAGGATTCAGAAGAACCCGACATAATATATCACGTCTGTCATAGATTAGCTGCTGAATGCGTTCCTTTACGTTAGCAGCGTGTTATGTCTCACCTGATTTGTGTTCAATGCTTATCACCTCTCCTCCAGAAGTGTTCATTTCTCGGTAGTTGACAACATTGTTATGCTTACGTGGAGATTGGAAATAGTGAACAGGAGAACTTAACACGACACCGCGCAACGGATTGGGACGCTGTCTGGTCAACAACTGGTGAGCAGATCCTTTTTGAATCCGATCGCGATGGCATTCGAGACCTTTACCTGATGAACGCAGATGGATCCAACGTCCGACGCGTCTTCAGAAAAGCTATTTATAGAGCCGATCCGACATGGGCACCCGATGGAAAACAGATCGCTTACGTTCACATGAATTTCGAGATTCCCTCATTCGTTATTTACATCGCGACCTTAGGTAAACAAAAAGAGGCACCTCTCATTAGATGGAGTTGATCCAGCGTGGTCGCCTGATGGGACTGAAATCGTCTGTTCAGTAGGAGGACTCATAGCGTATCCGTTGCCAGTGTCCCCGCAACCGCAGTTCTTAACAACAACCTGGGGTAAAGTGAAAAGCAAATAAGCACTGAAGTTGTTACCTAAAAGTTGGAGTCGCCAACTTGGATTGTCAGATATCCCCTATTTCGGGCAAGCCAGTATAAAGAATGCCCGATTTCGGGCAGGGTGCTTTCTGGGTTTTGTAGAGAACCCGCCCGTGCAGTATTGCTCAGATTGGCACAGAAATTGCTTGTTGACTTGCATCCAGTGTCAATGTATAGGTTGGTTTGCTACCAGTTAAATTAGATAAAGTGGAGAAAAAACATTATGAACCGTTCCCAAAGGCGAAATCGCTCTGTACGCGCACTACTTTTTGCAGGTGTTCTTCATCTCTGCTTCGCCATCGTCTTTATGTTCTCATTCTACGTCCAAAGACCCACCAATATTGAAGACGTAATCGCGGCGGATTTAATAAATCCAAAAGATGCACCGAAACAGCGCCGTAGACTCAAACCGCCACCACCAAAGAAACTACGGGTACCACAGCAGACAGATCCGTCTACTGAGTCGAGCCAACGCCATTTAGATTTGGCTGCCTCCGCCAATTTAGTTAATGAAACTGTACGGCAATCAGAAGCAGAACTGCTCCATAGTGCAACAAAATCTGTGTCGGAGACAGAGACAGCACTGCCGGACGTAACGACAGACGCACGTCCATTCAATAGCCGATCCGCTCCGATTCATAAATCAGTGGCGAGTCCTTTTCAAACGACTGCAGGTGAAGGTGTCGATAGCCCACGGCAACGCGTTAAAGGTGATGGTGGTTATGGGTTTCACAAACTCGAATCGACAGGCACTGCCGACGTTGGAATGATCGGGGACGGCGATGGCAACGGAGAAGGCGAAGGCAACGGAGATGGTTCCAACCCGTTCGCTGATGCCCTGAAAAATATCGCAGATCACATCATAGCAACACGAGAACTCGACAAGGTGAACGTCGTCTTTGTACTCGACACCAGCGCGAGTATGCGGGATAACATCCAACAAGTCGCAGCGAACCTCTATGCCTTGACCGACGCTTTTGATCTCGCCAATGTGGAGTATCACCTCGGGATGTCTGAATTCAGCGTACGACATGAGGGGCAAAGGCTCGAAGTCCGCTCCTTGTTACCCGATGTCGCGATGCTACGCAGACGGATGCAAAAAGCTACGCTCAGCGGTAATGAACACGCGCTTGACGCTTTAGTAGACACACTTCACCGGATCGATTTTCATGCCGATGCCGATAAATTTATCGTCCTCGTAACCGATGAACCCGCATCAACGGGTTTTAAGAAAGAAGGTTCACATGAAATGATGCAGGAGAAGGCTATTAAGGAATATCAACTTCAAGAGATCCGGGTCAACGTCCTCGGACATACAGACCCCTTTCAGCCACGCCTCGCTGAAGAGACAGACGGACTGTGGCAGCGAATTCCAGGAGATATCGGCAGTGCGACCTCGTTGCCAAGCACGCATGCTGGCAACAGCGCATTCATCAAGGCTTTCCGAGACATTGTTAAAGATATTCGTCGAAGCGGCGGCCAATTGCTATTTAGCATGGAATCGAAATTTGAGGTGCATCTCGAAGACGGCGATATACCCGCGAAGAAATTGGAACGTATGTTTGAAGAAAACGGAATCTCTTTATCCATGGGCGGAAGTCTCTTTAATAATGCCAAGGTCTGGGAAAAAGAAAAAGGCGATTTGTGGGTGATTACGGACTATTCAAGTGGACACACCTACACGATCCGGAAAGTGGGCGACAGACTCAACGTTTATGCCGGTATTTTTCCCGAAAGTTGGGGGCTCGCCGAAAACTTCAACGCAATGACGCAACAGCGTGGAAACAGATGGCTTATAAATGACCGGAGTAGCAGGCGGATGTACACCATCCGAAGCGAAAAAAATAAATTAAACATCTACGCTGGCGGAACACCCGGGGCATCGCCTGAAAAGGGGTTCGGGACTTTTGTGGACATTGTCGTTATGCTCGATTACAGTCGGAGTATGGGCGGGAAATCTGAAGCGATTATGCTCGGTCTCAGCACGCTTATCGGCAGGTTAGACATTCTGCCTATCAAATATCGGATTGGGCTCATCCGTTTCGCGGAAGCGAAAGATGCGATCAAGGTTATCAACGGCGCAGTTGTCACACAGATGCCGTTGAACGAGTCAATGTTAAAAAGTTATATGGAAGACCCGTTCGGTGGCGACGAGCACCTTATTGATGCAATTGTGGAAGGCCTTCCAAAAGTGAAATTCAGTCCCTACGCCAGCCGAATCCTGCTTATCCTGACAGATGAACCGACAACCGGCAAGTATCCACCGGAACGTGCGCTCAACGTATGTCAGTCGTTAGGTGTCCGTGCTTATGTTATCGGTCATCCGAGAGCGGCAGATTTTCAGAAAACCCTTGTGGAACAGACGGGTGGCATCTTTTTCACAATGCCGAAACATCTCAGCAAAACCTATCCGAATCAATAGTTGTCAGTTGTCGGTACTTAGTTATCAGTCACTGGAGAATGTAAACGACCCTTACCCACGGACATTGCGGAAATTTAATTAGTTTTGCGTATAGTCCGGATGGTGAAACAATAGCAACCGGAGGCGACGATGGCGCCGTCCTTTTATCTGGTTGATACCAATGTTTATTCCGATTTTCACGCCTGCGGAATCCACGTTATCAAATTTCTCGGATGGAAATACCTATGAATAGATTTTTTACATACACCTTCATTACAGTTCTCATTTTCGCATGTATACCCGTTATAGCAGATAACACGGACATCCATGAAAACGCCGGCACCCGCGCCATGACGTTCCTCAAAATCGGGGTCGGCGCGAAAGCGATGGGCATGGGCGAATCCCAAGTCGCTGCAACCGATGACCTGTACGCCTCCTACTGGAATCCGGCGGGACTCGCGAAACTCCAAAAACCGCAGCTCGCACTCATGCATAACGAGTGGTTCGCTGACATCAATCACGAGTTCGTCGGCGTAGCATTCCCACTTGGGAGTATCGGCACAGTCGGAGCAAGCGCGAGTTATTTATCCTTCGGTGAGTTACAGGGACGCGATCGGGACGGAAATGAGACCGCCATTTTCCGTCCTTACGATCTGGCGATGATCTTCTCGTATGCCCGCGGTTTCGGTAATTCATTCGCGTTCGGGGCAAATGCCAAATTCTTGCGTGAGCAGATCGCTGACGAAACCGGAACCGGTATCGCCTTTGACCTCGGTGCACTTTACACCTTTCCTGATATGCCACTTTCATTGGGGGGCAACGCACAACACCTCGGACCGCGTGTGACGTTTATTGAGGAGGCTTTCGGTCTCCCTGTCACCATTAGGCTCGGCGCAGCATACAGACTCTGGAATGAGGCACTCCTGCTAACAACAGATGTTATCCATCCTACCGACAACGATATCGCTATCGCGGTCGGAGTAGGCTACACGATAGGCAACATCTTGCAACTTCGGACCGGCTATAAATACCAACTCGGCGGCAACGATTTAGGCGCGATTTCTGGACTCACAGGCGGTTTCGGATTAACACTTCTCCGATTCCAAGTCGATTACGCACTCGTGCCGTTCGGCGTACTCGGATTGACACACCGCTTCTCCTTAGTCGCTAATTTTTAAGGCACACCGACCACTTGTAGGAGCGAGTTGTGCTCGCGATCCATGCTAACGGGTGATTACTTCTTTGTAGGAGCGAGTGTTTTTGCTTGGGTGTTTCCCCCACGCTCGCGATCCTTACGATGACGACGCAGCCCTAATAAACGCCTCAAATAGTTTCCGTCTGTGTTCACGGAATTTAGCGGTCCGGGTCATCCGCTCCGGATGGTATTGCACACCAAGCACAAATCGCTTTGACGGGTTCTCTATCGCTTCAATGACACTATCTGCTGTGCTGTGAGCGGTCACAACAAATCCTTCACCAATATCTTTTACTGCTTGGTGATGCGAGGAATTGACTTCGTCGGTACGCTTGCCTATCAGTTTGTTGAGCAAACTGTCTGTAACCTCAATCTCATGTTGAGAATCCTCATCGTCTACTTGTGCATGTATGAGCGCATCTTGTCGGTATTCCGCGTGAATATCTTGGTACAAGCTCCCACCCATTGCGACGCTCATCACCTGAATCCCGCGGCAGATGCCGAAAACAGGGAGGTCATCTTCTATCGCCTTTTGACAGAGTGGTATCTCCAGTTCATCACGTGCTTCGTTAACATGTTTAAGGCTTCGATGGTAGGGTTCACCGAAATTATCAGGATGGATATCCCCACCACCTGTCAACAAAAGTCCATCAATACCGATGTAAGTGTCTTTTGATATGCCGGGATACAGCGGGAGAGGTGTACCTCCAAATTCTTCGATAGCGCGGATATAATTTTCAGAAGTACCGCTAATTCTACTGGATAAAAATGTGATGCCAATGAGCGGTTTCATGTATAATCGTCTCCTTTTACAG
>VXZK01000342.1 GCA_009845545.1 Candidatus Poribacteria bacterium
GAAAACTGTAAATAATGATATAATCTCTGACATGGGTAAACATCCTTTCTAAGTTGGGTTTTGTTTCACCTATAACTTTAGGATATTTACCCTATTTAATCAATCAATTTTGGCGAAGGTATTGACATATAGAAACTTCTTAATACTCACCTTTTTTGAAGGAGAAATACGTGACTTCCACCAACGAGCAATTCACAATAATCAACGGAAATGTACTGACTACACGCTCTCTAAAAAAAGACAGCATTGACCTCATCGTTACATCACCACCTTACAACGTTGATATAGAATATAACTCAAATGACGATGCCCTTTCTTATGCCGACTATCTTGCTTTTTCCAAGAAATGGTTCACGCGTTGTTTTCGATGGCTTAAGTCTGATGGGCGTTTCTGCCTTAATATCCCATTAGACAAAAACAAAGGTGGCCAACAACACGTCGGCGCGGATTTAACCAAACTCGCAACTGCTGTCGGATTTCAGTACCACTCTACTATCGTTTGGAACGAAGGTAACATCTCCAGACGAACTGCTTGGGGGTCATGGATGAGAGCGTCCGCACCCTATGTTATTGCTCCTGTTGAACTGATTGTTGTTCTCTACAAAGATCAGTGGAAAAAAACAAGCGGAAGCGGTGAATCGGATATGAATCGAGAAGAATTCATGGAATGGACAAACGGTCTCTGGACTTTCCCCGGTGAGAGCAAGAAACGGATTGGTCACCCCGCGCCTTTCCCGATAGAACTCCCACGTCGCTGTATTAAACTCTTTAGTTACGTGGGTGACACAGTCCTTGACCCGTTTATGGGAAGTGGTACTACGTTAGTTGCTGCATGTTTAAACAAACGCTATGGTATCGGAATTGAGGTTGATCGGGATTACTGCAAACTTGCAAAAGATCGGATAGGACAAGCTACGGATCAATTATATCTATTTGAAGGGAAGGAAGTATCGCATGGCGAAGACAATTCGTGAACTTGTGATGGAGTATTTCGTCAATCATCCGAATGAAGAGCTCTCTCATGCTCCTGTGGTTGATTGGGTAACAGAACAGTATTTTCAAGAGCATGGTAGCCCACCGAGGGATCCGTGGCGAACCATTAGACAACTCCATCAGGAGGGAAAACTAATCAAGGTTCGACAGGGCATCTACAAATATGACCCGAATTATGAACATGAGGTTGTGTTATTTGAATTTTCTCTACGGGACAGAGAAGTCATTTTTGAACGTGATGGTCATCGTTGTGTTGTCTGTGGACGCGGACTCAGAGATGGCGTTGCGCTTGCTGCTGACCATATCAAACCGAAAGATAGAGGCGGTACGAATACAATTGAGAACGGTCAGACCCTCTGTTATGAACATAATTTGCGCAAGCGTAATTATTCTCAAACCGAGGCAGGCAAAAGATATTTTATCAGAATGTACGAGACAGCATTGGAGAATCAGGACGAAAAGATAATAGCGTTTTGCCAAGCCGTTTTTGATGTTTACGATGCACACGATGTTAATGGTCATATTGAACGACCTGACACGGAAGAATAACTGATGTGGACCGTGATTGAAACTATTAACCAGTCCAATGACCTGATGCCGAAAGATAAGAGGAAATAGTTATCTCTATGAAAATAGCAAATGCCCCATGCTCCTGGGGCGTGCTTGAGTTTGAGTTGGACGGCGAAGCCCCCGGCTACGCACAAGTATTAGACGAGATGCACGCCATCGGTTACATCGGCACCGAACTCGGAGATTGGGGGTTTATGCCGACAAATGCAGGTCAGCTCCGCGATGCACTTGCGAAGCGACAATTAACGCTGTTAGGTGCATTCGTAGGCGTAGCACTCGCCGATGCGAAAACGCATGCCGCAGGCGAAGCGACAGCACTGCGTCACGCCCGTTTGTTAGCAGATGTTGGCGGAAAAATGCCGTTCATCGTGCTTTCAGATGATAATGCCACCACGGAACTGCGCACCCACTATGCCGGTCGTGTCCGTCCCGAATACGGATTAACACCAGCACAGTGGGATACTTTTGTACAGGGCGTACACCGTATCGCCCGATCCGTGCGGGAGGAGACTGGACTTCGCACCGTTTTTCATCCGCATTGTGCAGGGTATATAGAGACAGCGGCGGAGGTGGATACATTGATGGAACACACCGACCCTGATCTCGTTGGATTGTGTTTCGATACCGGACATTACCGATTCGGTGGTGGTGATCCCCTTGAAGCGTATGCTCAGCACGCGGACCGAATCTGGCACGTCCATTTCAAGGATTGCCACCCTGATGTCGCTGCTCTGTCTCGTAAAAATGAGTGGGATTACTTTGCATCTGTCGGCAACGGTGTTTTTTGCGAGTTAGGCAACGGAGATGTCGATTTTCCGGCGTTCCTTACGGCGTTGCGAAATCGGGATTACGACGGTTGGATTGTCGTGGAGCAGGATGTCCTACCGGGGATGGGCAGTCCTTATGAGAGCGCAGATCGGAACCTTCAGTATCTAAATTCAATTCTGTAGCAGTAAAAAACAACGTTAGCGTTAGGAGACCTTTGATGAACAAATCTTCAAAAATCCGTGTCGGTCTTATCGGTGCTGGGCGTATCGGTAAACTTCACATTGAACACCTCGCCCAGAATATACCAGAAGTTGAATTGACCACGATTTGCAGCTTAAACCTCTCTAACGTAAAATCCGTTGCCGAACAGTATAATGTCCCGAAAGTGACAACCGATTACAACACTCTCTTGGCGGACCCACAAATTGATGCCGTGCTTATCACCGCTTCAACAAATACACATGTAGAAATGAGCCAAGCCGCCGCGAAGGCGGGGAAACACATCTTTTGTGAGAAACCGATATCCTTGGATCTGAAGCAGATTGACGAAACCTTGGCGATCGTGGAAGAGGCAGGTGTGAAGTTTCAGGTCGGTTTTAATCGTAGGTTTGATGCGAGTTTTAAACGTGTCCGTGAAGCAGTCGCCTCTGGAGAGATCGGCGAGCCGCACATCATGCGGATCACGAGCCGAGACCCAGCACCACCACCGATTGAATACGTCAAGGTCTCCGGCGGCATTTTTCTTGACATGACGATCCACGATTTCGATATGGCGCGCTATCTGATTGCGGACGAGGTCGTTGAAGTCTACGCGGCGGGTGGCGTGCGCGTCGATCCGAAAATCGGCGAGGCAGGTGATATTGACACCACAGTTATCACCTTACGATTCCAGAACGGGGTTATCGGAACGATTGATAACAGCAGAGAGGCTGTCTACGGCTACGACCAGCGGGTTGAGGTTTTCGGTGCAAAGGGGATGGTTACGGCAACGAATCCACTAACAGATACCGTTACCTTTAGCGGCAGCGACGGGAGCCGTGCGGCATCGCCCCCATATTTCTTTGTCGAACGCTACAAACCGGCATTTCTCTCGGAATTGCAAGCGTTTTTTACATGCATCCAAGAAGACACACTACCAGCAGTTACAGGTGCCGATGGTCGTGCACCTGTCGTGATAGGTTTCGCCGCGTTGAAATCGCTGCGTGAAAATCGTCCTGTCCGTTTGTCTGAAATTGAAGGGTAAGGCGCTGAGCAGATGCCCTACTCACCACCGACATCACCGACTTCGATTTCGATCTCATCTCGATTTCGGATACGTTCCACGAGTCCGTCCCGGATGTCCACGATCCGGTCAGAGACATCGAGCATCTTCAGGTCATGTGTTGCTGAAATTACAGTAACGCCCTGCTCTGTATTCAACCGTTTAATGAGATCAATAATCTCACGTCCGGTAATAGTATCAAGGTTTGCTGTCGGTTCATCGGCGAGGACGATGCTCGGATCGTTGGCAAGTGCTCTCGCAATAGCGACGCGTTGACGCTGACCCCCAGAGAGTTCGTCGGGGAGATGGTACATCCTGTCCCCTAAACCTACCATATCCAGCAATTTTTCCGCTTTTTCATTGCGATCTTTCTCAGAAATTCCAGCGAAAATCATAGGCAGCGTTACGTTGCCGTGCGCGCTCCGAACGTGCAGCAAGTTGTAACTCTGAAAAATGTAGCCCACGCGGTGGCACCGAAACGCCGCAATCTGTCTTTGCGAAAGTTGGGACATGTTTTGCCCATCAATATAGACCTGTCCCTCTGTAGGGCGGTCGAGCGCACCGATCATGTTAAAAAGTGTGGATTTACCGGAACCGGAGGGACCCATAAGCGAGATATACTCGCCGCGTTCAATCTCAATATTGATGCCGTCCAAAGCACGAAGAATGTTTGAACCCATGCGATATTCTTTGACAACATCTTCAGTTTTCACAACAATATCATTCATAATTTGCCTCCGTGCCTATACCTCAGTACGCATCGCCTCAGCCGGTGGGAGTTTCGCAGCACGCCACGCAGGGAACGATGAACCGATGACTGCCAAAATCATGCCGAGGATACATCCAATCAGAATGACAACTATCACACCGAGCTGCATCGGTCCGTTTTCAGGCTGCGCTGGTAATAGCGGGAAATAGAAGAATAAGTCTAACCCATAGTCTTTAAGTCCTAAAAGTACTGCACCCAGTGTGCCGAGGAGCGCACCGATCAGTGCCCCGGAGAACCCTTGGAATCCTGATTCAAGCAGGAACAGTCTAACCACGAATCCATCTAATGCCCCGAGACATTTCATTGTACCGATCTCACGGAAACGCTCTGTTACTGCCATCAGCATTGAGTTTGCGATACCTACCACACAGACAATCAAAGACATAACAATGAGCCATATATCTTTTGTGGAAATACCTTGTTCCGTTGTCTCTTCAAAAGTGTTAATTGTTGATTGTCGTCCGCTCTCCTGTAACGCGACACCGATTTCGTTGTTCGTCCATACCGAGACCAAGAACGCAATACCCAGTGTAATGCCAGCTGTCGTGATTATTGAACGACCAAAACGGATTTTTAAACTCTGAAAACTAATCCGTAGCGATTCTACGAAAGGCAGATCAATCTGTTCTTCAATTGGTGTTCTTTGCTGCAAATCTCTATCTCCTTATTTTATGTGTCTATGAAAACAT
>VXZK01000094.1:0-23535 GCA_009845545.1 Candidatus Poribacteria bacterium
ATTGCATTAGCACTTATTTTTTACACGAACCGATCAATTGTGAGAAATCCCAGTCTAATAGTAAAATAGAGCACTTACACAGAGGAATTTTTTATGAAAGAACAAAATAGGAATGTTAGAATAACCTATCCTGATAGCAGAGATAGGACATTAGAAATTGACTTTGTTCAAGGCACAACAATAGAGTTGTTTCTGCCATTTGATTTACTGCAGTACTATGCAAAAGATGGTAAAGTGGAAATCAACCAGAATCTTTTTGCTCTACCTGGTTACCGGAACTATCTAAGGACTAAAGTTATGGAGATAACTTTGAGCGATGACGAGTCCTCAAACCGCGTATTTAGGCAGGGACCATCAGATAAGGAAGATTTTTTTTAATAATCTAAACAAACCTACACCGCTACGTTCGTGTGTCTTCCTGACACCGCGCGGTATATCTCAAGGAATAGAATATTTGGAGATCAATAGATGAAGTTGATGAGATACATGGATGTGAAAAAGTATAGGGATTTGCTGTCAACAAAAACCTTATTTTTGCCTCGGTACGATAATTTAGGTGATATGTTTGAGGGGTCCTTAGGTTATGTCCCCGCTGGTAAGTTGATAGAGCAGCGAACCGAAAGGTTGAAACGAATAACTCAGATGCCTCAACAAGGAAACACTATCGCGCGCGAGTTTTTGGAAGCTTTTGAACCCCTCTTTTACCACAAATTCTTGCGAAATTTTACTTTTGTGAGTTGTTGGCACCAAAGTGAGAAGGAATCGGCACTCATGTGGAAAATGTATGCCCAAAAAGGCGTAATGATTAAATCCGATTTATCTTCATTGAAAAGCAGCTTAGGTATAAATGCTAACGGTTATCAACGCTCTAATATATTCTGGCAAGATCATGGCATTGATAATGTGAATGGTTATGAAATTTCTGTGGAGGTCAATAAGGTTAAATATTTGCCACATGGAACTGAAATCGAGGCTGTTGGTTCAGACCGTTACTTTCATAAACAAGCAGAATATGAAGATGAAAAAGAATTGCGGATTGTACTCCAACTTGAGTTGGGCCCGCAACAAAGAGCCAATTTTCCATTTGAGATCGATAACAGCCCTCTGACTCATAATGAAGAGGAGATGCATAATTTAATCTTGCGATCTTGGAAAAGTGTTGAGCGGTCACATGAGAAACATTCTTTAGTATTGAATGATATTTTGTCTGAACCTGGGGTGCGTTGCCGTGTGGATATTAATTCCTTGATTAAGGAGGTCATTGTAAACCCATTTGACAGTGGAGATTCGGATGTATCAGAGATCGAATCGTTAAATCGCGAATTTGGATTGGCCGCGAAAGTTAAAAAATCAGTAATAGAAACCCGAAAATCCCCTACAACATTTAGCATAAAGATCTCAGAGGGAAAAACAATTAATTTCGTGCTCTAAGACTTTTGATACCATGAACAAACTGTACTTCGGCGATAACTTAGAAATCCTACGTGAGATGCCCGACGAACGCGTCCACTTAATATGTACCGATCCACCCTTCAACTCAGGTCGAGACTATAACACCTTCCTCGGTGATTCCCTGGCACAGAAGAAGGCATTCACCGATACATGGACGTGGGACACCGCTGCCCAAGACGCTCGCGCTGACATCGAACAACGCGCATTTTCCAGCGATACCTACAAAGCACTCGACACCTGTCTCAAAGGTTATGACTTAGTGCTACAAAACGCTGTGTCCGGTAACAAAGGCGCGATGCGTGCCTATCTCGCCTTTATGGGACCCCGCCTCGCCGAAATGCACCGCGTGCTAACATCGGATGGCAGTATATACTTGCATTGCGATCCAACTGCTTCACACTATCTCAAAGGTATAATGGACGCAATTTGGGATCAGCAAAACCATGGTAAAAACGAGTATTTTAAAAATGAGATCGTATGGCACTACTACAATGTAGCGAGCACATCTAAAAAATTCTATGGTAGGAAACATGACATAATCCTATTCTATTCAGCAGGACAAACATGGACCTTCAACGGCGATCAAATGCGCGAGCCTTACGCTGAGAATAGCAATTGGGTTAAAGCATCTGACAGTTATGGCGATGCCAGATATAAACCGCATCCAGATGGAAAAAGAATGCATGATGTCTGGCGGATTCCAACGATAAATAACATGGCCAAAGAACGTCTTGGCTATCCGACACAAAAGCCACGCGCTCTCTATGAACGCATGATAAAAGCTTCCAGTAATGAAGGGGACATCGTTCTCGATCCGTTTTGTGGCTGCGGTACAACAATTGATGCTGCGCACACTCTCAATCGACAGTGGATGGGAATAGATATAACAATCCTTGCTTTGGATCCGATGCGGCAACGCTTGGCAGACCGACATGGATTAGAACCGTCCGTTGACTACCAGATTGAAGGTTACCCAACAAACATGCAGGAAGTTCAAAAACTTTTAAAAGAGGGCGACAAACGGAAATATCACGACTTCTCGAATTGGGCGGTAACAAGGCTTGGGCTGAGACCTACGAAAGACGTTGGCGATGGCGGGCTTGATGGTGTTGGGCATGTCACATTATGGAATCCGCAGCAGCTGAAAGAGACGAACGCGCGCATCCTCGCCGAGGTCAAGACAGGCAAACCTACTATCACCCAAGTTCGCGCCTTCTGTCGTGTGATGGATAAGAATAACGCGGAAGTCGGTATTTTTATCACCCTTGAACCCGTCACTGCGAAGATGAGGCAAGAGGCCCAGGATATGGGAACTTTTGAGCACAATAATAAAACCTATCCGCGTCTCCAATTTTGGCAGTTAGATGATGCATACTTCGAGAATCCGGATATTATCAATACCGTCGTCCGCTTACCTGACGCGTGGCGCATTCGCCCAACCCAGAAGTCGGAACGTCATTTTGAGGACCGACAGATGCAACTTCTGCGCGGATAGGCGCATAACCTGTTAGGTTGTGCATATTAGGCGCAGATGTAAAAAGACTTGAACCATTTTTAAGGAGACCATTCATGACGAATAACACACCCGTGACTCGCGAAGACCATTGGAGTCGTCCGGTAGCTATGGCTCCCGACGGGCAATGGATCTCTTTACGAGAAGTGATAGACGAAGAACCCGCAAGGTTTTCATTTGCCCAATTGTCTTTTGAGCAACAGTCAGAATTGGTTGCGGAACGGATTCGACAACGCCCTGTGTTTGACGTGGGTATCTTGGGACTGGGAGTATTCAGTAAGAAGCGTGCTATTAACGAGGTCCGGGCGCGAACACGTATAGGGTGTACACTCATTGAGGTTGAACAGCGCATGATAGTGCTCTTGATTGAACGTGCCCGCGAAGGAACTCTCTAATTGGGAAAATAAGAACGTTATCTCAAACATAAGATGACGTATTGAATCGGGACTTAATTTGAAAATTCTTGCTATTGATTCCAGCTACGATGAAATTACACAAGCATCTTATGTCTATCGAAATAGGCATGTTTATCCTTACTTGGAATCCAAAGGGTTTGAAGTGGTACGTTGTCAGGGCAAATCCGCGCGTCGAGTCTACGTTCAACCGGAAGCATGTCGAGACGACATCGTCTATATGACCGGTGTCGGGCACGGTGTCTATACAACCTATATGGGCGAGTATTGCAACCCCATTTTTGATATCGGCAAATATCAAGCTAAAGAGTTAAACAACAAGGTGGCTCATTTTTTTTCCTGTCAAACCGCTGCTGAACTCGGGACAGACTTTGTCAATAATGGATGCCTTGCCTAATTTGGATACGATGAAGACTTCATTGTACCTATGTATATTTCCGATGCTTTTTTTGATTGTGATTCTGAAATTGATCGGGCGTTTGCTGACGGTTTGACTGCAGAAGATGTATATGATCGCGTAATTGACTACTATAATGAAAAAATACTTGAGTTAAAAGAGGGAAAACACTACGATGCAGTGGTGGCTTTGGAATACAATCGTGACCATCTCTGCGCCCCTTCAGTCAATGCAAAATGGGGCGACAAAAGAGCAAGAATCGTATGACTATTGAGAGTGTCACGAAGAAACATCAGTCCATAATGGTAGGCACTTTAAAACTCGCGGATATTATCAACCCTCGTCCGTTTATCAGTTCTCCAGAGATTGTAACCCTGCCGCCAAGATTCACGCTTTACCCATAGTAAATAACCCAAAAACCTCGTCAAAGAACAAAAACCCCGAAACTGCACCATTCTGTGCAACTCGGCATGAACATTGCCCTATTTGGTGCAATTTTTGTTAAGAAAACCAGTCGTGATGCGCTCTATACTGGCACGAAATTTGCTCATAACAACTATAGTATGCAATGCCTAAATCTGATAAATAAATTTGCACATTCGCATAAATTATGCTAAAATAAATTAGTGATTGCCAAGCCGTAAGACATCAACTGAAATCGTCTCATGAAGCGAGTTACCCTGTTTAAATGAAATATTTCACCTACTTTGGAAACCATCTTATCAACGCGAAACTGCCGGATAATTCAGAGGTTTATTACGCCAAGTCACCTCTGCCGGGAATTAAACGCGCAGCACTGAGTGAACATACGCAACATGCCTTTGAAAACCCACTTGAGATGCCGCCGCTCAGTGAACTCGTCAACGGCAACTCAAAAGTGCTTATCTTGTTTGACGATAACTGTCAACCCTTCCCAGCGACAAAAAAGCCGGATATGCGGCAGATTATGATTGAGACGCTTTTGAGGATGCTCTATAGTTACGGCGTGGAGAAAAAAAATATCCAACTGATGTGCGCCGTTGCGCTGCACCGCAAGATGAAGGAGCACGAACTCGCTTATATGCTCGGCAAAGACATTATGGACGAGTTCTACCCACACCAACTCCGAAACTTCGATGCGGAAGATGCTGACCAGATTGTTGAGGTAGGACGCACGGAACAAGACGAAATCGTTGAGACCGATAAAGCGGCACTCGAAGCCGATCTGGTGATTTACGTGGATATGATACAAATTCCGCTCAACGGAGGGCATAAGTCGGTAGCGGTAGGTCTTGGCACGTATAACTCCATCGCACCGCATCATTCACCACACATGACAGCGGAGAGCCCACATGTGATGCAACCCGAAGGTTCACACATGCACGCTTGTATTGAACGGATGAGTCGCCTCATTCAGAAAGAGACCCCTATATTGGTCCTTGAAGCGGCGATGAATGGTGCCATCTATCCGTTCCATCTCCGCTACGTCGGGAAACCGAACCGCGACTGCAACATCGCCGAAAAGGTTATTAAAACCTTCACACCTGCAACCTTATCGCTCTTGCCAGAATCCGTACGCTACAATATTCTCAAAAGCGTACGAACAGACTACGAACCGATACAGATCAATGCAGGCGACATTGATGCCGTCCATGCAAAAACGTTAGCATCAATGAAGGATCAGTTGGCAATAGACATCCCGCGTCAGTTTAGTACACTGGTGTTTGGGCTCCCTGATATGAGTCCGTACGCTGTTGATGCGCGTATTAATCCTGTGTTGGTGGTCAGCGACATTTTGGGGTACGTCTTTAACTGGTTCTATAATAAACCGATTATCAAAAAAGATGGCGTTGTGATCATCATGAACCCGACGTATGAAATTTTCCACGAAGAGTATCACGTGGCGTATAAGATGTTTTACGATGAGGTGCTTGCGGATACCACAGAACCCTTTGAGATGCAGCAGAAGTTTCAGGAGAAATACGCGAAGGACGAGTTTCTCATCGACTGCTATCGGAACAAATTCGCACATCACGGTTTTCATCCGTTCACCGTCTGGTATTGGGCGACGTATCCGCTGAAATATCTATCTAAAGTCATCCTTGTGGGCCCGAAGGAGCCGAGAGTGGCACAGCGGTTGGGGGTTGATTGGGCAAAGAATTTAGACGATGCGCTTGCAATGGCACGCGAAATCTCCGGTGATGATGATGTCGTTGCTTTGACAATGCCGCCGTTTTTCTACGCAAACGTCGGGGATTAAATAATTAAAAGAAGACAGAGGGAGTTTATGAAAGAGACAGACATATTGATACCCACGAGCACTATCGGAAGTTACGCACCACCGAGTTGGCTGTGCGTGACACTGGAGGCAATCGGGCGCGGTGAACTCGGCGAAACCGATATTAACGAAACCCTTGACGACGCGGTCCGAACCGCCATTGCTGACCAAGAACGCGCTGGAGTTGACATTGTCACAGAGGGTGAGATGCGCCGACAGGACTTCGTGCTCGGTTTTTATGAACGGTTCCCAGGGTTAGAGCAACTTCCCGCGCCGAGAACACAGGGCCCCGATGGACACGATCAGCGCGGTAAATGGCTGCCTTCCGTTCCGCTCGCAGCTCCCGATGGCCTCGGTATCCTCCCAGAATTTGAGTTTGCGAAAAACGAAACGACGAAACTGCTCAAGGTAACATGTCCAGGACCGTTCACGCTCTCAGGACGCATCCAGACAGGCGGTATCTACAAAGAACGCCTTGAAGTTGCTTACGCTTGTGCAGAGATTATCAATACAGAACTCCGGCAGCTTGTGGCAGCAGGTGCGGAATTCGTCCAATTAGATGAACCGTCTTACGCTGTCTATCCTGACCGACCACAGGAATTTGTGAAGTTGTTTAACAAGACGGTTGAAGGTGTTTCTGCTAAAATTGGACTGCATATCTGTTTCGGAAACTACCGCGGCAGGGCAGTCGGCAAACGTTCCTATCGCCCGCTTTTCCCACACATCCTTGATGCAGCGTTCGATCAACTTGCCTTAGAATTTGCCAACCGAGAGATGGCAGAAATCGGATTGTGGAGCGAATTCCCAAACGACAAAGAACTCGCCGCGGGGCTCATCGATGTCAAAAACTACTATGTGGAAACTGCAGAGGATGTCGCAGCACTGCTCCGCGAAGCACTTGAGCATGTACGCCCTGAAAAACTTGCGATTACACCGGATTGCGGTTTCAGCCAAACAGCGCGGTGGGCAGCTGCCGCCAAATTGAAAACGATGGTCGCCGGTACTGAAATCGTCCGTCGAGAACTCACAGGAACAGGATAAAAGAACTATGAACACGAATAAAAAAACACCGACACCCCAAGAAATTGAGAAGGAATTCCAAGAGTATTTGGAAAAGAAATATGGTGGCACCGTCCGCGTGATGAACGCGACGGCTAACGAACCTACCCCTGAAGGAGAAGCAGAGGCACCCGAACCGAAAAAGACTTTCGATTTGAAGTTTGATCTCAAACCGAGGGAGATTAAGCAATACCTCGACCGGTACGTGATTAAGCAGGACGAAGCGAAGAAAGCACTTGCTATCGCTGTCTGCGACCACTATAACCACGTTCGAGAATGCCATGAAAATCCCGATGCTGCCGATACCGACTACTCAAAACAGAACATTGTCATGCTCGGTCCGACGGGTGTCGGCAAGACGTATCTGATCCGTCACATCGCCAAACTTATCGGGGTGCCGTTTGTGAAAGCGGATGCTACCCGATTCAGTGAAACGGGTTACGTCGGTGCGAATGTAGACGACTTAATCCGTGAATTGGTAACACAAGCCGACGACAATCTCGAACTGGCACAATATGGTATCATCTACCTTGACGAAGCGGACAAAATCGCGACACCACCCAATATCATCGGACGCGATGTGAGTGGGCGCGGTGTGCAAATCGGACTCCTCAAATTGATGGAAGAGACCGAAGTCGATCTGCGTGCAGGAAATGATGTTGCTTCCCAGATGCGTGCCGCGATGGAATTCCAGAAAAGCGGTAAAGTTGACAAAGAGGTTATTAACACGCGTCATATCCTGTTTATCATCAGCGGTGCGTTTACCGGTATGGAGAAGATCATCAAAAAACGCATGCATCAAAGCAGGATCGGGTTCAACGCTGAAATCGCCAGCCAAACGGATGATGCCTCACAGTATCTTGAGGATGTTACACCGAAGGATTTCATCGACTTCGGCTTTGAACCTGAGTTTATCGGACGACTCCCCGTGCATGTTGTTTGTAATGAACTTGCGGTAGACGATCTTTTCCACATTCTGAAACATTCCGAGGGCTCTATTATTCGGCAGTACGAAAACGCTTTCCGTGCGTATGGGATCAGCGTCCTGTTTTCCAATAACGGTCTACGCCGAATCGCTGAAAAAGCGATTGAGCAGAAAACAGGTGCGCGTGCCTTAATGACAGTCTGCGAAAAGGTTTTACGTGACTATAAATTTGAGCTGCCCTCCACCGGCGTTAGTGAATTCGTCGTCACGGACGCGGTTGTAGATGCACCAGATGTTGAACTCAAGCGCATCACCGAAGATGCCGATTACAATCGTAGGACGGTGATGCACGAGCGAGTCCGCCGGTATGAGGCACAGTTTTACGCTGAGCACCAGTTACAGATTCAGTTCGATGCCGAAGCTACTGCGCTTATCTGTGAACGTGCAGTGGCTGACGCAACAGAGGTCCAACAGGTATGTGACCAACTCCTTGAAAGTTATCAGCACGGTTTGAACCTTATCAAGCAGAACACTGGGCAGACCGTATTCACCTTTCCAAAGGGAGTCGTGGAAAACCCGGATCAGGTGCTTGAAGAGTGGATTCGCGCATCATATACCACAAAGCGTTGAATAGTTATCAGTTATCAGTTGTCAGTCACAAGAGATTTTTGTTAAACGGAAACCTTTTTACTGACGCACCTTACCAGCATGCCGACTGCCGGCTGACATCTCTTAAAACGGATTACTTAGATTATGAACATCGAACAAAAGAAGCCGCAACGTCCTGAACTACCGGATATCCAAGAAGTCGGGGCACCGATTGATGGCGAACTGCAGGTTAGCGACCGCCGTCTGTTCTTCCAACTCCATGTCTTTGAGGACTGTTCGGATGCGAGTGCCCTCATTGAACGCCTTGAAGAGAGTCGTTTAAACGCTGTATTATACGACGATTTCAACAATCCGACAGGTATCGGTGTACTCTTCATCACAGAGGATCCGGTGGTGCTCACGACAGAGGCGCGAGATCTATTGGCAGAATTCCAGCGTGTCGCCAATCCTCTATATCGTGCGGAAATGACGATGATCGGCCGTACCTACGCAAGCGGCAGAGAACCGAATTTGGAAGAGTGGCTTCTCAACAAACCGCTTCAAAACGCTCTTAACCCCGAATTTCCATGGGGGATTTGGTATCCGTTGCGCCGGAACCCGGAATTTTATCGGCTTGAACACCGCGAACGCGGGCGGATTTTAGGTGAACACGCGATCCTCGGTCGGCGCTACGCCGCGGGTGGATACGCAAGCGACATCCGATTGGCATGCTTCGGGTTAGATACGAACGACAACGAATTTGTTATCGGGTTGGTCGGTGCCGAATTATATCCGTTATCGCGATTGATACAGGATATGCGTCAAACGGAGCAGACGACCAAATACATTGAATCCCTCGGTCCCTTCTTCATCGGCAAGGTTCGGAAACAATTTACCAAGCGTTCTATGTAACCCCACTAACAACTGATAACTAACGACTGATTTCTGATCACTAAACACCCATGAGAAACATTATTGCAGTTTGCGCGAAAGAACTCTACACCTATTTTGTTTCACCCATCGCTTATTTCGTCTGCTTTGTTTTCACAGCGATTTCGGGATTTCTTTTCTCCATCATACTCATCACTGCCAGCAGACAGGGTGGGACTGGCGGATTCGTGATAGAGACAATCTTCGGTAATATGGCAATCATTTTACTTTTTTTTACGCCGGTGTTGACGATGAGACTCTTTGCAGAAGAACGGAAATCAGGGACAATTGAACTTCTTCTTACATCACCGATTACGGATGGACAGGTCGTCCTCGGCAAATTTCTCGCCAGTTCCACACTGATGCTGATTTTACTCGGTTTGACGCTTCTATTTCCACTATTAACACGAAGTTTCGGTTACCTGGACAGTGGACTCCTGCTAAGTGGTTATCTCGGGGTTATTCTGATTAGCACTTCCTTTCTGGCATTAGGCTTGTTGATGTCATCAATGTGCAAAAACCAGCTCGTTGCGGCACTAACAAGTTTCGGCATCCTCATAACATTATGGGTGATCGGCGCGCTTTCAGCGCGCGTCGGCACGATCGAGAAATTTTTGAGCTACCTGTCGCTATCTGAACACTACGGCGACTTTGCACGCGGGGTCATCCCTCTGAAAGATGTTGTCTACTACCTCAGTTTTACATGTGTCTGCCTGTTTGCAACGTTCAAGTCCATTGAGTCATCAAAATGGAGGTAGGACATGGAGAGTAAAAAGAACATTGCAGGTTCATTCTTTGGACTTCTTACGTTGATTTTCAGTTTCATTGCCACCGCCAGTGGACTTTTTCGCGAGTGGTTTGTTTTTTGGATCTGCCTACTTCTTGCGCTTGTCTCACTTATTATTTTTGCTCGGTTGCGGTTCGCAGACTTTGTAAACTTCTTCGTCAGTCGCCAAGCGCGTTACGGTGCCAACGTCGCATTGGGCATCGCTGGCGTTATCGGGATCGCGGTTTTCGCCAACGCTATCGTTGCACATCGTTTTGATAAAAGAGTAGATTTAACTGAACTGCAGCTCTATACGCTTTCAGAACCGACCAAGACTATACTCAAAAACCTCAAAACGGAAATTCAGGTAACAGCCTTCTTCAGCAACGATATTCAGCAATTAGCAGCGCGTGCCAAAGATATTTTAGAATTGTACCAGCGCGAAACAGAATTTTTAACTGTCTCATTTAAAGACCCCTATGTTGACCTCCAACTTCGCGAAAAGTATCAGCTGCAATACGACGGAACGATCATTTTTGAAAATACAGAGCGACAAGAAAAGGTAACCGTTGTTGAGGAACAGAAATTCACAAGTGCAATCCTGAAACTCACCCGTAACGAAACCAAGAAAGTCTATTTTCTTGTGGGTCATGAAGAACACGCGGTCGACGATTTCAATAAAAACGGATATAGTAACGTGCGGATAGAATTAGAAAACCAGAATTATATCGCGTCCGCCCTCTCCCTTTTGACAGAACCTGCCATTCCAACAGATTGTGCGGCACTCGTTATCGCGGGTCCAAAAACCGCTTTGACGCGCCATGAACTTGACGTAGTCTCAAAATACTTAACGCTCGGTGGAAAACTGTTGCTGATGCTCGATCCATCGGTAACTTCCGCAGCGGATGTAAATAGTGGGCTTATTCGACTCATGAAGAGATGGGGTATCGCGATAGGAAATGATCTCGTTATTGACAAAGAACAGTTTGTACCGCTATTCGGACCCAGCGCGCCGGTTCCGGGGCCTGAATTGCACGAGATTACACGGGTTATGAGAGAACGGGTAGCGTTTCCAGTAGTTCGCTCTGTTACACCGATAGCGGACCGAGCGAGCAGTCTCAGCGTGAAAACTCTCTTCAAAACCGTCGGCGAAACCGGAAACAGTTGGGGAGAAACACAGCGTGAAACTGACGGGACTTTCAGCGAAGATTTCACCGGTTTCATCTATTCACCTGATGTAGATACACCCCCACCTGTCTCTATCGCCATCGCTGCTGAACAAAAAGTTGGCGAAGATAGGGATAAAGAAACAGAACGCGACTTAACCCGGATTGTCGTCTTTGGGGACTCAGATTTCGCGGCGAATGCAATTTTCCGAGAACCAAATCGAGATCTTTTTTTAGCTGCGATCAATTGGCTCACATTAGAAGAGGATCTCATCACGATCCGCCCAATCGACTTACGCGGACAAACCCTGCGCCAGATGCTCGTTCAAGATGAACGCTTAGTGCAGATAACCTCCGTCTTTCTGATCCCTTCAATTGTCTTTACGGCTGGGTTAATTGTCTGGTGGCAGCGTCGCAAAGGAGAAAACGCGTGAACTTTCGGACAACGCTTATCATCATTGTGCTTCTTGCAGGCATTGGGGGTGCGTACTACCTGTTTTTTCAGGAACCGTCCGATAAGACAGTTAAAAACGAAAAGCCTCCGATTCATCAGGTCTACGGCGTGACACGCGATGCGGTTCAACAAGTGGAAATAGCGTTTGCGGATGCGGCATATCAAGACCTAAAATTGGTAAAAGACACAACCGACAACTGGCAGTTAACACAACCATTTCAGGCGGATGCTGACAGCGAGAAAGTCAGTCAGATGTTAGATGACATCCTCAACAAACGCGTCAAGCAGACACTTGAAGTAACGGAGTTAGCACAGTATGGACTGGATGCACCGAGTATAACGCTTTCGCTTTGGACAAAAGGAGGTGCTCCAAAAGCGACCTTTCGTATTGGCAAAAAGGCAATTAACTTCTCCGTTTATGTGAAGGAAAAGTCAGAAGCACATATCTTTCTAATTGAATCCAGTGCGCTTGATGACCTGACGAAATCGCCGACAGACCTCCGCAACCGGTCAGTTCTTAAATTCAATCCGGAAGCAGTTTCAGGCATTCAGTTTAAACATAAGGATGCCGGCTCTACTCCCCTATCAAACACCATTAATTGTGAAAAACGAGACGGGACATGGCACGTTATACACCCGCTTAAAGCAAAAGCAGATACCCAAGAAATTGAGAACCTTCTCTCGGAATTGCGATCGCTAAAAGTGTCAACCTTTGAAGCAGATGGTGCTGATACTCAGGCACAGTTAGAAAAGTCCGGTTTAGAGGATCCACGTATTCAGGTGGAACTCATAGATGGCGATAATACCTACGCGATTGATATTGGTGCTTCAATTCCGTCTGAGGACAGTACACACGGACGCGTCTATGTCAAGACTGCTGTTTATCAAGATGCTGTCTACACTGTCGCTGAAGATATCTATCATCTTCTCAATAAATCTGTTTTTGATCTGCGCGATAAACGGGTCATTGACTTTCAACGCACCGATACAATTCGCATTGAAATCAAACAAGATACAGAAACAACTGTTTGTACGAAAAACTTTGATAACACATGGGAATTGCAAACGCCGACAGGGAAAATAAAAGCAGATGCTGAAGCGGTGGACAACCTACTTTTCGGTGTAGATTCCCTTGAAGCTGCTGCATTTGTTGATGATTCTACTGGAAGTCTTGCCTCGTACGGATTAGCAACACCCTCAATTAAGGTCGCGTTCACGCAGCGCGGTGAAGAAGAGCCAACCGTTCTAAGCATTGGAGACTATATGCAGGACGGAACTGTCTATGTCAAAGCGGAGCAGTCTCCACAAGTCAGTCGCGTTAAACGGACTTTAATTGATAAGATTGCACAAGGCATAGCATGGTTACGAGATAAGCAGGTCCTCAACTTCCATATTGACGAGGCGATTCGACTTACATCAACCGTGCCTGGCACACCTGTTTTCACGTGTCAACGTCTTGGAACGAACTGGCGACTTACCGCGCCGGTGCAAGAGGATGCAAACAACGCCGAAGTGAACGCCATCATCTACGTGCTTGATGATTTGATGGCAGCCGCATTCGTAGGGAGCAAATCCACACCGACCGACGCTACCACAGGTTTCAGTACCCCGAATGTGCAGCTGACCGTCGAACTTCGGAATCAGAAAGTCTATACCTTACAAATTGGAAACCGAGTCGATGCGTCCGGACGTTTTTACGCGCGGCTTCAACATGAACCGAATTTAATTTTTCTGCTCGATGCAGAACTTATTCCAAAACTGAAAACAACACTTGAATTGATCCGTACTTCGGAAGAGTAATGGTTGAACGCTATGCAGACGTATATTATCGCAACCGCTTATTTTTTCTTTATTATTGAATTATTCATTATTAGCCGATCTTTTTTTTACGCGCGGCGCGAACGCAATGCGAAGCGGCCGAACTACACACCCAAGGCAGCAATTATCGCGCCTCATTACGGATGGGATGCTGACACGGAAGCACATGTCAAAGGGCTTCTGCATCAAGACTACGCGGGTGCGTATGAAGTTTTCTTCGTCACACACCAAAAAGCGGATTCAGGGCATGATGTCTCTTATCCACACCTCTGTGAAATTGCCGAACCGCATCCGAACATCCACGTGCTATTAGCACCGAACATCGTTGAAAACAATCTCCCCCGTTCACAAAAAGTGCAGAATCTTCTGACGGCGATCGAAAAACTTCCAGACGATATTGAAGTTATCGCATTTGTGGATGCCGATGTCGCTATCCGAGCGGATTGGTTAACGCTGCTTGTCAACCCTCTCCAAAAATCCGATATAGGGACAACTGTGGGTGGACGGTTCTATTTTCCACAAACCTGGAATATCGCATCGCTTGTAGAATCAATTTGGGTGAATTTCCAGATGAGCGTACAAGGCGATCATCCATTCACAATGGTATGGGGCGGTTCTAACGCCTTTCGACGTGAGATGCTCGACAAATCCAAAATCCTTCAACGTTGGAATGAAGCGACAATCGAAGATCTGAATACGACGCTTGCAATGCGAGATGTTAAGCAGAAGGTGCATTTTGTTCCAGACTGTGTAGCGATTACGCGCACCGCCAATCGGACATGGCACCAAATTTTTGAATTTACAAACCGGCAGGTGATCATGACGTTCCACATGGGCCTCTGGGCACAATGGTTCGCAAGTCTTATTGTTTCTCTACCGAAAGGCATCTGCATATTGGGTTCACTCCCGTTTCTATTTCACAGGCGAGAATTACTACTGGTTATCTTTATTCCTTTCCTGGAGGCACTCAGTTATCGCCTTTTTTCTAAAAACCTACCGCGCTGGCTCCAAGACATGCCAAAGGTACGACAGACAATAAGTGTATCCTCCTATGTGACCTCAATCGGGATATTCCTCGCGGGTCTCAACGCCGTATATGCTGTATTCCAACGCAAAATTACTTGGGGTGGCGTGCGATATGAAATTCTGTCGGCGACAAAGTGTCGGGTTTTAGGTGCGGTCAAACGGAAAGAAAAAGATATTGCTTAAAGAAGAGTGGTTCACAACAGTTGAAACATTCTTGATTTTTTCCTGAAAATATGGCATAGTATTTATAAAGGCTTTTTAGGAGCGAGTTTTGCCTTATATTCATGGGAGGAGTGGAAAAATGGGGGCAGAAAAAGTTAGCAAATCAGAAAAAGAGTGGAAAGAAGAACTCACAGCAGAAGAATTTAAAGTGACTCGGAAAAAAGGGACAGAACGCGCCTTTACAGGAAAATACCACGATTGTAAGGAACCGGGCACCTATCACTGTATCTGTTGCGACAGCCCGCTCTTTAGTTCCGAAACCAAGTTTGATTCAGGGACAGGATGGCCCAGTTTTTGGGAATCTATCTCTCCGGAATCTATCGCGACGCAATCGGACCGTAGTATATTTTTCATGCCGCGCACCGAAGTCGTCTGTAGCCGGTGCGACGCGCATCTCGGGCACGTTTTCGATGACGGTCCGCCGCCAACAGGCAAGCGTTACTGCATGAATTCCGCGGCACTCACACTTGTAAAATCAGAAGACGAATCCTAAATTAGTTATTGGTGGTTAGTTGTCAGTTTTCAGGTAAAGAAGTTCATAAAGTCCAGTAAAGTGTTGCTAAAGTTGAGAAATCCGTCCAGTTGATAACTTCATAACTTTAGAACACTTTGAAACTTCTTTCACTTGCTAACACTAACAACCGATAACGAATAAAAGGAGCATTAATGGCACTACGAAGTCGAATCTCATCAAGATTTCTTGTTAATGAACTTGCCACCGCCATGTCGGAGGACTGGGGGACTTCGCGCAAGTTCATGCGTTATCAACTCGCCAAAGAGAGTTTCAACTGGCGACACCCGCTCGGTGCGAAACACGGCAAAGGCGACGCTATTCAATTGGTAAGCCTCCGAATTACCGATATGTGCAACCTCCGTTGCCATTCTTGCGGGCAGTGGGGTGATAATGGCTACCTTCTCGGGCAATCCCTCAAAGAACTCAAACAACGCGAAGTTCCTGTCGAAGTCTATAAAGATCTCGTTGACCAGATTGTTGATCAGGGTTGGTCCCCTGTTTGGTATATCTGGGGCGGCGAACCGATGCTTTATCCCGGTATTATCGAATTGATGCACTACATCAAAGAGAAAGGGATGCCTATATCGCTGGTTAGCAACGCGACGAATATCGCAAGGCGTGCCGACGATATTTTGGAAACCTGCAAAATTATCTACTTGAGTGTCGATGGCCCGAATGAGGAAATTCACAACACGCAACGTCCGGGGGTATCCGAAAACTATGACAACTTCAAGGATGTCAAAGCGGCTCTGGAAACATTGAGCGCAGAAAAAGAGAAACGGAATATCGCATTCCCGTATATAATTCCGCTGAGCTGCGTCACGATGTATAACATAGATGAGGTCGTAGATCTCTATAAGTTCACCAGCCAATACGCCGATGCGCAAATCTTCTATCTCACATGGTGGATAGATTCGCACTCCGCGCAAGAACACACGGAAGAATTTGAGAACCGATTCGGTTTCAAACCGCAAACGCATTACGGTTGGATCGGAACGTGGAAAGACTTTGATCACGGCGTAATATTGGATCGCTTTGAAGAGATGGAAAATCTCTCGAATGAACAACGCCGTTGCCCACCCATCATGATGCCGAGACTCAATACAAAAGGCGAAATCCAACGTTATTACACCGATCATGAGCACACCTTTGGCTACAACCAGTGTGTCAGTATCTACATGACAATGGAGATCGACAGTAATGGCGATGTTAGCCTCTGCCGTGATTACCACGACTATATCATCGGCAATATCAAGACAGACAAGGTCGTTGATATGTGGAATAATCAGAAGGCAATGAAGTTCCGGCAGTCCATAAGCAATGACGGGCCTATGCCCGTATGCCGACGCTGCTGCGGTTTGATGGGATTTTAATAGGCTTTGCACAGCCTTTCTGCAGGTCAGGTGCCCTAATTTCGTCAGTGGTGTGTAATATCTTACGTTTCATGGGGAAATTCATTTATTATGGAACGCGAAAGGAAGTATCTATGAAACAGAATGAAAAGTTAGTGTATAGGGTGCGAGAGACAACAAAGTGTTTAATCTTTGCAGTGCTCCTATTGCTGAGCGTCTCAACTGCGATATCTGTTCAGACTGCAGAACAGATCGCCGAAAAAGCATTAGCGGCAACGGTATTTTTGGAAATGAAGGATACAAATGGCACAACTGTTGGGTTTGGAAGTGGGTTCTTCGTCCAGGAAAATTTGGTTGCCACGAATCTTCATGTTATTGAGGGAGCAGCAAGCGGCACTGCAAAAGAGATTGGCAACAAATACACGAAATACGTCATTGAAGGCATCACAGCAACTGACAAGGCAAACGACTTGGCACTCCTAAAAGTTGTGATCTTTCCGAACGATCCACAACTTTCGGAAATTCATAGAAAGTTGCTCCCGAGCCAACCTCTTCCTCTCGGAAATAGCGATAGTATCAGGATAGGAGCGACAGTATACGTGGCGGGGAATCCAAAAGGCTTGGAAGGGACGTTCTCGAATGGTATTATAAGCAGTCGCCGCAATACAGACACGAAAGAACGTCTCCAGATGACAGCACCAGTTTCCCCGGGGAGTAGTGGTGGTCCGGTACTGAACGATAAGGGAGAAGTTATTGGGATTTCCTACATGACAATTGAAGGTGGTCAGAATCTCAATTTCGCAATTCCGTCGAATTATCTTAAATCCCTGCTTGTCCAGTCTAAGGCAGTACAGCCTTTAACGCAAGAGAACCAATCAATATCTGCGGAAACGCACTTTCTGCGCGGTAATACAGCGTATGCGCTGGAATTGTACAAAGAGGCAATTGTAGAATATAATAAGGCTATACGACTCAAATCTGACTTTGCCAAAGCATACAATAACCGAGGCCTCGCAAAGATGTTCTTAGAGCAATACTTCGCTGCAATTGCTGATTATGACAAGACTATACAGCTTAAACCCAATTTAGCCGAAGCATATAGTAACCGAGGTCTTGTAAAGGCAAAACTAGGGCAATACTTTAGTGCTGTTGCTGACTTTGACATGGCTATACAACTTAAACCAGACTTATTCAGCGTTTACATCGCCCGTGGAAATGCAAAAATCAATCTACAGCAACATATTGCAGCCATAGTTGACTTCGACATGGCAATCAAAATAAATCCAGATTATGAATTAGCCTACTTTCGTCGGGGAATTACGAAGGGCGCTCTGGGGAAATACTTCGCTGCTATATCAGATTTCGATATAACAATCCGGCTAAATTCAGATTATGTTGATGCATACATATATCGAGGAAGTATAAAAGTCCTAATGAATCAGTATAATGCTGCTATCAGTGATTTTGATAAGGCCATACGAATCAAGCCTGATCGTGCTGATGTTTACGTCAGTCGGGGTAATGCAAAGATAAGTCTCAAGCAATATTTTTCCGGTATTGCTGATTATAATAAAGCTATACGACTCAATTCTGATGATACCGAGGCGTACTATTATCGAGGTATTGCGAAGGCAAACCTTAAGCAGTACTCCGAGGCTATCATAGACTTTGACAGGGTTATACGACTTAATCCTGATCTTGCCGAAGCATACTATAGACGAGGTACCGCAAAGGCAGATTTGAAAAAACACCTAGTCGCCATCGTAGATTTTGACAAAACTATTCAACTCAAACCTAACCATGTCCACGCCTACATCAGTCGAGGCCTAGCGTATGCCTCACTGAATCTCACTTTGGAAGCAAAACAAGATTTTAGAATTGCACTGAGCATTGCTGAACAGGTTGGTGATGAAACCGCTAAAAAAATAGCTAAGGAAGCACTTCAAACGTTGATGAGATATAGATAGTAATATCTGAAACCCAATGTTCTATCACATCTAAACTGATAAATGGTTCGTAGTGGCGCAATTCATTGCGCCTTGGGTTTCCGTGCGATGAATAGCACGACTACGAACCGAGCTTACCGGTCATTTGAATGTAGACAGACTACTAGTAGTGCTTCAAAGTTGAGTTTATGGGTAAATTAGGTTTGTAGTAGGGCAATTCATTGCCCGTTTTTGACTTGTGGACGTGCGATAAATCGCACGACTACGAACCGATTTTCCTCAAGTTCAACATTGAAAGACTACTAGTTATTGTGAGTTTTTAAAGAAGGATTTAGATATGACCCCAAAACAGACTATACGCCTTGGTATCTTCTATGTTGAAGAGGCTATATTAGATGCACTTTCCAATGTAGAAGAACTTTCACAGGCTGATATCTCACGCTCGGTTGGTACGTATGATACTTGGGAAAATTCAGGCTGGCTTGTTGCGTCGCTTCTTCGGAAGTTAGAGGGCGAAAGGTGAATCTACGTAACGAGACGCAGTCCAACAGGGCAAGCACAAGGTTGGGGCCTGACAGAGACTGAATCTATGCGTCGTAGAGAGAATTAAAAGTATAAAGGACGGAGAGTATTGGCTTATAGATAGATTTTGGGTTAATCCCGTTTGCCGATCTTAAACTGAAGGGAAACCTGGTTTGCAGTCGTGTGATTTATCGCACTGCCTCTCAGTGAGAGGAACGGGCAATGAATTACCCTACTACAAACAGGATCACCTATAACGTGAAACTTGACAAAGCACTAATATATATTAGAGGAGCCTCTATGAAGATAGGATTAAGAATTCCCGGCACAGCCCGTCAATTGCCCTTCGCGGATTTCTGCAAGTGGTGTGTAGATAACGGGTTTGATGCTGTTGATATTGGAGAAGTCACGCCCGAAATTGTCCAAACCGCGAGAGATGCCGGTCTTGCTATCGGCAGCGCGGATCTCCCAGGTACCAGAGACCTGATCAGCGCGAAAAAATCTAAACAGAAAGCCGGGGCTGCCGCTGCAAGAGATGCTATCGAAGCCGCTGCTGATAATGACGTTCATATCATGTTCTGCGTCTTCGTGCCGGAAGATGCCAGTCTCGGCAGGGCAAAAAACTTTGATATTTGGAAGGAGACCGTTCCGCCTATCGCAGAATTCGCCGCTTCCAAGGATGTAACGATCGCCGTTGAAGGATGGCCTGGTTCTGCTCCCGACTATCCCGCCCTTGGCTGCACCCCAGAAATGTGGCGTGCGATGTTTGCGGAATGCGACTCTCCGGGTTTGGGACTCAACTACGATCCGTCACACCTTGTCAGAATCGGTATCGACTATCTACGCGCCCTGAATGAATTCGCAGCCTACGTCAAACACGTCCACGGGAAAGATACTGCCTTCGACGAAGAGGCACTTTATCTGCACGGCAATTTGGGACCGAGTTTCCAAAATCCTCGCGGTTTCGGTGAAGATTGGTGGCGTTATACCATTCCGGGTGACGGCATTGTGGATTGGCTGCGCGTGGTACAACGGTTAGAGGACGAGGATTTTGACGGTATTGTCAGTGTAGAACTTGAGGATTACCGTTACTGGCGCACGTGGGAAGCAGAATCCGACGGATTAATCCGCTCACGCGAGTTTCTTGATGAGTTTGTCCGGTAATCCGTCCAATTTTTGCGTCCGCTCACACAGTCACCTATACAGCAGCGCAATCAAGGAGAAATTGCCATGAACGAACTTCTTAATATGGGTATGGAGGCTGCACCGGAAAAATATCTACCTCACCTAATCACAGAAGAAGAACGTACGCATTTTGAAGAACAAGGCTACCTGTATATCCCCAATGCACTCTCATCAGAGATGCGGGAACACCTCACATATGCCGTAGACACCTTGTACAACAAAGCACTCGCTACAGGCAGAGCAAAACCCGGCTCACAGTGGGGTTGGTCGGATTTCTTGGGTGCCGATGATGCGCTTTTAAATCTTGTAGATATGCCAACGACATTACCGAAAGTCTGGGGAATCTTGGGATGGAACATCTACCTATACCATGCACACATGCACGTCAAACCGCCAGCACCGACAGATGCCGAAGAAGGCGAAGGGTGGCTGGAATGGCATCAAGATAGCGGACGTGTCAACATTGAAATGGAGACGCATCCGCGTCCACGTCTGTCCCTGAAAGTGGCATATTTCCTCACAGATGTCTCTGAACCCGGACGTGGAAATTTCTATATCCGCCCGGGTAGCCATCTAAAGTCAGATATGTCCGTTCCAGAATATGAAATCAGCCGCGATCCCCGTGAAGCGACCGCAGACGATGTGCCTGATGATGCGATGCCGGTCTGTGTTGAGCCGGGAACCGCTGTTCTGTTCGATAGACGACTTTGGCACTCGCGCAGCCCGAACCACTCCGAGATTACACGGAAGGCACTTTTCTACGGCTATGGGTATCGCTGGATTCGTCCCAAGGACGAGATGAGCGTTGAACCGCTTTATGAACGCTGCGATCCGATCCGCCGTCAGCTGCTCGGTGCCGCTACCCGAAACAACGGACGCTACGTTCCTTCTGAAGACGACGTGCCGTTGCGCGGTTGGCTCATCGAAAACCTTGGCGATAACCCAGCCTATGCAATGGGACCTCGGCACGCTTAAGTTATAGAATGGAAGAGTGGAAGGCAGCTCTCTCAAACCTCCTAATCAGATAAAAAAGGGAAGGATGGAAGAAAGGAAAACTAACCAGTCTTCCATTCCTCCACACTTCCATGACTCTGTTCACTTTTCCGCTCATTGCCTTCTATCCAAACGCAAATTAAGGAGCGTACCCCATGAAGACTGTATCATTTATCTGTATCTTGGCGGCACTGACGCTATCCAGTGCGTTCGCCGCACCTGAATGGAAACCGTATGACGACTTTGAGGGAGATTTAGACGCAATTGAGGAAACCCCCGGACAGATACCTGGCCTCGGCACGAAGTGGGTCCAGTTTGTCCCTGAAAACCGCTTAGAGATGGGAATCAAAGATGGCGTGTTTCAGATGAAAGTCAAAAGTCCGGGGGGGCGCGATCCAGGTTTCAAACTCGTTTTCGGATGGGAACCGCGCGACATCCTCGGTATCCAATTCACGGTGAAAGTCGCTGAACTCTCCGAAGCCGGTGGCTGGTTCGGGGCGCTATGCACCAACGAGGAACCGAACTGGAAAAATCCGAACTGGGTTTTCGGTATGTCGCCGAGTCATCAACACAACTGGGGCCCGAAAGGCGTGTTCGGTTCTGGGTCCGTCGGTCAACTCGGTGGTTGGGAGGCGTTTTCTTATGAAGACATTCCTGAAAACACGAATATGCTCCGAACGCTTCGCTTGGAATGGAACGATGCGAAGCATGAAATGGCAGTCACGGTTGATCCGGGTGAAAAGACAGAGTGGAAAAAGGACGACATCTCCTCTAACGCCGACTTAGGCGAATTTCCGTGGTGGAGTATCTATCTCACTGCTGATCAAGAGGTTGAAGTCGCTGTTGACGATGTGTTCGTAAAATCGGAGAGTCTGCCTTACCCCGTAGAAGCGCGTGGCAAATTGGCTTCACGCTGGGGAGAAATAAAGTTGTTAGATTTTTAGCGTGATTCTACCCTGTGCTGAACCTATCTATTATGAACGATAACGGTTTAGAGAGTTTTTCATTTAATGGTGTTCTCGCCAAGATTTTTGAGATATGAAGCCCGGATGGCTTGGATTCCGAATTCAAGGACGACCTGATATTATTCCTTAGAGCAAAAGACCTCAAAACCGGTAGGATGTCCATTTATGAAAGCGAACAGAAAATATTTGTTGGGTTTACTAATGTTAGGGATCCTGATCTCATGTGCACGGGTGCCCCAGCAGATAGTTTCCGAAAAACCAGTCGTGTTGACAGTGGACTCAGCATCCAAAAAAGTAAGGAATTCTACGGTCCGTGTGGTGAGTTTAGTTGGCACCGCGAGGGGTTATGGGAGTGGCTTTTTCGTGGCACCCGACAAGATTGCGACGAACATTCATGTTGTTGCGGATTACGGACCTATTTTCGTAGAATCAGCTGACGAAAAGACAACATGGTTCGTAGAAGGTGTGGTAGCGTTCGATGTGAAAAATGACCTCGTTATCCTAAAACTTGCAGGCGAAGGCATGCCGTTTTCCTTGGGTAATAGTGATACCGTTAAGGTAGGCGATACAGTTACTATTGTAGGATACCCAGCCGAAAAATACAAAGTTACACAAGGGACTGTACAGAGCATCGGGGGCAGCGGTAAAAACTTCTTTCTCAAAGTTGATGCGCCTAAGGGGAGTAGTGGGGGAGCTGTAATAGATAGGGACGGACAGGTCATCGGAATTGTCAGCTCCGGAGATGATTTTCATACCTATGCTATCCCCGCAAATGTTCTCAAGGTGTTGCTTGATAAGCCGGATACAATAGAATCTTTGGGACAGTGGCATAATCGAGATTCTATCCGTGCCTATGCTTACTTTGTTCAAAGCGAGATAAAAAACTATGCCGGTAACTACAAAGCGGAGATAGTTGACTTAGATAAAGCCGTTCAACTAAACGCAGCATTGATTTTGCCCTATATTCATCGTGGGATTGCCAAACGCAACCTTGGAGATGCTGAATCTACCCACGGGAATCTGGAGGAAGCCCGAAGATTGTATAAGGCTGCGATTGAAGACTACACACAAG
>VXZK01000094.1:23635-29941 GCA_009845545.1 Candidatus Poribacteria bacterium
TATAAGGCTGCGATTGAAGACTACACACAAGTTATCACATTAGACCCAGAGTATATCTCCGCCTATATCAATCGCGGGCATGCAAAGTTTCGTCTTGCTGAATCCGCGGCTGCTCGCGAGAATACAGGAAAAGCCCAACGTTTATATGAAGCGGCGATTGAAGACTATACGCAAGCTATTAAATTAAACACCGCGTATATCCGAGCTTACCAAAATCGAGCGCATGCACAATTCAGACTTGGTGAATCTAAGGCGAATCAGGGAGCTATAGCAGAGGCACAGCAGTCATACGGGGCAGTGATTGAAGACCTTACGCAAGTGATACAGTTAGCTCCAAAGGATGCCCGGATGTACGACAGGCGCGGTGTTACGAAGATAGTGCTTGGCGACTATGAGGGCGCAATAGCTGACTTTGATAGTGCTATTCACATTAAGCCTGAGGAAGCCAGATTCTACACCAATCGCGCGCGGGCAAAAGAGGCACTCGGGCAACTGGAATCAGCAAAAGCAGATTTTGAGAAAGCTAAGGAACTAGACTCAGATGTTAGGAAAGGTACAGTGCTGCCTAAATAGGGTAATCACGCCGAAGGTGAAAAAAAGATGATAGTGTTTGCAAGCATGTCTGTATTTTCTCCGGTCATCTTTGGCGAGTTACCTTCGGTGAGTTCTTGATCCTTTGGTGTTCAGCCACGGGGATATCTCAAGTTTAAGGGTTATCTGTTGTCCTGCTTTGTCAAGAATTACTATTCTCGGTTCGATGTCGGTGACGGTGATGTTAGTATCCAGTTTTTCACCGATGGTGACGATATGTGTTTTGTTTTTTCTGGTTGTTTGGACGATAGCATATCTGGGCTTATTTCCATCTGTAGGGATGACTGTTCCGCTGAGACGATAGATAGGTTTTGGGCGCGGACGTGTCCAACCGAGCGGACGAAATAGGTTGTTATCAATAATAGTCCGGTAGAATTCGTTCTCTTGAAAGCCTTCGGAAACCGAGTGGTGCTCCCGATTGTTGGGTAAGTTAGAAAGGGTGGGCGAATGCCGGTGAAGTTTCTTTTTTACAGCCAGAGGCACTTGTAATTTGGAACCTTTGCCAGCACCGATAGTATTTTTTATCGTAGCCGAAATAGTTGGTACTTTGTCTAACACATCTGCAAGACAACTTAAGGGACAATATTGCCATAAAACGATGCCTCCTAACAGGACTGCGATGGTGAAATAGAAAAATAGGTGCAGCAGCAAAAGTTTTTTCATGGTTAACCTCTACTTTGATACCTCAACGATTTCAAGTCAATGCTTAGGCTATAGGCAACCCTCAAGAAGGCTTTTACTTCATCCAAGGTCATTCACTTATCGAAACCCGTAGTACTCTAATGTCTATTATCTGTCATTTCCATAGACATTACATACCAGGTTACTTATGCGTCAAATACAGTTAAGGTCTTTCAAAGATAAAGATATTATTACAGCGGAATCCCCATTGTTTTCTTTTAATGAGTTTCCACCGACTGAAAATCTCGGGAAGGCAGTCTGGCTTGAAGCCGTAATGTTCATGCATAGAGAACCCCTCAACTATCTGAAGGTCCTTCAGTAAATCTAAAAGTCTCTCGACACGCGGATGTTGGACAGTAATGATGAGCTGCCCATCGGGCTTTAAGTATTTCCAACAGGCATCGGCAACATCTGGAAAGACATCCATGGGGATGTGTTCAGCGACTGCCATCATCGTGATGATATCGAAGGTTGTGTTTGTCTCGAAGTCGTATGGGAAATAACCGGGAACGAGATGACACCTTCCGAAGTCAACGCTTTGTGTCAGATGTGAGTCAATACCCACTCCAGACTGGAGATGTCCATCAAGATAGCGCAAGAAGGTACCATCACCAGCACCAACATCTAAGAGCCTCACATCTTGAGGAATGTAAGGTTTGACTTTTGTAAACCGTAAGAGTTCAAGAATTTCATCTAACGGCTTTCTTGGGTACCGAGGAACCCCGCGTAAGCCTTTCCGCGCTTTGAGGAACCGGGCGAAAGCGTTTTGCATCTGCCTCTTTCTTTTCTATTGTTTTATAGATTTCTATAGCTGTAGGGAGTCCGCGAATCAAACAGAAAACTACGGTGAGAATGGCAAATCTCAGACTCACTTGTTCTAAGACAGGGAGTTTAAAAATGGTCGAACTCATAAGGGTCATAAAGGTAAACATTTTGGATCCACCGTAAAGTCCTCGGCTTGTGCGCGACTCCTTCAGAACAGATACCCAACGCCCTGTTTCTTGTGTTATGTAATGTCGCAAGCCATCTGTTAAAATGCCGCGTGTCATGATGACTATCGGCATCCATAATGGTATTAGTCCCATAGCAGTGAAGTATATCCAAAAGGTATTTTCAATCACCCTATCGGCAGCACTATCCAAGACTGCCCCGATTTCAGATGTCTCGTTGCGTTTACGGGCAATGATGCCATCCACGGCATCAAGGCCGAAAATGATCGGAATCGCTGCGAGGAGCGTGATGCCAAGAGTGTAGCGTGTGCTACACAGAACAATAACAACAAAGGTTAAGACAAGACGTGTGAGTGTGATGATATTTGCTACCATATTTATTGATGTTGTAAATTCTCGTCGATTTCTGGGAATCCTGTTTTGAGGTATTTTGGATCAGTTTGTATGTCCGCTGGATACTCAATTGCCCATATCTTTACAGTCGCATTGGCAAAGTTTTTCTTCGGATAGACAGGAAGAAATGCCTCGCTTAACTCTCCACGCAGAAACGAGTCTTTTGGGTCCTTTTTTGTGAGCATCAGGTGGGTTACGTTGTGGGTTTTTAGGAATGCCAACGCCTCGCTTTCGGACGTGGCGTTATGGACATGTCGGTTATAGAGAAGTATCCAGTTTTGGAGATAGGTGTCTTGGTCTATGATGGTTTTGACACCTGCAAGCACGTTGAGTTGGCTGCCATACCCCCAATGGGCGGCGACAATCGGGATGTCTTTGGACTGCACTTTCCGGACCAGGAATGTCTTCATATAGAGGAATGCAGCGTTGACACGGGTATATCCGGGGGTTACGTTGCGCATCTGTTTTGCCGCATAGAGTGAACGGTAGGTATGTGCGTGTCGCACTGGCAGAAACATCAGTACACTCAGCAGTATCAGGGCAGCCCCTCTTTTGAGTTTCAGAGGGGTGAAATCTTCTCGAAACTTGTCAGTGACATATTCGGAGTGCCTGAGCCGTTGCGTGAGTGTTTCGGAAACCCAATAGAGGAGTGATGTTGCACCAAAGGCAAGTGGTACACCGATAAAGAAGTCGTAGCGTTTCGCGTCACGAGAGAGTGCGACCCATGCGACAAAACAAAGACAGAAGGTGATAAAAACGACTTCAGAAATGGATACCTCGTTTTTTTGCTGCCATGCCAACAGTAGGATCCCGATGGCACAACTGACAAGGGCAATACCAAAAAGGATGTTGCCAAAAGGTTCACCCCAGAGTTTATCTAACGGTTGCCGGAAAAAGGAAAAGAGCGTAAAGAGTGCGAGCGGTAGAGAGAAGGCGACCCCCTGCTTTTTCCAAAAAATAATAGGCATAAAGATGAAACCGAGACTCCCGATAATAAAAACGCTGCCATATCTGATCATCCAATAGTTGAAGTGTGGGGTTTTCAGTTCTGACATCGCTTGCATCACAGGATTGTCACTGATCGGGACAGTGGTATCGACAAAGGTGTTTTGTTGTATCCAGACATAACCACATGCAAGCGTAACACTTGCGAGTATCAATCCGAATGACACGGTGCGTCTGTGGAGACGCAGACGGTCTACTTTTGAAAGAAGCAGATACCGAATGGCGCGCATCGCGAGAAGGACGACAGGCGGCACAAGTATAAATGCAGTGAGGTGTTCAGCGAAGGCGTATCCGCTCCGATAAGCGGGTGAGGCGAGGTAGAGCGTCGGGACAAAGCAGCACACCCATAGGGCATAAAGACCTAACTCCCCCTCTGTTTCAGATGTCAAAAAACGGTAAAGCACCACAATCATAATGACACTCAAGAACACGCCAAAACCTTCCCAAGACAGACCACCCAGAAAAACAATAACCCCGCTGATGAGTGTCCAAATTAGGCGTTTGCGTGGTGTGTCGGAGGCCTGTAGAGAGACGAGATAGGTAACGACTGCAAGGATGCCGATCATCAGACAAAATGCGTCTCGGTCACCGAAGCCTGCCGTGCTGCGTTCTATACTACCGGGGAGTGTTGCCAAGATCACGCCTGCGGCGATTGAAAACATCAGATCGTATGCGTGATAAAGGTAGAGACAGAGCGTGCAGAGTCCGATACAAAAGCAGACGACCGGCATATAGAGGCAGACGTGATAAAGTGTGATGTTTGGGAACACTGCTGAAACGGCTTTATGGGTATAATCGAGGACGTAACCGTAGAGGTTCAGCGTCTGCCCTAAATCTCTGCCGAGGGGCAACCACCGGTGCATATCACGGGCGGGTAACTGTCCGTGTTCGGAAATTAGCGAGGCCTGCCAATAGTAGAAATAAGGATCGTTTCCGGTGAACTGCTCATCGGGGATCCTTTCGGTCCCTTGGATGCGTATCCAGCAGGACAACAGTAAAATTCCCACGAAAATCAAGCCGTTTCGCCCCCAGGCAACTCTATTTGACATCACAAATCATCTAATGCTTTTTCGGTTCTTTCTTTCCCATCAATGCCCGTATGAAGGCGTGCCGTTTCGCTTTTATGGAGTCGCTGGAAATCGACGGATCTTCTGTCTCTTTCGGAGTGACTTTCGTTTCCGTGGACTGATTTGTAATCACTGTTTTTTTACCGTCAGGAGAAACGGATATGCTATATTCCTTCGGGGCAATCACATCAACCTCTGTGTTGCCTTGACGGATTGTTGTTCTTTGGGTTCTTGTTTTATCCGTTTTCGTCTGAATGCAGGAAGAACTGCTGAAGACAATCAAAACGGAAAAAAGGAACACGGACATTTGTTTGATCATGGTATTCTCCTATTGGAAGGTTATTATTCCGTAACGATTTCCACTTCTACGTTCCCCAATGCTTCTAAGAAATCGGCGGCTTCTTCGATCGTAATGTCGCCGTTTCGGAGAGCATCTTGAACAAGTGGCTTCGTATCGTTAAGGATCTCCATCGTATCAATTGTGTCTGTCAAATTCGCAACGATGGCACGTCCCTCGGCAGCCTCTGCGTCGCTGAGGTTTGTGAGCTGGATGGTTGTTTCAATGAGTTGAGAGGTAACGACAGCGGGTACTTGTGTAAGCAGATAGTCTATATTTCCACCAGTTTCTGATACATTCTTCACTTCTTCAAGAATGAAGTATGAAGATTTCCAAGCGTTGAGAAACGGCTGTATGTGTTCGCTGTCTCCGAATTTTGTGCGAAGTGCTTCTTCCAGCTGTTCGTATGTCTCATCAATATCCGTAAAAGTGTAAGAGAGGGCTGTCTCGAAAGCCTGATCCATTTCTTCTCGTGACATCTCGTACGACGCTTCAGGGACGAAGACGGCATCGCTTTCAAGGGCTGTCTCGAAAGCCTCAAGTGCCGTTTCTGTGTCGGGTGTTTCGGCTGCGGATGCTTCCTCTATTTCTTCGGGAGTGTCAGTGGCGGTGGCGTGTGGTGTCTCCATCGGCGTATCTTCCTTTTTTAAAGTTTCCACAAACGCCGGTGTTTCGTCTGTTTCCTCGACACGCGGTTGTGGCGGTGCTGGCAGGGAGGCTTCAAATTTCCGGTTACTATATTCTGCGTACAGGTATATTCCTATACAGAATAAAACGATGATGCCGACAATTGTGACGGTCCGTGCAGTCATCATATATATCTCCTTTGATGTTGTGCGTCATGAACACCGATTCATGACGCACAACGGCACTGAGGATCGGCCGCGTTACTCAATGATTATCTCCACCTCTACGTCTGTGCCAGGTGGTGCTTTAATCGTAACCTTAATCTTATTACCTCCGCCGTCGCCATCACCGTCGCCATCACCATCGCCGTCACCGGCGGCATCACCGTCACCGTCACCGGCGGCATCACCGTCGGAGCCGCATTCGTCGGAGCCGCATTCTTCGGAGCCGCATTCTTCGGAGTCGGTAATCCAATCCTTCACTTTGTTATAGACCCATTTACCACCATTTATAACAGCTTTGCCGACTTCTGCGGGATCTACATCTATTCCAAAAACCTCCACTGCATCCGCGTTTGGCACCAAGGGAGGTATGAAGGATAACGAAAAAAGTATTAGACAGCAGATCGCTGCAATTTTTTTACACTTCATTAGAT
>VXZK01000380.1 GCA_009845545.1 Candidatus Poribacteria bacterium
TTCCTTTGGTTTAGGAGAAGTAAGCCCTATTGTTTTGCTTGGCAAAATCGTAGGCATCTCCGTTGAAGCCACCAGTCGGCTTCTGAAATCCACAAATGCTTTCGCATAACTTTGCGGAAGCCCCGCCCTTTAGGGCGGGGTCTATCACAAACTTGGAATTAAAGAACTTACCGAGCAGATTGGACGATTATATACAGAGCAGTTTCTCAAACGGTGTAAGCCGCGCGAGTACGATTACGCTGCTGAGCGACACAAATTGCAGGGTAATACCCCAGATATCCCTACGATGGCAAAGCAGATTCAGCAAGCAAGCGCAGCGCAAAAAAAAGAAGAACGCATCAAAAACGAGAGAATCAGGGCATGGCGCGACGGTAGATTAGAACTCACTGATATCGAAATCTATGAACTCGCTCTTAAGATCCTGGCAGATAGACTTGATGCCTACGGGTTAGCGACCTTTATTATCCATCATTTCAAACAAAGCAGCAGTAATAAGCATATCACCTTGTTTCAGCAGTCTCTACCGGAGGATAATGCTGATACCACACATACTGAACAGGAGAGCAAAGTAGAACCACAAGATTAGAACGAAATATCTTCTTACCACGGATGCCTATATGACGGCGCATTCACGAAACGTTCCATCCCCAATTCCAAATCAATCTCTGTGTTCGGCGGCAGTTGTACGCAGATATACATGCCATTGACTGGAACCGTTTGCACCGCCTCACCGGCATTGACGCGTGCTGAAGTGAAGTTATGCTCACCCATCGCACCTGCCTGCACAATTACCTCCCTTGATGCTGTTTTATTAAGATTGACAAGCTGCAACTCCGTTGTATCCGCTGTCAGCTTGGTAACCAACGCACTGACATCGGACGGGAGTCCTGGTCGTTTCTCTTGTGGATCGAAGTGCCGCACCCGCGTCACAAACAATCCGCCATTGTAGTGAGGTAAAGGACCGCCACACGTGAGCTGAACAAGTCCTTCACATGTAACGGGGTTGCGTCTCTGGAAATAAGCGTCTCCGTATCCTGCTGGATCTTCCTCATCATTTTCCATGTAGGTGAGTCGTTGTTCAACTTGGGAGAGGTTGTGGTTAAGAATCGCTTCTGGATATTCAGGATAATCGCCTCGCATATACGCTAACCACCCGCCATCACGTCCACCACTATCTTTCGTATGATGCCACGCGTTGATGTCAAATTTAGACCCTGTCTTTTTAGCAATCTGCTCCGCGCGGTCTTGATCAGCATCATCCATGGACATTGCCCAAAGATGTGCCACATCAGACGGATGCATCGGCATGAATTCAAACCAGCCGTCTACTTGCAGAGCCGTGCCGTCCTCGTTTGTTATCGGATATTGCAGCCAAGCACCGGGGACATAGTTGACCCTGCCCGGATCACCATACTTCTGCGGGACGTAAAGTTGATCGTCCTTTTCAATCCCTTGTTGAATTAAAACGTCAATCTGTGAGCGCGGAAAGTCGAGGAACCCCAAATCTCGCCAGAGCAATGCCGCATTCTGTCCAGCGATACTGACGGCTTGACCGACGCTATGCCACCCATGCGGCCAACTCCAACCGTAGTAGGAACCATACCATTTGCCGTCTATGTGCTCGCCAATTTTGCCAGTAAGTCCGACGTTGTCTGGAACGATACCACCGTTTTCGGCTGTGCGTTCTATCCACGCATCGACGTATTCCCGAACCCATTCGCTGTATTTATTTTCACCGGTTAGGAGATAGGCATTGGTTGCAAGGGTTGTCGCAGCGAGGTTGACAACAGTATCCCCGACACCTTGCCGTTCACGGATGCGCTGCCCCATACGCGTGCGCAGCACCTCATTTTCCCGCACCGCTTCATGACTCGTGCCGCCCGGTATATCGTAGAACGGCATATTGTAGCCATCCCAGGGCCAATATGGGTGTCCAGCAAAAGCCCAGAATGCGGGCCCCTTACTGCCATTCATGGCGCACTTGATAATTTTGTGCTGACTGTCATAATTTGGGGCCTCGGGGTCTTCGTTCATGAAAAATCCCGCAAACCGTTTTGCCCGTTCAATGTGCTTAGCATTTAACGGATCCGCCATGCAGAGCATGTAAAAGAGGTAGTTCCCTTCGCCTTGATGAAACCAGTCATATCCCGGTTGATAATCTTTGACAACCATTGGGTAACCGTGACCGCTACCGTATCGCGTCATATCATTTGTGATGACATCGAATTCGGTGTCTGCATCGACCAAGAATTGCGTGTCTCCACCGAGCATATAAAAGAGGGGCCAGTTATGAAAACTCTCGTAGGCATCGTCTAATCCGTCTATACTCTGAAAGTCTGGCGTTGTTGGCCAGAGCAGTGTACCATCTGCGCGCGTATATTTCTCTAAAACCTGCGGAGCTGCGTCATTGATTTTATCAATCAGTTCACGTTCAAGGACTGCCCATGTCGGTGGTGTCTGGAGTTGTGTCTGCGCTTCAATCGTTGGGAACATCATGCTTTGCTCCTAATAGAAGTATGAAGTTTTTAGATTCGGTTAGTCGTAGTATACCATGTTTCTGTATATTCATGGAATTTATGTTCTATCTATCAGGGGTATGTAAAGTTTTTGACGCGCGATTATATAAAGTGTGGTCCTGTAGCATAGACTGTTAGTCTGTGGCAGGTATCTGCTGTAGCATAGACTGTTAGTCTGTGGTACCTATTTCCTAATCCGTGATTTGCGGCGCACTCGCCCAAATTTGGTTTCCCACACGCGGAGACCCAATTTTGCTTCGCAGTGAGAATGCTTTATATTTTCGACCTGTATTCAGACAAAAATTGACAAAATATTCACACACCCGTCCATTAGAAACAATTTGCGATTTGAACGCGTATTATGGTATAATTGCGTGTAGGTAATTATTCAACAAACAGGTTTTGGACGTGCATGTGCAAACTGATTTGCCATTCTGGAAAATTTATCTTGATACGTGTTGTTTGAGCCGACTTCTTGATCCACCGATCCAAACACGACTTCACATCCAAGTCGAAAATCCCGCTACATGGTTACAGGAGGTAACAGGAAGTGGATATTTTAGAGATGACGAATCTTGAACTTTATGAGGTTGGGATTAAGGAACTTACAGAACAACTTGGACCCGCGTATACTGCAAAGTTTCTCCAGCAGTGTAAACCGAGCAATTACGATTATACTGCCGAGCGGCATAAGTTGTTGGAGGATCAGCCCAGTATTGACAAGATCGTGGAGCGTATCCACCGTAGAGAAGTGGAGCGAAAAGAGGAAGAACGCATCAAAACCGAACGGATCGCTGCATGGCGCAAGGGTTTATTAGAACTCACCAATATCGAAATCTATGAACTCGGACTGAAGATCCTTGCCGACAAGCTTCATGTGTACGGATATGTTGGGTTCTTACAACAGCATTTCAAACATCTCAATAGTGATCAACTTGTTGACAAGCCGCAGCCCCAGTCAGACAATGATGTTAGTTTGGCACAGGCTGAACAGATACTAACAACCGAGCCACACGATTAGCGGATGATGGAGAGTCAGACGATGAAACAAAACAAATTCCCCCCTGGCTGGGATGAGGAACGTATACAAAGCGTCATTGATTATTACGAAAATCAGACGGCGGATGAAGCCATTGCTGAAGCTGAGGCTAGATTGCAAGATGAATCTATAACCCTGATTGAAGTCCCAACAGAGTAAATAGTTCATAGTCCAATTCCGAGACATCTTCGCAAAAATTATCAGAGAATGCAGACAAACAAAGGTCTAAAACGGTATCTATTACATCCAAACCAATGAATATAAAAGCCGCAATCCAATACTATGAAGGTCTAAATGATGTGGGAAAAGCAGGTTTCATTTTGACACTAAAAAGAGAGGACCAAAAACTCTTTTTAGACGCTTATGAAGATCACTACTACCGACACGATCCAGAAAACGCACCGAAAGTCAAAATATCTGCACACATCTTTGAAGATGAAAAATCCTAACGGTAATGTTAAGGTGATAGTAGTAATATAGGACTTACGCAATTTCTGGTGAATGCCTACGGCCCACACACCGCTGGCGAGGTTTCAACCTCGCCAGCAAAAGGACTGCGTAAGTCCTGTTAAAATTAAACCGAGAAGGCTATTCCGAATACGGAAGGCGCACGAATGTTTGGATGTATATGATTGGAAAAGGACATTCGGCATCAGATGAGATTGCACACAAACATCCTCAACGGCTGTTCAGGCGTTAGGGTTAGCGGGTTCGATAAACGTGAAATCGGCGTTAGAATCGGCGTATGAGTCTGCGATCTCAGAGTTGTCGAGTCGTATCGGGTCGACCTCTGCGGCGATTGCGCGTTATAGGAGTGCGCATCATAATTACCCTCAAATGTGCTTAGTGCAAGTCACACTGATTCCATCACAAAACGAACCTCGTGTCCATCCAATATCAGAAAAATATCAAACTCCAATTCAGCCCCCAAAGATTCTTTAACCGCATCAATCGCCTCGCGAACGAGCGGGGCAACTTTCGATGCCAACTCCAACGGTGATAAGTCTGTGATAAAGTCTAATTCCACTTCCAATCTACGTTTCATTTGATTATTCTAACCTCGTTCTCATGATTGTCTATGCTTTTTAGTTCAGGTTTGTAAATCTACTAAACTTTGGACAATTTTCATTGCACATAGCACTCCGCTGGAGTGCGGAAGGGTGGCTATACACTTTTCTATAGATATACCACTCCGCTGGAGTTGGGACAGAAACTACTTAAGAATACGCTCCATGCGTTCGCGAATCCATGCTTTGTGCTCAGGATGTGTGTGAATATAGAAGGTCCCCGTCTGGATCGCGTTATAGACATGCTCTGCAACCTCGGCAGGCGACATCCCCGCCTCCATCTCGGCGCGAGTGTTCCGCGAACCGCCAATAACAGGTCCCTCTGGACGTTCATGCTCTACCGGGTTTCGCAATGTGTCTGGACGGTTTCGAGAG
>VXZK01000215.1:0-1467 GCA_009845545.1 Candidatus Poribacteria bacterium
ACATCAAAGGAACCCTGATAAGCACTGCTTTACAATCACTTTTGAGAAATATCAGTCGTCTTATTCCGTGACAGTCTCTGTTTCTGATGGCAACGGCGGCAGTGATAGCATTCCCGTCACAATCCGTGTGACGAACGTCAATGAGGCACCAACCTTTACCGAGGATAATAGCGCGACACTCACTGTTGCGGAGAACACCGCCTCCGGTGAAAACATCGGCACGGCTTTCGCTGCGACAGATGTGGATGCGAATACCACCCTTACCTATAGTCTGGGTGGCACAGATGCGGCAACGTTTAGCATCGTTAACACTACCGGGCAACTCCAAACAAACGCTGCATTAGACTATGAAACGAAGAACGCCCACGCCGTCACTGTTTCTGTTTCCGATGGCAAGGGTGGCAGTGATAGCATCGCTGTCACGATCAGTGTCACGGATGTTAACGACGCGCCTGTGTTCACGGATGGTGCCATCACGACGCGCACCATCGCAGAGAACACCGTCTGGAACACGGCATTGGGTCAAAACATCGGGACAGCGGTGGCGGCAACCGATCAGGATGGCGATGTGCTTACCTATACACTAAGTGGAACGGATGCGGCAGCGTTTAGCATCGTCAGCACATCGGGGCAACTCCAAACAAACGCAGCCCTGGACCGTGAAACAAAATCGTCCTACTCGGTGACCGTTACTGCCGACGATGGCAATAGTGGTAGCACCGACATCGCCGTCACTATCAATGTTACAAATGTTAATGAAGCACCGACATTCACCGAGGGTACTACCACGACGCGCTCGGTAGCAGAAAATACCCCCACCACACGTGTAAACATCGGCAAGCCTGTCGCTGCAACGGATGTGGATATTGGAGATACACTTACCTATAGTCTGGGTGGTAACGAGGATGCGGAATGGTTTCGTATCGTCAGCACGACCGGGCAACTACAAACCCGGAAATCGTTAGACTATGAAATCAAGGCATCTTATTCCGTGAGGATTACCGTTCGGGATGAGAGTTTTTTTACGGATAGCATTGATGTCACGATCAAGGTCACAGATGTCAACGAGGCCCCCAGTTTCACAGCGGGTAGCAGCACAACGCGCACCATCGTAGAGAACGCCGGAGTCGGCATAGACATTGGCCCTCCCTACCAAGCGATAGATCAGGATACTGGCGATACAGTGACCTATTCGCTGCAACGCGGCGATAAGGACATGTTTCGTATTGACCCCAATACTGGGCAGCTCCGAACCCACGCAGCCTTGGATTATGAAACCAATAAGGCTTACACCGATCTGGTGGTCCGTGCGACGGATAGCCAAGGGAGTATCACTGCAATCCCTGCCACAATTCATGTGACAAACGTCAATGAGGCACCAACTTTTACCGAGGGTGCTACCGCGACGCGCACTATAGCAGAAAACACTGCCTCCGGTGAAAACATCGGCGCGCCTATCGCTGCAAC
>VXZK01000215.1:1567-3637 GCA_009845545.1 Candidatus Poribacteria bacterium
CATCGGCGCGCCTATCGCTGCAACGGATGCGGATACTGGGGATACATTGACCTATTCCCTGCAACGCGGCGATGCGGGATCGTTTCGTATTGACCCGAATACAGGGCAGGTGAAAACCAATGCCGCCCTGGATTATGAAACCAAGAAGACTTACACCGATCTCGCCGTCCGCGTGACGGATAGCCAAGGTAGCAGAGATGTAATCCTGCTCACAATCACTGTCACCAACGTCAACGACGAAGCACCGAGCTTCATGGATGGCAGCAGCACGACGCGCTCGGTAGCAGAGAACACGGCATCGGGACAAAATATCGGCAGTGCTGTTGCTGCGACAGATCGTGATGGCGATACGCTTATCTATAGTCTGAGTGGCACGGATGTAGCAGCGTTTAGCATTGTCAGCACTACCGGGCAGCTCCAAACAAACGCTGCCTTGGACTATGAAACGAAGATATCTTATTCCGTGACGGTTACTGCTTCCGATGGCAGTTTGACAGATAACATCGCCGTCACGATCACTGTCACAGATGTAGACGAACCAGGCAACGATCCACCTACGTTTACCGAGGGGAGCAGCACGACGCGCACCATCGCAGAGAACACCGTCTGGAACACGGCTACCGGGCAAAACATCGGCAGTGTTGTTGCTGCGACGGATGCGGATACTGGCGATACGCTTACCTATACACTTGGTGGTACAGATGCGTCTTCGTTCAGTATCGTCCCCACTACCGGGCAACTACGAACCCGTGCAGCCTTGGACTATGAAACGAAGAAGGCCTACTCGGTGACAGTTTCTGTCTCCGATAGCAATGGTGGGAGTGATAGCATCGCCGTCACGATCACTGTCACCAACGTCAACGAACTCCCCAGCTTCACTGAGGGCAGCAGTGCCACGCGCACCATCGCAGAGAACACGGCTGCCGGCACAAACATCGGCACGCCTGTCGCTGCAACTGATCCGGATGGGGACAGGCTCCAGTATATGTTCCGGGACCGCTTCGGCACCAATCCAGATGATGATGCCTTCAGTATAGACAGCACAACGGGGCAGATAAAAACAAAAGCACCGTTAGACTATGAAACCAAGAACTCCTATCAGTTTAATCTTATGGTCTTCGATTCAGGTGGGCTTGGTGGGCATGCTATCAGCGTTACGATTGACGTCACAAACGCGAACGATGCGCCTACGTTCCGGGATGGTGCTACCACGACGCTCACCATAGCGGAGAACACCGCCGCCGGCACGAACATCGGCACGCCTGTTGCAGCAACAGATGTGGATAGTGATACCCGCGCCTATACGCTCGGTGGCACGGATGCGGACTCGTTCAGTATCGTCAACACGACCGGGCAACTCCAAACCAGTGATGCATTAGACTATGAAACCAAGACATCCTACGCCGTCACCATTTCTGCTTCCGATAGCAAGGGTGGCAGTGACAGCATAGATGTCACGATTAACGTCAGAGACATAGACGATCCGCCTGTGTTCACGGATGGCACCACAGCGGCGCGCTCGGTAGCGGAGAACACCGCAGCCGGGGTAAACATCGGCGCGCCTGTCGCAGCAACCGATCAGGATGGGGACAGGCTCCAGTATATGTTCAACTTCTTCGGAACCAACCCGGATCACGATGCCTTCAGTATAGACAGCACATCCGGGCAGATAAAAACAAAGGCAGCGTTGGACTATGAAACGAAGAACTCCTATCGGCTTAATCTTTTGGTCTTCGCTGGAAGTCAAAGTGACGATATCAGAGTTACGATTAACGTCACAGGCGTGAACGAGGCACCCGTATTCACCCAGGGCACCAGCACGTCGCGCTCTGTCGCAGAGAACACGGCATCCGGTACAGACATCGGCACCGTGGCTGCAACGGATGTGGATACTGGAGATACCCTCATCTATACGCTGGGTGGCACAGATGCGGCAGCGTTCAGTATCGTCAGCACATCGGGGGAACTCCAAACCAGTGCAGCGTTAGACTATGAAACCCAGTCGTCCTACTCGGTGAACGTTTCCGTCTCCGATGGCAATGGTGGGAGTGATAGCATCGCTGTCACGAT
>VXZK01000215.1:3647-4996 GCA_009845545.1 Candidatus Poribacteria bacterium
AGTGATAGCATCGCTGTCACGATCAATATCATTGATGTAGATGAAACTAACAACACCGCTCCAGTGTTCACGGATGGTGCTACCATGACACGCTCGGTAGCAGAGAACTCAAGCCTCAGCATAGTTGTCGCTGCGACGGATGCGGATAATGATACACTCATCTATACACTTGATGGTACGGATGCTGCCTCGTTTAACATCGTCAGTACAACAGGGGTACTGGGAACCAGTGTCCCCTTGGACTATGAAACGAAAAACGCCTACGCCGTCACCGTTTCTGTCTCCGATGGCAAGGGAGGGAGTGATAGCATCGCCGTCACAATTAATGTCACAGATGGCAATGATCCACCTGTGTTCACGGATGGCACCACCGCGACGCGCTCGGTAGCAAAGGGCAACACAGTCGACGCAAACATCGGCGCGCCTGTCGCGGCAACCGATCAAGATGGCGACACGCTCGAGTATATGCTCTTCGACCTCTTCGGCACCAATCCAGATGATGATGCCTTCAGTGTAGACCGCACAACGGGACAGATAAAAACAAAAGCACCATTAGACTATGAAACGAAGAACTCCTATCGGTTCCTTCTTGCAGTCTCTGATTCAGGTTCTGGGGATCTGCGTGGCACGAGATCTGGGTTACGATCGACGTCACGGATGTAGATGAAATTAACAACACCGCCCCTGTATTCACGGAGGGTACTATCGCGACGCGCTCGGTAGCAGAGCACACGGCATCGGGTGAAAACGTCGGCACGCCTGTCACTGCGACAGATGCGGATACTGGAGACACGCTTACCTATACACTCGCTGGCACGGATGCAGCCTCGTTTAGTATCGTCAGCACAACAGGGCAACTCCAAACTAACGCAGCCCTGGATTTTGAATCATCGAAGACCTCCTATTCCGTTATTATCAATGTCTCCGACGATGGCAACTTGACGGATAGCATCGCCGTCACGATCACTGTCACAGATATAGACGAGCCAGGCAACGATCCACCTCTCTTTACTGAGGAGAGTCGGCCCAAGCGCTTTGTCGCAGAAAATACCGCTTCCGGGCAAAACATCGGTGCTACTTTTACTGTGACCGATTCAGATTCCGAGGACGTACTTACCTATAGTCTCGATGGCACGGATGCGTCTTCGTTTAGCATCGTCCGCACAACAGGGCAGCTACAAACAAAAGCACCGTTAGACTATGAAACGAAGAGGTACTACTATGTGACGGTCTCTGTTTCGGATGGCAATGGTGGCAGCGATAGCATCAACGTCACGATCTATGTGCAGAACGTCAACGAGGCACCTACTTTCACAGAGGGTAGCAGCACGACGCGCTTGGTAGCAGAG